>JABHTG010000056.1 GCA_018697205.1 Nitrospina sp. | reverse complement strand
TGAAATAACTTCAGCGCACACAGTAGAAGTCACTACATCCATCGGTCTCAACGGCCGCAACATTTCCTTGACACTATTAATCCAAAAATCAATCCCCTTTACAGGCTCAAGAAATAAACGAACGGTAACCGTATTTTCGCTATTAGGGCATGTTAGGACCAGCTCATCCTCCGAAAATTTTCCATCATACATCAGAGCCAAAACCATTGGGTATAGGGAGTGAAATAATTCTAAGCATTTAAACTCCTTCAAGAAACTATCGTCATCGAATTTCTCATCCTCTTTTTTGTGGTACCTACACTTAAGTGAAAGCTGATCAACCTTTACACTATTTTGTTTTTGTTCTAATTTTTTCATTAAGTCACACATCAGCAACTCCCTTTTTTTCTATAATCACATACATAAAACTAGCCAACCATTTATCAAGGGGGGATAAAACTTTCTCAACTACCTTCACCAAAGGATTTAAAAATGTGGGGATAAACTGAGGAAAATTATACCCCCCTGCGATCCAATAAAAAAATTTAGAATGTAGTTGCACTTCGACTAGATTCAGTTGGTCATACCTATCTGACATGGAAAAACCTTTATCACAGAACATGTTCGTTGCAGTCGCTGAGTTTGCATCAATTAAAGGATTAATATCCCCACTTTTATTAAATCCTATATTTTTAGCATCACAATTTTCAGGATGAAGATAATGCCAAATTGGGTAAGATAGAAGAGACATATAAGGATCGCTGATCAACACCCTTCCACCTGGCTTTAAAACTCTTTCAGCTTCCTCAAAAAATGCAACGGGGTCTTGCAAATGATGCAAAACATTTATCAAAATAATATTCCCGACCGAAGAATCCTTAAAGGGTATATTAAATGCTGAAAAAACAAGATCATTTTCCTTGACAAATAATATATTACTACGAATTAGCCCAGGAATATGCTCCCACAAAAGGCTACTACCTGAGCCCATCTCTAAAGTCACAGTATGCTCTGATAGATTTTTTTTTATATAACGGTAGACTTCTCTAGACCAAAAAAGAAGCAGCTTTTTTTTAGAGAGAATTTCGGTTTGCACACCGGTCATCTCTTCAGGATTCCCCCAAACTTCACTCAGCCTATCATTTGTAGAAAGAACTCTTTTTTTCTTATCTTTATTTACAGTGGTAGGCACGGTCCTATTAATTCCTCAGCATCTACTTAGCTCACCCAAAAAAAGTCTTTTCAAAAACAGTATGTTAAAAAATATCGCAGCTATCACTCTACATTCAAAAAATAGCTTATGAAGCTTCAATTTTGGAATTGATTTTTTGTTGAACATTAATATGAGTAAACTGTACCTGCATATATGCAACAAACGCCTTTACTAATTTTACGCCATCTTCAACTGAGTCTAAACCTTTTAAATGCCTTAAGGCCATAGACGGATTAAAGTAAGCTCGTTTAAAAGCTTCTTTTTGTTTTTCTAACAGAAGTTTACCTGTAAGGCCATGAGGAATAAAAACCGGGTCTTCGGTCGCCAGTGTCAATCTGTCAAAACTCGAACGGTCAAAAGAGCCATATTTATCTGCCGATTCCCATAATGGAGCACCTGGAAAGGGGGTCATAAGGCTAAACACTGGATAATGCCCCTTGAGCTCAATGGCAAATTTTATGGTTTCTTCAATCGTATCCACTGTATCGCCAGGATTTCCTAACACAAAAAAAGTTTTAAGCTTAAGGTTTGCATCTAAAATACCCTTACTTGTAGCCTGCATATTTTCTTTAGTAGTTCCCTTTTGCATCAAATCGATTACTTTTTGATTTCCAGACTCAACACCCAAGGCTACGATCCAGCAGCCAGCTGATTTCATAGCTTTAAACATGTCCATATCTCGAACATTAGCGTGTGCAGTTCCATACCAAGTAATATCAAGGTCACTTTTATTAATCAAATCACAAATTTTAAAAACACGCTTTTCATTAAGCGTAAAGGTATCGTCGAGAAAAGTTACCTCCCTAACACCATATTGTTTGTTTAAAAATTTCATGTAATCGACAACATATTCTGGACTATGAGCTCGAACAATCTTGCCAGAAGGAGTTTCACAAAATACGCACTTATAAGGACAACCTCTAGAAGTAGCTACCGTCATCAAGGGGGTCCTTTTATGATGAAGAAGGTAGGGCTTGTATGTTTCTAGAGGGGGTAATAGGTGAATTGCTGGAAAGGGCAGTTCATCCAAATCTTTAATTCGAACTCGTTCAGAGTTTTTGATTACTTCGCCTTCTGCCGTTTTATAAGCCAATCCTTCGATATCAGAAAAATCCTTGGATCCATCTTCCAAATGCTGTATTAGCTCATGTAGGCTTTCCTCAGCTTCACCAAGGCAACAAAAGTCAATAGGCGTTTCACTCAGGGTTTCCTCCGACATGAAGGTCACATGAGGTCCACCAGCAACGATTTTTAGACCAGGTACCGCTTCTCTGATTCCTTTGGACAAAACCTCAATTACTGGGTAGTTATAAGATATAGTATACAAACCAACTAAGTCAGGGGGATTTTTCTTTAACTCCTTAACAATATCTTCAATCGTAAGATAAGTGGCATTGGCGTCGATGATTTTAATATCGTAACCATACTGCAACAAATATCCTGCTAGTGAAGTGATCCCCAGTGGAGGTTGAAAAGAAGCTAACTTTTCAAACTTTCCGTAGACATCTTTCAAACAGATTGGTGGATTAATCAAAGTAATTTGCATATATAGCCTCTTCTTAGATCTCTATTCACAATCAACCAAAAAAAAGATTTTTGGCATAGGTATTAAATAAAGCCTTCTGTCCATTTAAATTTAACATAGCACTTGCTGAACCCATACATCTCATTAGGCAGCCACTGCATTCTGGTTTTTTTCCTTGGGTATGATGTATTTCGTCAGCTTCAGGACTGTAATAAATCTCCCTCAAATCACCCTTTTTTATATTCTGGGGAAATTGCGTACAAGGCAAACAAACACTTCCATCAGCTTTAATGTTAATAGCAAAGTCCATCGCTCTGCAACCGTAAGTGTCCAACCCACCAGAGCTGACAATCGAGGAAAAGGGTTCAGGATTGGCTATCGCACTACCGAACTCCTTTCTCAAACGCCCGAGCGCAGAAAGATACATTGAACCCACATCGTTTTCTCTCCAACCATAATAAGACTTCGCCTTTTCTCCATGCTCTCCATTGAAAACATGAATATTTAAAATCATTTGAATCCCCAAGGTCTCGCAAATCTTAGCCAATTCGGTAATCATAGGATAAGAAGACTCATTTGTATAAAATGTAACAATCTGAGGCTTTTTACCTTTGGAAATTAAAAATTCTACTGTCTTAATAGCTTTCTTGAAGGCACCCTTAAACTCACGTTGTTCATCATGAAATTCCTCTGTACCATCAATACTCACCCTAATCATATCTGCATGAAGTACTCTTTCCATGGCCTCGGAGGAAGCAGATCCATTCGTCGTCAGCGCAACCATCATATTTTTTTGTTTAGCTCGGGTAATCAGTGAATGCAAATCTTTTCTCAGCATGGGTTCTCCACCAGAAAAATGAACCATCTGAGTCCCCAAATCGCTTAATTGTTCGATTACATCCAAGGCTTGCTCGGATGACAAGTCATCGGCATTATTACGCGCAGCAGTTAAAGTTGAGCACCAAGAACAGCTCATATTGCAATAATGAGTAATTTCCCATTCGCAATAAGCTGGAACTCGCTTATTAAGCAACTTAACCTTACCGATAGCCTTTAAAATACCAAGCCCAGTAATCAGCTTAGACTGAATCATTAATAACCTCTTAAACCAACCAAAACAGTATAAAAACCTCACACTACCCCTAGCCTAAGTTGCCATAAAAGGATTACTCAAGCCATGAGAATTATTTTAAATACTATAATACGTTGAATTATCGAACCCTGATGTGCCTACAGCGACCTCAGAAAGAAAACCCCTTGCAGTAGAAATGAGATATTAAAGGTATCACAAAACCTAAACTGATTGATACTGTAAATAGTTATTTAGTTTTGTAGTTTCTTGATAAATATTTTTTTATAGTAGAATTTCACAAACTCAGGTTAATCTTATGGGTAGTGCAGCGGGATCTTAGTTGAGAAACTGAATACTCAGGCCTTTCACAAGTTTTAGCTTAAAAAGTACTTTTAAAAGTTAAAAATTTTATAAAGTAGTCTTTGAAATATTTCAAGAATCCAATTAAAAGCAAAAAATCTCCAAATATTTAATAAAAAAAGATATTTTAAATATAATTAACCCTCTGAACTTTAACCAGATATTTTTTTTAATGTCAAAATTATAGGGGTATGCATATTAAAAAAAGCAGTAATTCCACCAGCAAGGCTTGACACTCCACATTTTTTTAATAACCAAAAAATTTTCTTGGCAGTATCCATACCACCATATGGCGCGAAATCTTCTCCCGAAAGTCTTCTTTTCCAAACATCCACCCCCGTTCCCAAGATTTCATAATCTCCACTTACAGAACTCAACCACTGAAAAATTTTTTTTGGAGTCACTAGATGGAGGCTATCCAAAAAATCTGGGTCTCTACCCATTAAACGAATATACAACCTTCCTAATGGCCGCCAATTAAAAAGAGGGCACCAAAAAATTTTATAATGCCCTTCCCAAAAGGTAAAATAGTTAGGGACAATGATCACCATCTTCCCACCTGGCTTCAAAACTCTGAAAGCCTCATTTAAAACTTTCTGAGGGTCAGAAACATGCTCTAAAGCATTATTAGAGTAGATAGCATCAAAAAAACATTTGCGGAACGGGAGTTGCTCCCCTGTAGCTCCGAAGTAAATATCCTCCTCAACCCCACCGGCCCTTAAAACCCTTTTCGGGAGTTTTAGATTATCGCACTGGAACAGAGCTGGCTCAATACCAAACGCATCCATTCCCTCCCACAACCGTGCGCCAATCAAAAACATTCCATACCCACTCCCAATCTCCAAAATTTTTTTTCCATTTAAATCAGAACCATAATGCTCTTT
>JABHTG010000036.1 GCA_018697205.1 Nitrospina sp. | reverse complement strand
GATACAAAGTAAAACCCGATATAATTACTTTGGCCAAGGCTCTTGGTGGTGGCATAGCAATAGGAGCTATGGGGAGCACCAACAAAATAATAAAATCATTTTCCCCCGGAACGCATGGAGCAACATTTGGAGGAAACCCATTAGCCTGCGCTGCTTCATTAGCCTCTTTAAAAACTTTAACCCAAAAAGGGTTTTTAAGAAAAGCCTCTTCTCAAGGAGACTATTTCCTTCAACAACTACACTATCTAAAAGAAAATTTTTCTATAATACGAGAAGTTCGTGGAATTGGTCTTATGCTTGCAGTTGAGCTAAATCAACCAGGGGCTAAAGTAGTAACAGATTGCATCAAGGAAGGTATTTTGATTAACTGTATCCAAGTAAATACAATTCGTTTTTTGCCTCCGCTGATTGTTACACGTAAGGAAATTGATTTTTTAATAAAAATACTTTCAAAAATTTTTACTAAGATGCAAAAATAAATTTAATTAAAGGAATTTCAATTCTGTGAAAAAAGATTTTTTAAAATTAAACGATCTAACTAAAGTCGAAGTTCTTGAATTACTAAAACAAGCAACTGAACTCAAACAATTCAAAATAAATGGAACTTCTCACAAACCACTAGAAGGGAAGACTCTAGGGATGATTTTCAATAAAAATTCTACCCGAACGAGAATCTCTTTCGAAGTGGGAATGTTTGAACTAGGTGGCCACTCTCTTTTTTTAACTCCAGATCAAATGCAACTAGGCCGAGGGGAAAGTATTGCTGACTCGGCGCGTGTACTTTCGCGTTATCTAGATGGAATTTTAATTCGTACTTTTGATTTCAAGGAAATAGAAGAGTTGGCTAAACATGCCAGCATCCCGGTCATCAATGGATTGACAGACCTAAACCACCCCATTCAAATAATGTCAGATCTATTTACTATTCAAGAGAAACTTGGTCATCTCGATGATATTAAAATCGCTTATGTTGGAGATGGAAATAATGTCGCATACTCTTGGATTAATGCTGCCGCAATGTTTAACTTAAGGCTTTCAGTTGCCTGCCCTGCTTCATGCAAACCAGAATTGCCAAAAGAAATCTCTATTCCCGACTCCATAGAAATTACAGAAGATCCTATTACTGCAGTTAAGGATGCAGACGTGATTTATACAGACGTTTGGGTCAGCATGGGACAGGAAGAAACTAATAAAAAAGTATCATTATTAAAGCCATACCAAATAAACCAGCCGCTAGTAGATGCTGCTAAAGCAGAAACTCTGGTTATGCATTGCCTACCAGCACATAGAGAAATGGAAATTACCTCCGAGGTTCTAGAAGGAAAACACTCTGTCGTATTCGAGCAGGCAGAGAACCGTCTGCACTTGCAAAAAGCCCTCCTAAAAAAATTATTATCTTAATTTTTATTATGAACCATCTTAACCAAACCATATTCCATATTCATAGATTTTTGTTAACCCAATTTATATAGTGATTGAATTCCAAGTCATAAAGCAACACACCTATTCTTCTGCACGCCTTGGTCGCCTTTTAACTCCACATGGAGAAATTAAAACTCCAGCTTTCATGCCTGTTGGCACACAAGCAACTGTCAAAGCACTTTCCCCTGAGGATATTATTCAATCTGGTTCTAATATTATTCTTGGAAATACTTACCATCTTTATTTACGACCAGGACATAAAATCATCAAGTCTCTAGGTGGACTCCATAATTTTATGAACTGGGATAAACCTATCCTCACTGACAGCGGAGGGTTCCAAGTCTTTAGTTTAAATAAGCTTGCCAAAATTACTGAAGAGGGGGTTACCTTTAGGTCTCACATCGACGGTTCTTCTCATTTTTTTTCTCCTGAACTTTCTATGGAAATTCAGGAAGCGCTTGGATCAGACATCGCTATGACTTTTGATGAACCGACCCCCTACCCTTCTGACCACACTACTACAAAAATATCTTTAAAGTTATCTACCCGCTGGGCTACCCGTTGTAAAAAAGCACACCGCTTAGAACACCAATCACTATTTGGCATTATCCAAGGAGGAATGTATAAAGATCTTCGAACTGAAAGCATTAAAGAAATTACTATGCTTGATTTTCCCGGTTACGCTATTGGAGGTTTAAGTGTTGGAGAAGAAAAGAACATCATGCTCGATATTGCTGCACACACAGCCGAATATTTACCAAAGAGCAAACCTCGATATTTGATGGGAGTAGGCACACCTGAAGACCTAAGGCAATGTAGTAGTATGGGGGTCGACATGTTTGACTGCGTAATGCCGAGCAGAAATGCAAGAAACGGCTCTCTCTTTACCAGTCAAGGGAAAGTTAATATCCGAAATCTTCAATATAAAAAAGACGATAGTCCACTAGATCCGGAATGTGATTGTTATACCTGTAAAAATTATTCGAGGGCCTACTTAAGACACTTATTTATCGCTGATGAAATTTTTATAATGAGACTCAACACTCTTCACAATATCACCTTTTACCAAAAGCAAATGCAGAGTATCCGCAAAGCTATATTGGAAGACAAACCCTTTTAAAAAATCAAACCTCTTCTTCCATAATTCCACGGACCTTAAATTCATTAATTAAGTAACCCGATCTCTTTGGAATTGATGACTCAACAACTGCCTTTAAAATTTGCACTTTCTCAGGATTGAGAATATCTAACATACGATTAAATATTTTCTCTGAAAAATAAAGCGTAAGATTAAGTTTAGCCTGTTGATAGACAAACTTATACCCTGAGCGCATTGGATTATTTCTGATAGGAGCATAGTCAACATGCCCTTCTTGCATGAATGCTGCTACCTCATCCCATTCAGGCCCAACTTTTAAGAGGTTTTGCCTTATATTAGAAAGAAGAATGCTTTGTTCTGGTAGTTCGTAAGTATAGCTTGGCATATGTTTAATTATCTTTATATTGAGATATGTTAACAATTTTTTACAGCCCGAATTGCCATAAACAAAGGAATTTCCTTTCGAGCCCGATTTTCTCCTCGAGAACGCTTACCGGGTGCACTCTCTTTATTCGATATCCATTCTTCAAGAGAGTCTACGCAAAGACCAGCTTTAAGTAATGCTGAAAAATAGTTTTGTAACGGGCGATGGTAGGTCATAGTAAAATTTACCTTATCAATAAACGGAGGTGTCAATATAGGAATTTTCATTTCATTTGAGTAACGATCTACCCGTCTATATTCTATTTTCTTCCCATCATCCCAACCCCAATGGGTTTGACGAGGAATACGAAAACATGGATGGGTTAAAACCATTACAAACTTTCCTTTTGGCTTGAGCCACCTTGCTACATTTTGAAATACAGGTTCAATTTCTTCCATATTTTGAACCGCAAGAAGACAGGCAATACCATCAAATTCTTGCCCATCAAGGAGTTTTGTATTACTTGCATTGCCTAAATGATATGGTATAGATTTTACAGAGCGGGAACGAGCCATTCGTAAAAGTTCTTCGGATGAATCTACTCCTTCAGGCTTTATTTTTTTTTCAAAAAGAAAACGAGAGAAAACCCCTTGCCCACATGCCAAGTCAAGAACACGTCTGCCAGGTTTTAACTCAAGCATTTTTAAAACACCTGGCATCACGATAGTTTGGTGGTAGTCCGAACCACTCATCCCAACTAAAGAATCATACCAACGAGAAGCCTGATCCCATAAAGTTTGATTCTTTACACCACCCGACGTTCTTGAGTTTTTTATGGGTTTACGTAAATCACGACGAGGAATTATTTTTTTTTTCAAAACCGCCTCCTGCTATCATAAAAATATTTTTTTATAAAAAAATACCTCCCTCTAAAGTCTCTTTTAAAAATTCACAGGAATCTGACCTTTAATAGACACGGTATTTTTAGTGACGGTGCAATTATACGCGTATAATTCTACGCTCGCTATATGGGCTTTGCGCAGCCATTCGCCAAATAGCGGATCTATTTCATCGTTTGGAGTTATTAATCGAGCATCTGACCTTTGCGAAATGAAGAGAACGGCTGTTCGAAAACCTTTTAGCCGAAGAGCTATCAGCTCTTTGAGATGTTTAACACCGCGTTGAGTTGGTGCATCTGGAAACTTTCCCACACCCCTTTCTACTAAGCTTACTGATTTTACTTCTACAAAAGCTTTAGTATCTAAAAACTCTAATTGAAAATCAAATCGACTTTCCCCGCACTTCACCTCTCTATTAAAATTTTCATAACCATTCAGACAACTTAGGTTCCTGTCAACTAGTTCTTCCTCTACAACTTTATTTGCAAATACAGGGTATACAGAAACCCATATATTTTTGTGACGTACTAAAACTAAACTATAGTCAGTTTTTCGCTTTGGACCAGGATTGTAAATAAGTCGTATCCTACGACCAGGAACCATTAATCCAGGGAGCCTGCCTGGATCGGGAACGTGGGCATTGACTTCTTGCCCATCTATTTCAACACGTGCCAGATATCGATTGGGCCGTTCTAAAAAAATGCCATCAACGACTTGATCACCAAGTTTCATAAATTAATTTAAAATTAGACTTATGACGGAAAGTGTAGTTTTAACTAGTGTTGACCACCTTTACCTTCTCCAGCATGAAGGTTAAGGGTTTTTTCTACGGTCAAAATAGTCTCGACGGATGGGGTAACTTTCGCTATAAAAGGCTTGGGATATAGCCCAATTAAAACCACCAAAATACAAGCTGGTAGAAGAAGGCCGAACTCTTGAGAATTAATATCAGTAAGGCCCTCGGGGATCTGGTCATTTTTTTCCTGCATCGCTCCTTGAAACATATAAAGCATATAAATCGAAGCAAAAACGATAGCCAGTCCTGCCATTAATACATAAACAGCGGAGAGGTCTGCTAGTAATAAAGAAGTCCAAACACCCATAAGAATCAAAAATTCACCAACAAATCCATTCAACCCAGGTAGCCCAAGTGCGGCAAGTGTTATAAGCATAAACATACCATATAGTAGTGGCATGGCTTTACCCAATCCTCGAAAATCATCTAAATTGCGAGAGTTCATTCTCTTTTCAAGAATACCTACAATAATAAATAAAGCCGAAGCAATAATTCCATGATTAACCATCTGCAAAACACTTCCTTCGATTCCCTCACTGTTTAAAGCGAATATACCCAATGCAATAAAACCTAGATGGCTGATACTGGAATACGCTACAAGCGCTTTCAAGTCTCGTTGTGCTAAAGCAATCCAAGCTCCATAGACTATCCCCGCTGATGCCCCAAAAGCAATTACCAGACCAAATTTATCCACTGCATCAGGAAATAAAGGAAGACAAAATCGAATAATTCCATAAGCTCCTGCCTTGGACATCGCCCCTGTTAAAAGCAGAAGAACAGGAATTGGACTTGAGATATAGGCGTGTGGTAACCAACTATGTAAGGGAAAAATTGGAATTTTAATCGCAAAGGCCGACATAAAAAATAAAAACAACCAAACCTGGTCAGCAGGGTCAATTTTCATATGAGAAAGAACTTGAATATCAAAAGAAAGTTCATGAGTAGCTTCTAAATGAATAAGTCCCAACCAAATTATAGCAAGTAGCATCAGTAGACTTCCTACCAACGTATACAATACAAACTTGGTCGTAGCATAAATTCGCTTACCTTCTCCCCAAATACCAATTAAAAAATAAGTTGGAACAAGCATTAACTCCCAAAAGACATAAAACAAAATCATATCCAACGCCACAAATACACCTAGCGTCCCAGTTTCAAGAGCTAATAGTAAAGCCATGAAATTACGAAAACCCACTTGTCTATCAAGTGAAAAACAAACGGCTATTAAAGAAATAAATGTCGTTAAAACGACTAACCATAAACTGATCCCATCAATACCTATTTGATAATTAATATGAAGTGCAGGTACCCAAGGAAGAGTTTCTGAAAATTGCATACCCTGCACAGAAGAATCAAACCTTAAAAGCAAGGCCAGTGATAATAGAAAAGTAAGCGCGGCTCCACCGACAGATACATTTCGAATAGTCCCAGCGTCATCCTTGTTAACAAACAGAAGAGCTAATGCGGCTATCAATGGAATAAAAACAATGAGTGTCAACATACTTTTACTCTTTACGGAGTTATAGAAACACAACAAACATAAGAATAGTCACAACACCAACAATCATATTAAAAGCATACAACCGAACGTTACCTGACTGCCAAAAACTTATCAGGCGGCTTACTTCCCTAGTCTGGGCACCTACTTGATCAACAGCAAAATCAACACCAAACCTTTCAACTCTTTCTTCAAGAAACGCTCCGATTGCACGGGTTGGTTTAACAATCAAAAAATTATAAATTTCATCTATATAGTATTTATTAAATAACAGGTCATAAAGTGGAGCTAGCATCTGCTTAGCGAATTCCAGCCTATCTTTACCAGTCATATAAAAACCAACGGCCCCAATAATACCTATCAAACCAGCAGCTAGCCCAATAGTCTCAAGCAATATATCGTCAGGATGAGCCATATGAAACCCAAAGTATGTCGCAAGAAAGTCATCAATTATTCCGCCACCAAATCCGGCAGTCAATGATAAAAAGGCCAAAAGACCAAGAGGAGCAATCATTATTACAGGGCTTTCGTGTGCATTCACATCAGTTCGGGGTTGGCCACTAAAAACATAAAAATAAACTCTAAAAATATAAAAACCGGTCATAACCGCCCCTATTATTGCTATGACCCAGAAAATAATATTACCCATATCTGCATGATACGAATTAATAATAATCGCTTCTTTGCTAAAAAAACCGCTCGTTAGAGGAAAACCCGCTAAAGCTAATGAACCTATTAAAAATGTTACATGAGTAATAGGCATTGAATGGCGAAGCCCTCCCATCTTCCGAATATCCTGTTCCTCATTCAACCCATGAATAACACTACCAGCGCTCAAAAAAAGTAATGCCTTAAAAAAAGCGTGGGTCATTAAATGAAACATTGCGATGCTGTACATTCCCACTCCAACTGCAAGAAACATGAACCCTAACTGACTCATGGTTGAATAGGCAATGACTCGCTTAATGTCATACTGAACCATAGCCATAGACCCTGCAAAAATAGCTGTCACTGCTCCCACTGTTGCGATCAAGTACATAGTAAAAGGAGCAAGTTCATAAAGAACATGGCAACGCGCTATCAAGTAGACACCTGCAGTAACCATGGTAGCAGCATGAATTAGAGCACTAACAGGCGTCGGCCCCTCCATCGCATCAGCAAGCCATGTATGAAGTGGAATCTGTGCTGACTTAGCAAATGCCCCTACCAAAAGAAACATGGTGATTAACAAAATCGTATCATCGTTAGGACGAAAAGTTGACTTGGCAGCAGCAAATACCTCAAGAAAATTTAATGTGCCCAAATTATCAAAAATAATAAATGCGGCAATAACCATTCCGACATCACCAATTACGTTCATTACGAATGCCTTGCGTGCGGCCAGAACCGCGCTCGTCTTTTCTTTCCAAAATCCAATCAACAAATAAGATGCCAACCCCACAAATGCCCAGCCCACAATTAGAAAAAAGAAGTCTGCTGCTAAAACTAAAAGAGACATTGAAAAAATAAAAAAATTT
>JABHTG010000108.1 GCA_018697205.1 Nitrospina sp. | reverse complement strand
TCTTGCTTCTCGCTCTAAGGCTGACCTTGAGACTACAGCAACCTCAATTGCTAAGAAAGGTCAAAGCGTTTTAGTTGTTCCTACCGACGTTACCGAACCATCTCAAGTTAATCATCTCTTTCAAAAAATTAACGAAGAATTTGGAGCCCTTGATGTCTTGGTCAATAATGCCGGTCGTAGCATGAGCGGTTCTGTAGAAAAAATTGATATCGAAAAGATTGAATTTTTGTTTCGTTTAAACTTTTTAGCGCCTCTTCGGTGTATACAGCAAGCAATACCCTTAATGCGAAAGCAAGGAGGGGGGCATATAATTAATGTTTCTTCCATTGCTGGTAAGCGAGGCGTTCCTTTTTATGGTTCCTATTGTGCTTCAAAAGCAGCTCTCAATGGTTTAACTGAATCTTTGCGTGTTGAATTGAAAAGTACTGATATTAAAGTATTGCTAGTTTGTCCTGGTGGGACAGATACTGATTTTTATATAGATGGGCTCCAGTCGACCGAAAACGATTTTAAGTTACCAACAAAAAATTTGATGTCCGCTAGCCGAGTTGCCCGGGAAATTCTATATCACGCAAAAAAAGATAGTGGAGAAATTATTATTGGTAGTAAAGGAAAAGTATTAGTATTTCTTAATAAGGTGAGTTTTTCACTAATAGATTTTCTTTTGGGTAAGGTTTTTTCCAAGTAAACTTGTTATCGATTCTCCAAATAAGGCATGAAAATTTTTGTAACCGGGGCGACTGGACTAATAGGGTCCGTTTTAGTCCGTCGATTAATTAAGGAAAAGCATGAAGTTGTGGTTCTGCAGAGAAAAAGCGCAGATACTCGAGAAATAGATGACCTTAAACTAAGTTTTCATTTAGGTGATGTTGCAGATCCTGGGTCTCTAAAAGGTGCCATGGATGGTTGCGATGTGGTCTACCATATGGCCGGTCTTGTAGCACAATGGTCGGGTTATAAAGAGGCTTTGTATAGAATTAATACCCTGGGAGTCCGCTACGTCGTAGAGGCTGCCTTAGCACAAGGCGTGAAAAAGGTTGTGGTTGCAAGTTCTACTGCTGCGATTGGAGGGACAGAACATCCAGAAATTTTGGACGAAAATTTTTTATTTAATCTTAGGCATCTTCCTTATGCTCATTCAAAATGGTTGGGAGAAAAAGAAGCGCTTGCAGTTGCTAAGAAAGGGATCGAAGTAGTTATTGTTAATCCAGCTACCACTTTTGGCCCAGGTGATAAACACCTAAATGCTGGAAGGACTATTCTAAATGCAAGAGATGGTAAAATTTTTGGTTTTCCTCCGGGCGGTAACAGCTTCGTCGATGTTGGGGATGTTGTGGATGGTATAATAGCGGCGATGGAAAAAGGGAGAAACCGGGAGCGTTATATTTTGGCTAATGAAGTTTTGTCCTATAAAACTCTTTTGGAAGTTATCGCCAAAATTCATGGTCAATTGCCTCCAAAGCTTAGATTGCCTAAATTTTTTCTGGTCATGGGAGGCTGGGGCAAGGATATAGCTTCGCGTTGTCTATTTAAGGGCGAACCCTACCCTTCGCGGGAAGCGATTGATATGAGCATAAGATTTATGTATTGCAGTAGTAACAAGGCCAAACGGGAACTTGGGTATAACCCAAAAGTTCCCATGGAAGATAGTATTCAAATGGCTTATGATTGGTACGTAAAAAAAGACTTTCAACAATCCATGGTTACTAGAATTTAGAAATCGAGCAATTAAGCAAGGGTCCGTGGTGTGTGATTTTTTTAATAAATTAAATAATATTTTTACGGCATCAAGGGTAAGTCCGACTAATAGAAATACGCTCTTAGCGTGACATAAAAACTATCTGTCACCATTTTTACCTTTGGTTGGTCTTTATTTTTCAGGTATAATTTCCTTTACACAATTATTTCTAAAAACTAACTCTGAATATATAATCTCAGTTAAAAAGTGAAAGAGTATTAGTTTTTTAGCTATGCCATGCATAATTTATGGGCAATTTTTAGCAATCATTTTTATGCATAGAGTAATGATAAAACTTAATAGTATCCTAGAAATAAGGGATGAAGTAATGTTAGGATGCTATGAAATTTTTGATACGGAGACGACAGGGTCAATAGGGGTGGTGCTTTTTCGTCGATCAATTAAATAAGGGTATATGTGATGCGCACTTTTCTTCTCAATGAAATAAATAAATACGATTCCTATGGCATCAATTTGCTCTCTGCAATTCTCAAAAAGGAAGGGCACGAGAGTCGGGTTTTTTTAGTCCCCGATTTAATTGAGAACACCACAATCACGTTAGATTGGCTTAAAGCTTTTAAGCCTGCCTTTCACGTATCCGACGAAGATTATGTGGATTATGTCCTCTCTTTCAACCCTCAGGTCGTCGGATTTTCGGTCGTAACTACTTACTGGAATCGTTCTTCTAAACTCGCTCAAATCTTTAAGCGCAAAAACCCAGAAGTTATAACTGTAGCCGGAGGTCCACATACAACAGTTTCTCTCCAGCGGGAAATGTTAGAAGAAAGCGGTTTTGACTATATTGTCAAAGGAGACGGAGAGATTGCTTTGCCTAAACTGGTTGATGCTCTCGAATCAAAAAACTATGAGCCAAATATCCCAGGAGTTTATTTCTTGAGGGATAACGAAATGCGTGGCACAGGTATGGGAGAGTTGATTGAATTGGATAGTATGCCCTTTCAGGATAAGTCAGATATTTTTAGAGACTATCCATACATGCAAAGGCTTTATGTTGTTAATAGTCAGCGTAGTTGTCAGTTTAGTTGCACTTATTGCGGGAGTCCTTCCTATAGAGATGCCTACTACGAAGAGGACGAAACTATTTTTCGGCGTAGAAGTGTGGATAATCTGATTCGAGAATTGCATGAAGCAAAAAAAATGAATCCTAAGATGCAATCGGTTGGCTTTTTTGATGACACTTTTACTTCGGGAAAGCAGTGGATTCGTGACTTTGCGAGAGAATACAAAAAATATATAGACCTTCCTTATTTTATGTGTACAAACCCTTGTCTTCTTCAAAATGAAGAACTGGTTCAGATGTTGAAAGAATCGGGTCTAGCTTTTATAGAAATTGGAGTTCAGGCAATTGATGAAGAGTTTAGAATAAGAAAGGTAAAGCGTCCGGACTCCGACAAACACATTTTTAAAACTGCTGAACTATTAAGAAAATACGATATTTATTTTCAGGCTAATCATATATTTGGCTTAGACCAAAAAGATTTTTATGATCGAGATTTTCTCAATAAAACTATTGAGTACTATATGAAGTTAAAGCCTAATCGCACTCATTGTTTTGAATTAGAGTTTCTTCCCGGTTGTGAGGAAACGGATAAAGCTCTTAATGAAGATCGTATTTCAAAGGAGCAATACGATAAAATTCATCAAGGTGATTCTTCTGCGTCTTACAATTTCGGAGGATCTTTGGATGAAATAGAGAATGTGAAAAATAAAAATAAAGTATTCACGCCTTATATTGTTTTGCTTGAGATGATGCCATTTCTGCCTTACTCATTAATACAGAAGGCTCTTGATAGTAAATTGGTTTTTAAATTAGTTCGAATGATTCCGCATAATTACATTATATTGGCTCGACTCATGAACACCATTAAGGATCCCAGAGATATACAGGCTACTCCTCATTATAGAAAGTATATTGATGGGGCTCTTCGTGTTATTTCCATCAAAAAACACTTGAGAATGTTGCGAAGCGGGAAAACTGATTCTAATGATGATCATAGTGGTTTGCCAACGTCAGTCTTAGTCGAAAGCGACTCATACTCTTAAAATATCCTTGTATATGGTAAAACCAATAAACCTATTAGTAACTCTGTACGCAATTTCTGCTTACAGACTTTAGATTTGATAATCACAGGTAATAATTAAAAAAATACAATAAGAAGAGCTAAAAAGCACTATCTCTTAAATGACACAACTGTATATACAAATTATAAATATAGATGGGATAGAGGACCATGGCTAAAATAATGTTTGTGAGAGAATTTGGCCCCTCCAATATTCCATACCTGTCTCAGGCCTTGGGAATACTCGGAACAATGCTTTTTGATAAAGGTCACGAGGTATCTATTCTTGACAACAATACGAATTATATTAGATATAGCACTCAACAGATAATGCGTCGGATTGACGAGTTCTCTCCCGACCTTCTGGGGTTTAATTTAAATACATTTAATGCGAGAAAAACTTACGCGTTAATTGATTTGGTTAGAAAAAAATGGCCCCATATTCCTATTTTGGCGGGTGGGATTCATATGAAATATTGCCACAAAGAGGCTGTTGAACATCAGGCAGATGTTGTGGTTATTAATGAAGGTGAATGTATTATTCATGATTTAGTCAGTGCTATGTTGAATCATGGTGGCAATAAGAAGAGCCTCGTCAATAGCGTAAAAGATATACCAGGAATTTCATATCTAGACACGGAGGGGGTTTATCATATTGGGTCGCAAGAGAGTCAACCCGTATTAATGGACCTGGATCAAACACCTTTTATTAATTATGATCTATTTAATTTAAAGGATTTTATTAAAATAAAAAATGACAGTATCTATCTTGGCTTTATAGTTGCGCAAAGGGGCTGTCCGTATCCGTGTAATTTTTGCAGTGAATCTTATCTGATAGGAAATGTTAGAGATAACTCTGCTGATTACATCATTGGGTATATGGATTATTTGAATAACAAATACGGGGTAACAGTAATTGGTTTTGGAGACAATAACTTTACACTTTCAAAAAAGCGGACTGACGAGTTTTGTCAAAAGGTACAAGAAAGAAATTTAAACAAGAAATTTAGTTTTTATTGCCAAACTAATGTAAAGACCAACGTCACTAAGGATCAGGCAGCTATGCTGAAGAAGTCGGGTTTTGAGCATGTCAGTTTGGGTATAGAAAGGTTGACGGAAGACGGGAAAAACCTTGTTAACAAGTATATTTCCCCTGAAAAAATTCACGAGTCTATAACAAACCTTAGAGGCAGTGGAATAAATGTAAACTCCAACTTATTGGTTGGTTTTCCTTGGGATACGAAAGAATTAGTTTTGGAAGAGCAAAGATTATTTGACGAAGTCGCTCCTTCCCTTTCTCAAATACAGTCCCATGTCATAGTTCCAATGCCGGGAACTGAATACTATGATGATCACCCTGTATTGAAAGAATGGTATTTGGACGAATCTTTTTTCAAGGCTTATGACACTTACTTTTCTCAGGTTTTAGTCGTTTATCTTGGCCCAGATATCATAAAGATGAATCCCTTTAACCTTCCAAAAGAGACAATTGATGCAATAAAAAAGATTTATTATGGGAGTTTAATTAATACGTATTTAAAAAGAACTGAACGGTTCAACTATAGAATATTATATCTAATTCCTCAAGGGGTAGACCTTTTTCTAGCAGGCTTGTCTTTTTTATCCTATAAGGTTAGTCACAGGCTGGAGTCATTTTTGTTTGGCAAGTTAAAGCAATTACGTTTTTTGCTAGGTACTAAATTTGCGGTAAAAAAGATTGTAGAAAATACGGGTAGCAAACAAATAGAAATAGAAAATATTATGGTCGATAAAGTTGAGTCTACCATAGGTGCTAATTTTCATTGATTGAAGATATAGGCTTCTAAAAAATCAATGCCGGCAGAATCCTCTGTGCTCTTCGGGTAAGTAAAGAACTTCAATTTTTTTTTGGGCAAAAAAGTCTTGTACTAATTGAAAATTTTTCCCGCCCTTTGGGACAATTCCGTGAGTGCACCCAGCCTGGGCTATAATTTCAGGAACATCTGTGAATGGGAAGAAAGCGTCTGCGGCAAAGACCGAATTGATTAAATCGTGCTCAGATGTTTTAGCTCGCTCGAAGGCTGTAGTAATTGCATCTACAGTAGAAGGACCTCCTCCAACAGCAAGTAGGCACCCATCTTTTACTATACTAACTTCGTTTCCTCCATGGTTGGAATGCCAAGCCACCGCCCAAGCAACAACTATCGAATCAATCACGGATTTATCAAGATTGCCGGGAAAATTGGAAAATTCGCGCCAATTTAAAACAAAGTGGTTTGGAGGTTGACGCAAATATCCTCCTCTAATGGGCCTAAAAGACCAAGCCTCTTGACCTAACCGGGGGTCAAAAAGATTTTTATTCTGAAGTAGTTTTCTAGAGTTTCGTTTCCCCAAAATACGAATAGCTTCAGACTGAAACTCAGGAGCAACAATTAGATCAAGCATCCAGTGGGAATCACCAAGCGCATCATTTCTTTTTTGACTTTGAAATAACATAGAACCAATTTTTTCAGAAATAACAAAGTTAGTAATTAATTCTCCGCCCCAGATAGCGCGCGGGTTACCAAATAAGGCGCCGCTAATCGCTTTTTCCGGGTCATCCCAACTTAAAGATAAGCCGCACGGGTTTCCATGTTTTGCTGCGATAGTAATATAAGGAGCCCTTTTATCATTTTTTAGAAATGTTTCAACAAGAACGCACATCAACTTTACAATAGAATCAAGGTCAGCCATGTTAGTGAAACAAGGCTTAACCCCACTCAATTGCTTAAAATTTCCTAAGCAAAGATTATCTGAATCCTTAGAGGTTAGCAAATGTGCTGGAGTTTGATATGGGTTTTCTCCTTCCATCAACTCATAGATTGGAGTGGCTTCGCTTGGATCTTTCTGTTGACATAAGCCCCGATAATGATTGGAAATTTTTTCATAGGCCTGAACGATCAAACGCTGACGGAGTTCAGATTCGATTTCATTTTCATTTTGAAGAAGCTGTTGGACTACAATACTCATATCTTCTTGGTTTGATACAACAATACGGTTGCCCTTTGCGGCAAGTGCCAAAAGGGTATGACCCCCAACATCATTTCCCTTGCTCAGAGGGTAAGTAATATCAAAAACTAAATCAATGGCAGTGGTTGAGGTAGTGGTCAGAGCTAGTTCCATTTCTGGATGTAGCGTAGGAGGAAACGGGTATGATTCTTTTACACTCAGAAAGTGAGAAACGTCCTCGGCTTGGATGCCCGACTCGGCAAAACAAAGTGCGACATTCTGTGTGGCCACAATTTTCCAACCAAGGTCTAAAAGTCTAGCCGCAAATTTCAGCCCATCACCGGGCTCATTTAAAGAAAATAAGGCAATTCGATGCGAAGGAGAATTCTCTAAAAGGCTCATCTATGATGGTTACTACTAGCAGTTGATTTTAGCAAAGTCATTTTTTAATCTTTTCAAGAACTATTTCCATCAGAAAGCAAATAGAGCAGATTATAGTATATTTTAATATTAGTGTAATTCTAGCAAGCGCCACTCATATGAAAAGCCAATTATTTTGCAATCAAAAAAAAGAATATTATCTGAATGCCAAATCAAATACTAGCCAGTGTTCAGACTCATAAATTAGTTTATAGCTTTTTAATTTATTTTTGAGCTGTGCATGGATTTCTTTGTTAAAACGATAAAATAACAAATAACGCATATGCCCTTGATACTTCGTCTGAATTTTTTCAACATCTACTTCCGGGGCAAGTCCTGAAGTGTCCATTACAACATCACCATAGGATTTTAACCTATTCAAAATTTCCGGAGGCCTCAGGGGGTGGCTACGCAACCTCACTTGTTCTTTTGTGAACAATCCAGCAAAGAACTTCAGCTTGCTAGTCCGATCATATACTACATGGGAATTTATAGGAAAGTTTAGTTGATTAACATAAACATAAGCATATTTATGTTTATCTAATACTCCATGTATTTCCTTCTCAATGGGCAGACTACGCTGATCCAAGTCCAAGGCCCCAATGAAGTTCACTGAAAAAATGAAGACCGAACATATTGCCGACGACAAGATAATTACAGATGAAAGTATATGCCTCGATCGAATTCTAAAGTCACTAAAAATTCTTTCTTCAACCCAGACTGCACCACGACCCGCAATTACTGAACCAAACGGAACCATGGCCAGAACATAATATTCATGGCTGCTAATTATATAACCAAAAAATAAATAATATCCAATAATAGAATAAATTAAGGCCATTCTCTCATCTCCCCTATGATCTCTAAACAGCAAGAGAATTCCGACAAGAAAAAATGACAGAGTAATAGGATTCAAAACTAGAAGGAACCATCGATACAGCAGGCGAGCATAAAAAGTAACACTATACAGATGGCTTGGGTTATAAAGATGGGATCCTAGCCAAGAGGGGGTGGTTGGGTTGACCCTTGTGAGAACTTCACCAAACCAAAAAAGCATGGTAAGGGTGATTAAGGCAAACGAACCAATGATCGCTCTGTGGCGGATAACATAATTCGAAAAGTTCTTCACACGAGGATATCTCCACTGCTGGAGAAAATGAGTTACAAGTAATATGCCAACAGGAAGAAAGTGTATTGGTTTGACCAGCACAGAATATCCACCTGCAAAAATAAAAATAAAGAAAAATATTTTTCTCTGAGTGCCTTGTAAATACTTAGCCAATACCCAGTAAGCCAGGGACATAAAAAAGACCGATGAAATATCAGGCAATGTGGCCGATTGATACATTAAGTTCAGGGGTGCAAATGCAAAAAACAAAGCAGCATAGGCAGCAGTTTTTCGACAAAATTGCGTTGCGGCAATCTGAAAAACAACCAACAGGGTCAGGAAGGCAAAACAAAGATTGACGCTTCGGGAAGCAGATAAGACTGTTTTGGTGAATGTTGAACTCCAAGCTGATAAAGCTTGGTAAATGGGTAGCTCTATGAGAGGGTATTTCTGCCAACCGTTGCTTACCCAATATACTTGGAACTTGAGGAAATCAACACCCTTATGTGCATAAGATTCTATAGACTGAAGTGTACTAAGCTTTCTATCAAGGTGAAATCCAAAATACGGGTCATCCCATCCTATTAGGCGAATTAAAAAGCTAAATATAACCAAAGATAGACAAAAAAACACATAAATCTTGGAAGATCCCATCTTTCTAAGCTACCTTTTTACGATATTATTTTATTAAGTAAACATTGGTACTATTGAAACGTGATGTAGGTATACGCTATGTTATATTACAAAAGTAACTTAACAATACTTAATGGCAATACAATGGCGGTCATGTTAACATCGAAAAAAAATTACTTCAAATTTAAAGCAATTGTAGGCTAGATTGGCTATTAGTAATAGATAATGGCTTGTTTCAGAAATGATAGTTTTTTATAAAGCCTAAACCAAAACCTGCTTAAGTTTTTTAGGTCAATGAATAGTTTAAGGATATTTTTTAAGTATTTTGAGGACTATCTTGAGAGTTATTTCGATGGCTAATAACCTAAATATTTTTGCAAAAAAAACATACCAAATTCATAAACCTTGTAAAACTTTCAACTATGAAGCGTAACTGGCTTAAAGGTGCAAATTCTTATTATGATGTGGTTGTTATAGGTAGTGGTCTTGCCGGGATGACAGCTGCGAATATGCTTGCTAAGTTGGGGCATTCGGTTCTTCTCGCTGAACATCATTATAATATGGGTGGTTTGGCCACTTGGTTTAAGCGTAAAGGGGGTCATATACTTGATATTTCCCTTCATGGTTTTCCGTCTGGTATGATAAAAACTTTCCGCAAGTATTGGACTAAAGAGATGGCGAATTCAATTATTCGCCTCAAAGGCATTCGTTTTGACAATCCTCAATTTAAGCTCGTAACTACATTCGACAAGGTCGACTTTACAAATATTTTACTAGAGCGCTTTGGTATCCTTAAGGATGTTGTGGATGATTTTTTTGAAACTGCTCGCAATATGAATTTTTATGATGAATTGGAAATGACGACACGTGAACTGTTTGAAAAATTTTTTCCGGGAAGAAAAGATGTGTGGCGCTTTCTCATGGAACCAATAACCTACGCTAATGGGTCAACTTTAGACGATCCAGCATTGAGTTATGGCATCGTTTTTTCAAACTTTATGGATAAGGGTGTTTTTACCTATCAAGGCGGGACAGATGACCTAATCAAGAAAATGAAAAAAGAATTAATAAAAAATGGTGTAGATATTCGGACGCATTGTCTAGTTGAGAAAATCCATCTTGAAGGTAAAAGTGTTAAGGGAGTAAAAATTAATGGACAAGATATCGAATGTAGATCAGTACTTTCCAATTCAAATATTTTGAGCACTATCCATGAATTAGTTGGTGATGAAAAATTTAGCCTCGAATTTATTAAGGAAGTTAAAAAAGTTCGTCTCAATGACTCTAGTTGCCAAGTCTATATAGGTATTAAGAGGGGCGAAAAAATAGATAATGTTGGAGACCTCCTATTTACCTCTGTTGCAGAAGAATATAATACCGAAAAAATTCTAGACAAGCATGTTACTAGTCGCACCTTTTCATTCTATTATCCAGAGATGCGCCCTGGATTGGATCGCTTTGCCATTGTATCTTCGACTAATGCACGTTTTATGGATTGGGCTAATCTGAGTGAAGAAGAATACAATGTAGAAAAAGAAAATCTTATTGAGAGTACTTTAGATGCACTAGAAAAATACGTTCCTGACATACGTCAAAAAGTTGATTACTTAGAAGCAGCAACTCCAAAAACATTCAAACGATATACTTTGGCACCAGCGGGGACCTCTTTTGGCACTAAATTTGAGGGATTGAAAATAAGCCGAGATTTGCCAAAGCAGATCAATGGACTTTATCATTCCGGTTCAGTTGGGATTATTATGTCGGGTTGGCTAGGTGCTGCTAATTACGGAGTCATTGTTGCCAATGAAGTTGATAAATTCATGCGGTCATTGGAACATGAACCCAAAAAAATGGTACATGCATCGGTTTAGTCTCAATTGATCTTCCTACCTTATAAAACTAAATCTTAATGAAATTCAACTTCAAAGGACAAACAGCGGTGGTTATTGGGGGAACCCGCGGTATTGGAAGAGGTGTTTCAGAAGCCTTGCTCAAGGCAGGTTCTAAAGTTATTTCAACCTACCAGTCAAATGATAAGGCAGCAAAAGAATTCCAGGAATCTCAAAAAAAATATTCCGATTGTCTTGATCTACGTTCTTTTGATGTAACAAAATATACTCAGGTAGAAGATTTTTTTAGTTATATCGAAGAGACCTATGGAGAATTTCAAATTCTAGTTCATTGCTCAGGCATCCGTATTGATTCCATAGTAGGTATGATGAAGGAAAGCGACTGGCGTAAGGTTATTGATACTAACCTTACGGGTACTTTCAACATCTGTAAACTTGCGGTACAGAATATGATGCGAAAAAGATATGGTCGTATTATTATTATTACGTCGCCTATAGGTAAATTTGGATTTTTAGGTCAGTCTAATTACGCAGCATCTAAGGCTGGGCAAGTCGCTTTTATGAAATCACTTTCCAAAGAAGTGGCTTCGAGAAAGATAACGGTCAATTGCGTGTCGCCTGGTTTTATTGATACAGATTTTTTAGGCGATTTGTCTAAAGAACAAAAACAAGCTTATTTAGATATGGTTCCGTTGAGACGCTTTGGATCTCCCGAGGAGGTAGCTAGCGCTGTTCTTTTTATAGCTTCTGCTGAGTCAGCTTATATAACAGGTTCTACTGTCCAAGTTACTGGAGGTTTATAAAATCATATGGAAGATTTTCTTGATTACATGCCACAGCGTGAACCGTTTCTTTTTGTTGATCGGGTAATTACTGTGACCGATAGTAGTATCCAGACAGAAAAACAGATAAAAGTTGACGAACCATTTTTTGCAGGTCACTTTCCAGAGCGTCCTATCATGCCGGGTGTGCTTATTTGCGAGGCTGTTTTTCAATCCAGCTCTATCCTTATGAGTAAGAGAGCGGGGACTCCTTCTAAAGATGGGAAAATTCCACTTATCACTAGAATTTCAAATGTTAAACTTAAAAGAGTGGTTTTGCCGGGAGATCTCATGGAGGTAGAGGTGAAATTAAAAGAAATTCTTGGACAAGCGGCCTACATGACAGGCAAGGTGAAGGTAGAGGGTAAAGCAGTTCTTACAGTCGAATTCACAGCAATGTTAGTGACAAAGACATCATGAGCTTTTTGAATTTAGAAAATAAAAATATTCTTGTTGCTGGTGTCGCTAATAAAAAAAGCGTTGCCTTTCATATTGGGAAGATTCTTCAGAATGAAGGAGCCAATATTTTTTATAGTGTTAGAACGGAAGAACGGAAGAAACAGCTTAAAAAATTGCTTGCACCCTCGCCGATATATGTATGTGATGTAGAAAATGAAGATGAAATAAAAATTTTACAAAAAGCGTTGTCCGCTGAAGTTGATACCCTACACGGGCTTGTTCACTCTATCGCTTTTGCAAACTATGCAGATGGCTTGAAGCCATTTCACGAAACATCCAAAAGTGATTTTTTGCAATCAATCGATGTTACATGTTACTCATTGATTCGTTTGACCGATGCGTTCAAAGATTTATTCGATGCTAAAGCATCTGTGGTAACTATTTCCATTTCGACAACTAGTATGGCTGCAGAAAACTATGGTTATATGGCTCCAGCAAAGGCCGCCCTTGATTCATCTTTATGTTTTTTAGCAAAATCATTTAGTTCATTTTCTAATGTTCGATTCAACTCTGTTAATGCGGGGCTTCTTAAAACCTCTGCTTCTGCCGGTATTCCGGGGTATGTTGACTCTTATCTTCATGCTGAGGAGCTCACCTTACGTAAACAAGCCTTAACGACTCAGGAGGTAGCAAACTGCGTTGTATTTCTTTTAGGTGAATGCTCTAGTGGAATCAATGCACAAGGTATCGTTCTTGATGCAGGCATGTCCATTAATTACTTTGATAAAGATATTGTTAAAAAGTCTAGGAGAATAGATTGAGATACAATATTTTTTTAGAATTGTTTTAAAAATCTGATATCATTTTCAAAGAAAAGTCGGATGTCATTAATTGCATATTTGAGCATAGCTACTCGTTCGATTCCCAACCCAAATGCAAAACCAGACCATTCTTCTGGGTCGTAATCAACAAACTTGAATACTGCAGGATCTACCATTCCACAACCAAGAATTTCCAGCCAACCGGTTTTGGAGCAAACACGACACCCTTGTCCAGAACACATGACACATTCAATATCTACCTCCGCGCTAGGACATGTGAATGGAAAAAAACTAGGTCGGAATCTAGTCTTGGTTTGTTGTCCAAAAATTTCATGTAAGAAAATATTCATTACCCCCTTGAGGTCGCCAAAAGAAAGGGTTTTGTCGACCATTAAACCTTCAATCTGGTGGAACATAGGTGTATGCGACACGTCTGAATCACACCGGAATACCTTTCCTGGAGCAATGATACGGAGAGGGGGTGGGTGATTCTCCATAACGTGAATTTGGACAGGTGAAGTATGGGTTCTTAGAACGTCTTCTCCAATATAAAACGTGTCTTGCATATCTCGCGCTGGGTGATCTTTTGGGATGTTAAGGGCTTCAAAGTTGTAATAATCGCTTTCAATTTCAGGTCCTTCTTCTACTTTAAATCCAAGGCTAAAAAATATGGTTATTATTTCGTCCATTACTTGAGTAATCGGGTGAATCGATCCAGAAGGACTTCCTCGGCCTGGTAACGTGGTGTCAAAGTCTTCGCTACTACTAGAAGTTAGATCGGATTTTTTTTCTAGAAGAAGGGTTTTTTCTTGAATAAGCGTTGTAACATTTTGTTTGAATGCATTGATATGCTTGCCCGCTAATGGTTTTTGATCGTTAGGTAACGAGCGCATTTCATTAAGCATAAGGGAAACGCAGCCCTTCTTACCGAGGAAGTCTGAGCGGAGTTGTTTGAGTTCTTTTAGAGAAGGCACCTTGGAAATAAGTGCATCGAAATCATCTTGGTGTTGTTTGAGTTTTTCGATCATATTTAAAGTAGGATAGAAGCGACCAAGAAGCTGGAGAAAACCGTTGCGGTTTTCTCAACTAAGCTGAACCCACATGAGATCGGGCTGTTTGGGTAAGTACTTTAAATGAATCTGCGTTATAGATTGCTAGGTTGGACAGAACTTTTCGGTCCAACTCAATATTGGCCTTTTTTAATCCGTATATAAACTGGCTATATGTTAGTCCCTCTGATCTAACTGCGGCATTTATTCTAGCTATCCAAAGTCTCCGGAAACTCCTTTTTTTAACTCGGCGATCACGGTAGGCGTAGCAAAGACCATGCTCAACTGATTCTCTGGCTTTGCGGAAAGCGCGACTACGAACGCTACGAAAACCTTTAGCCATATCGAGAATTTTTTTTCTTCTTCTTCTCGAAATGGTTCCATTAACTGCTCTTGCCATCACAATCTCCTATTTTTTTTAATCAAATTTTTTTAAAATATATTCTTAATTACAAAACTTAATTAGTTTTAATAAGGAATAAGTATTCTCATTTTTCGAGTATCTCCAGGTGACATGATCGTCGACTGGCGTAGATTTCTTTTCCTTTTCGTACTTTTACTTGTCAGGATATGGCTTGTAAACGCTTTGTTCCGTTTAATTTTTCCAGTACCCGTTTTGCTGAACCGCTTAGCGGCCCCTTTGTTTGTTTTCATTTTAGGCATTATCGTCTAGCCTTTCTTGCAGTTTAAAAAATCTTGTAGATTGTATTAAATGCCTCCATTGCCCTTTTAACTTCAAGCTTTTTTCTTAAGAGATTTGGGAGCGAATATCATGCACAATGTTTTACCTTCTTGTTTGGCTTCCTGTTCAACAACAGCCATATCCTCTAATGTTTTGGTCACTCGCTCAAGTAGTCTTTGGCCATTTTCTCGATGGACAATCTCCCTGCCGCGAAAAAAAACCAGCACCTTTACTTTATCTCCGGATTCTAGAAAACGAAGAGCATTTTTTAATTTGAAGTCGAAGTCATGTTGATCGGTATTGGGACGAAACTTAACCTCTTTAACGTGAATAATCTTTTGCTTTTTTTTAGCTTCGTGAGCTCTTTTACTCTGTTGATATTTAAATTTACCATAATCCATTATACGGCAAACGGGTGGATTGCTATTCGGATCTACTTCCACCAAATCCATATCTTTATCTTGTGCCATACTCAGTGCCTCCTGAGTAGGGAAAATACCCAATTTATCACCATCGCAAATTACGTTCACTTCTTTTACGCGGATCATTTTATTAGTACGCTGAAGCTCTCTCTTAGAAATGGAAAAAAATCCTCCTAAATTTAAATGGGGTGAATTGCTTCCCCTAAATGTTTTTCACTAACTTCTATGCTTAACTTATCAATAAACTCATCAATAGTCAGAGTTACTGTTTCCTTTGATCTTCTCTTGCGCACAGCTACTTCATTATTTTCTTGTTCTTTTTCTCCAAGAACAATCATGTAAGGAACCTTCTGTATCTGGGCTTCCCTAATTTTGAACCCAATCTTCTCATTTCGCAAGTCTTTTTCTACGCGAAACCCTTTATTTGTTAAT
>JABHTG010000059.1 GCA_018697205.1 Nitrospina sp. | reverse complement strand
TGCCAAAGTGCTCCCAGATTTATCGAATCGGGAATTGGCTACGCTGATTCCATTGGCTATCCTAGTAATTTGTATCGGATTGTATCCTGGGCCATTGATGGAGATGATGGGTGCAAGTGTGGCCCATCTCATCCAACAAACCACAGGGCTAGAAGTCTCTGAACTATCTGAAATTCAGTTTAGGCCTTAAAAAATCTTTTTTAGAAAACTTGGTTGTTCTTTTAGTTTTTGAATAATTTAAGTAAAGGAAGTAGGGCGACGCAGCTTAGTTTTAATTAGCATTGATTTCCAATTAGTTATAAAAAATTTATATATCAGAACTATTATTTTTGGCAACCCCTGCCAATGTGATTGGGTGATTATGTGTGATATATGTTGGGTTATCCCTGGATAAAATGGCCAGAAATGTAAATTTATATCCTTTCGATTTTCCCAAGAGGGGCGATCAAATTTTGTTGGGAATATGGTTTCAGAGTGCCCTGTAGATTCAAAGTGTTTTTTATTTACCAAAGTTAATTCTAGGACGTTAGGTATCCTAAAACTATCTATGTAGTATAATGGCGACCAATTTACGGCATGCACATGATAAAGATAAAATAAGCTGTTTAATTTTTTAAGAATAGCGGTTCTTTTCTCCATTACCGGTTTAAGCAAGTTCTTTCCATCATAGTTAGGGTGAACACTATGCAAAAAATGTATTTCAATGACTATTTGCTCAAATAACTCCAAAGTGGCGCTAGGCGTTTGCAAAAGCACATCCCATTCAGCTCCCTCCACATCCATCTTTAGAATCATACTCTTATTGCTATCTTCATTTTGAGTTATATGACCTTCAATCGTATTGCAATTTTCAGTTTTTTCAGGCCCTACACCCTCTTTAGTAAAGTGCAAAAAATCTCTTTCGATTGGGGCTTTATTTACCGTATGATCATACAATCTAGCGATTGAGTTATATTTTTCACAAAAATTATTTTCAAAATCTGAACTGGCTCCAACGCCATAAGAATATAGAACGTCAATACCTTCTAGTCTTTTATTGAGTAGTACATAACCTCCATCATTATCTGGTGTGCCGATTCTTATACGGTCACTATGTGTAATATTGCAAGGTCGTAGTTCTTTTAAAAGGTCATATATATGGTCTAGAGTATTGCTCATACGTTTACTTTAAAACAAAATTATTTAAATTAAGAAATTTAACTAAACTTCCATCTAAAGATAAAATAAAATTAATCCATCCGCGTTTATAAAAAGAAAGAAAAAATAGGAAGAAAAATAAGACTAACAAGTTTGTTCCATTTTTGTAAGAAGAGAAACCATCGCATATTAAGTCTCATTTCTTTAAAGGACAAGGGGAAATTGTCATTTAATGAGTGGGCACTTATTTTAAGGTTGTTTGCTTAGGGCTATGCAAATACGGTCGATTTCTTTAGCTAATGCACTTACTCGATCTCTCACTTTGGGATCGATGACCTCACCCTCTTTAAAGTCCTCGCCGGTAGAATAAACGAAACGAGGAATAATCAGGCAGCGGAAATCTAGCATTAAACTATTGGCTAAACTCATTACAGACATATAACTTCCTTTACCCCCAGCGGCACATAAAAAACCAACTACTTTATTGGTCCAAGCGTCACCTGTTAGTTCAATTAAGTTTTTTGCTGCAGCGTTGACATCATAGTTGTAAATGGGAACTGCAAAAATAACCCCTTTGGCATTTTGAATTTTTTCTCTAAGTTCTTTGACTTTAGAATTTTTGTATGTTGAATCACCGTCACAGAAAGGAATTGAGTGATCGGCCAAATCTAACCAGTCAACAGATTCACCCAAGTTCTTTAAGGTTTTAAAGGCAATTAAAGCTAACAGGCGACTTCGGCTTTTGGGATTCAAGCTTGAAGAGATTACAAGGTTAGTCATAATACTTTTGGTTTAATTTATAATGTAATTTCCCAAGTTTATAAATATCTATTAATCTCAATGGGCAATGTGAAAAGAAGTGAAGGATATGTTCTTCTTCAAATATTTTCCCTCGCTCTGACTATCTTCATCTTACTCAACTTATAGAATGAAATCGGAAGAAGAGTTATAGCTCTCTTTGCATTATCTAGTCAATTACTTAACGCCCTGTCAGTTCCATTATTTTGAAGCCAACGGTACATTGCTTCGGCAAAAATTTTTGTCCCTAGTTCATTAAAATGACCATCGAAGGACCAACTAGTTTTTTTACCACTCGAATTTGCAAGGTTTAAATCCTTATACAGTGGAATATAACCGATATTATTAACACTACAGTAATATTCCAATATCGTTGACGATAGATTTGCTGGCAACCTACCTTTTTGAATTCGATTAGGAATTGAGTCAACTATTACCAAGTTCCCACCATACGAATCAATATCATTTCTCATTACCTCTATTGCTTTTAAATTAACAAAAACAGTTTTTTCGAAGTTTGGGAAATTATTACTTCCGTCAAACAAATCTCTAGGACGTTTTGGGGCAAATACGCTTAGCAGTTTCTCCATTTCGTCTTTCATTTTTAACTCCGGTTTAAACGTCCTTCTCAAAATTTGAAAACTTGACGATAGCTTTTGCCATAAATCTAAGATAAAGGGCTTTTGTTCCCTTTGCTTCGTTCGTTGACCGTTAAACTTTGAATTAATAACCTGATTTTGTAGGCTAACAAATTTGCCAAAATCATTTGGACCGGATATTTCCCACGCTATTTCCTGTAGTTTTTTAGAAATTTTCGTAATTTTATCTTTTGTGATCAAGGATCGTTGTTGCTCAATTAACTCCACGTACTCTTTTTCTAAAGGAAGAGTAAATGAATTTGATTCGCTTTTTTCAAGCTGTTTTAGGACTAAAAATTGATGAAATTTTCTAAAGTTTAGAATTTTCAATAAACTTAGAAACTGATTTCCCTGCAGATTAAAAGTCGGCCTTATATGTAATTGTTTGTTCTGATTCATTGTGCTGGTAATTGCATGGCTAAATGAAATTGCTCTCCAAAAAGTATCTTCGAATATGAACAAAAAAACATATCTGGGAGAAAAGCCTTTCACATATACTCTGTTAGTTAATAAACTTTGTGGGATACTAAATCCAGTGACTCCAAAATTTAAAACCTCATAGGTTGAATTTTTAGAAGAGCTTTCAGGCTTACCTTCATTAAGATACCGCTCCAATAATTGGCTTGGAGTTTTATCGAATGGTACCTCACGAGCAACAACGAACGAATCGCCAATAACAACCAATCTTGTTAAGTTTTTTTGTTTTTCAATAGTTCTCTCTTTATCTCTAAAGCCTAGCGAATTAGTTTTGATTTGAGTTTTGAATTCTCTTTTATACCAATGCGTGCCTGTATATGTGAATAAAGAATCTGGCACTAACCGCCATCCAATTTGTCGATCAGGAATAACATCCAAGTTTTCATAGCTTGGATTCGAGAATGTATAGATTTGCCCAGCTACTGCAATAATTATCAGAAAAATAACTAGAGTTAAAATTTGGGCTAGCAATATCTTCAAGATCTTTACCATTTATTTTTTTCTTATGAAAAATATTGAATGATTATTACTACTGCTACCACCAGGCTGTGGTCCAATGCTAAACAAGTGAAAAGTATTTTTATGATATCAAGAGCCAAGGCCATATCTACCACTTGGCATGCGTAAAAGGGTTTTTCAGATGTCTATATTAGGATCGTAAGCTTTATTTTCAGTAAATGTTCCTTTCTCAGATTCACTACCGAATACAAGAATTCTTTTATTTAATAGTTGTAATATGGATGATATTTGGTTCGGGAGGTATAGCAGCCGTTATATATGTTGTCCTGAAAGCACGAATGGTTAGAACAAAGGATTGGCGCTAGCTACAAATCGCCCAATAGTAAACATCCGGATAGAAAAAAACGTCCTGACTATAAAATTGATCGATACTTAATCCTGATTTTTTTACAATATTTTTAAACTCGTTTTTGTCATAATGCGCGCTTAAATCTTCTGTATGCCTAATCGGTGTAAGAGTGCTAAAACTCCTTACCAATAAGTTTCTTTTGTTTGGCTCCTGCACCATCACTTTTCTGCTAATTCTCTTCATTTCTCTTAATACCGCTAAGGGATCTCTGCAATGGTGTAAAGTGCATATAGCCATTGAAAAATCAAATTCGTTATCCTCGAAAGGAGTTTTCTCTCCTGAGCAAACTATAGTTTTACATTTTGCACCGTCTAATAAATTTTTATTTTGATCCAAAGCTGTTACTTCATAACCAATATTATTCAGATACTCAGCATATTGGCCACAACCTGCTCCAATATCTATCCCTTTACTTCCAGGCACCGCATGATCTGATATGTATTTCGATTTTCTTGGTGTAGAATAATTATAAAAAAACCCTGCGTTTTTTATATGTTCTTTCCGAGTTATGCTTTTCATTTCGTAATCTTTGAGTTTTTTTTTAAAAAAACACGCTCGAACTCGCCTTGAATTTCATAAGTCATCACCTTAGATTATGAACCTTCTCTTTTCATGGGAGCATGAGAAAGGAGAATCTTGGATTTAAGAATGGCAGGGTTTCCTTTAGCGTATTTCCTTGCCTTGTAAAAATGATTTGTTGCCTCTCCATGTTTTCCCAATTTGTCCAGACAGAGAGCTTCATTGTAATGTGACTCGCCCACACTAGAATCAACCTCGGAAGCCAATCGAAAGTGTTTTAACGCATCTTCATAGTAACCCTGTTTGTAATTAAAAATGCCTTTTTTATTATGCTTAATAGCACTAGCATTAGAACTTTCGGGAAGGTTAATAGCTCCTTTACCAGCAAAAGCGGGAACAGAGAAAAAAGTAAAGATTAATATAAATAAAATAAGTGATAAGTTTTTCATCGGTTTACTCCTTCTTATAAAATTGTTTGCCAAATTCATTGGGATTTATCTGATTTTTTAGTTTTTTTACCATTTTATCTTACCCCAATTGTCATAAAGGTATTCCATCTTGTAGGCTACCCACAAAGCTATGCAATTAAAAATAATGATCAGCCATCCCCACCATTTTATTTTTGCCTGCCTAGTTTGTTTTGGTTTCCAGTCGTTGGTCACAATTATATTACTTTTTTGGATTGTGCTTCTTCAGAAATCCTAGCTTTTGCTTATTTTTTCTGATGGCTTGGTCGGCTTTAGCTTTTCCTTTTGCATGACGGTCTTTGCTGGTGGCTTTCCAATCTTCCCATTCTTTGACTGTTTTTTCTAAGCCGGCTACTTGGTTCTGCAAATTCTTAATCAGCTCTTCTTGAACGGCTATTATTTTGTCTTTGTCTGATAGAGTATTCATAAGAATCTTGAAAAAACGTAACTAGAGATAATTATAATATAGCTACAGTTTAAAGTTTTAACTATTAAATACTATGAATTCTAAGGTGCCAACTTCCTATCCTTTTGTATAAGCAGGCCTTTTATATTTTTTTTGGTCTTAAAAAAAATCGTAATAAAATAAATGACAGAGTATTGCCTGTCAATTTGGTTTATTAAGGAGCGCTATTGATGTATTAGTTTGGAGTCAATTGGTTCATTCTTACTCTTCTCAAATCAGTTAAAAGTTTTTGAATCTTTTTTAATTTCGTGTAGTCTAAGAAAAAAAGGGTTATTTAGTTTTTTAAATCACATACACCTAAACAGCATAATTTTATGCAACGTAATAAAATACAAATATTTTTTAGTCGTTTTTTGGTTTTTTTCGTACTTTTGTGTTTTGTTGGAATGACGGGTTATTCTGAGTTGCTGCACGATCACGACCATGATTTTAGCGAATCACATGATGACTGCTCTCCCTGTAATTGGACTAAATCAAATAAAGTTAATGCCGTAAAAAAAATCTATATTGCAAACGTTTTTTCTTTAAGCGAAACTACCTTCCAGCTATACTTTTTAAAAGCTCAAGATTTTTTGACGATTTCCAATAGTCGTGGCCCTCCTTTTAATTTATAAATTCTTCCATATTTAAAAAACTCACCAACACTTGAGAACGCCATTTGAGAAAAGTGGTGCATTGTGATTGTGAGTGTTATTATTTAATTTAGTTTATTAAGGGTCAAAATATGAAAACTTATGGAATTCTGTTTTTGTTACTTGGATTTTTCTATTCATCAATTAATGCTTACGCAATATCGGACGGTAAAACCCATAAAGATATTAAGCAGCTTGAGCAAAGAATCAAAAAATTAGAATCCGAGAGAAAAAGAAACTCTCAATTAAACAATATCTCCACAGCCACTGGCTTTTCACGTTCATTTAATCCTGCAATCAGTTTAAACGGATTACTTCTTGGAACATACAACTCAGAAGGCAACACTAATTCCAGTCAAAGTAATAAAACCGGACTTAGTATCGAAGAAATGGCTTTACAACTATCGGGTAATGTTGACACTTGGTTCAGGGTAAAAACTACTTTTTCCATGGAGGGCACAAGTCAATTTGGCCTGGAAGAGCTGGTTGGTTCTGGTCTTATTACAAACAACCTTAGCTTACAAGTAGGAAAACTCTTTGTCCCAATAGGTAAACACAATCAACTGCATGCACATGATCATCCATTTGTTGCCATACCAGTATCCAATGAGATGGTTCTGGGAGAAGATGGTATTCAGGAAATCGGTTTTGGTGCAAGTTATCTTTTACCCGTTCCATTTTTCTCTGAGATTAATCTACAAATCCTTGAGGGGGAAAATGACACGCTTTTTGCGTCAACTTTAAATGATGGATTTGCCTACTTAACAAGATCAGCCAACTCGTTTGACCTAAGTGATGAGACAACCATGGATGCTAATATTGCATATGCTTTCGGAGACAATAGTTTGACAGGAACATATAAAACGACAGAAGTGCTTGGAGTCGATATACGCTTTAAACACAAACCACTAGGTCGAGAAGGTTATAGCACAACCATCTGGCAATCAGAGTTTTTAACATCAACTAGGGAACAGATCAAGACAGGTTTTTATACTTATCTCCAACAGCAATTTGCCAAGCGGTGGTGGATGCAAGGTCGCTATAGTCATTCATATCAGGGAAGCGATCGTTCTGACCAGAATCAGTATT
>JABHTG010000097.1 GCA_018697205.1 Nitrospina sp. | reverse complement strand
TGTGTGGTCTATGATAATTTTTCAATGCGAAATGATGAGTACCGTCGATATAATATTGATGGCATTACACCAGGGGATGATTATGCTGCTATGCGTGATGCTCTTTCAAGGCGTTATCATAAGGCTACTGAGGGAGATGGTAAAATCCCTGATTTAATTCTTATTGACGGTGGCAAGGGCCAGGTTAAAGTTGCAAGGGATGCACTGGTGGAGCTCGGATTAGATTTTGTAACATTGGTTGGAGTATCAAAAGGTAAAGAGCGCAAGCCCGGTTTGGAGAAATTGATTTTTTTTGGGACCAAAAAACCGCTACAATTGCCTAAAGATAATTTGGGCTTGCATCTGGTTCAGCAAATTCGTGATGAGGCTCACCGTTTTGCGATTCAGGGACACCGCGCTAGACGTAATAAATCCAGAATACAATCATATTTAACTGAGATTGATGGGGTTGGTAACAAGCGTCGTCAAAATCTGTTGATACAGTTTGGGGGATTAAAAGGCGTCTTGGCCGCAAGTATTGCAGAATTGGAACAAGTAGAGGGAATTAGTCATACGTTAGCTGAAAAAATCTATAAAGAATTGCATTGACTTTTATCAGTTGTTTTTTTATTTATATCTAGTTTAATTGAAGATTTAATTTATGGTACTTAATTTACCCAACCTGCTTACTTTGATGCGGATACTTGCTATTCCTTTGTTTGTAGGGATTCTCTATTCTCCTCCAGAATGGTTGTCTTATTCTGATCAGAATTTGTTTGCTGCTATTGTTTTTACTGGCGCTGCCATTACTGATTGGCTAGATGGTTACCTTGCAAGAGTGCTGAATCAGACATCAGCATTTGGAGCATTCCTTGACCCCGTTGCAGATAAGTTGATGGTTGCAGCAGCACTAATTGTTCTGGTGGATCTAGGAAGAATTGATGCAGTTATTGCCCTGATTATAATTGGCCGTGAGATTACTATTTCAGCTTTACGCGAGTGGATGGCCCAAATAGGTAAAAGTATAAGAGTTTCTTTTCTAGGAAAAATAAAAACTGTATCGCAAATGGCGGCAATACCATTGCTTTTATATCATGGAAAAATAGGGGCAAGTCTTGATTCTCAGGTAATCGGTACATTGTTGATTTATTTGGCAGCTTTTTTAACACTGTGGTCAATGGTATGCTATCTAAGAGCTGCAATTCCAGTAGTATTAAAGCAGACTTGAAATTTTTTTAACATCTCGATTTTACTTGTCTTTTCTTGACAAAAGTAGGTGTCTCTTTATAATGCTTGATTCATTTCTAGGCTATTTTTTTAGCTTGAAAATATCTTATTTGCGGGAATAGCTCAGTGGTAGAGCACAACCTTGCCAAGGTTGGGGTCGCGAGTTCGAGCCTCGTTTCCCGCTCCAATTTCCCTCCTGGGTTGTTGAGATATGAGAGTAGTATTTTTAATTTCCCGATTGTATAAAAGCGGCGGGGGGGCAGAGTGGTTATGCAGCGGCCTGCAAAGCCGTGTACAGCGGTTCGATTCCGCTCCTCGCCTCCACTATTTATAATAGTTTAAGAAGGTTCTACGGGGGGTTGCTATATCGTGTAGCAGCTAAGTAGCCTATTATCCAAAAAATTTGCCCACAGCGTCTTGTTTTTGTTTGTTTGCAAAATGAGCATACCGTTTTGTAGATGACAAAGATTTATGCCGTAATAGAACCCTACTAAATCTAACACTGCCTAGATACTGAATGGGTAGTTTGTGCTTATCAAATTGGATGGCAAAGTCATTCTAATTTTCCCCAATTAAAAATGAGTTTTATTCAGGTTTTGTGCTGCCAGTATTGAAAAGTCTGTGAAAAAAACCGAGCTGTGGAGGCGACATAAGATTTGTTGAGGAAAAAGATAGTAAAAGAAGAAGCGTGTGATAGTTATGATACGAGTCGGCTATAAAATGAGAACTAGACCCTACAAATTTACCAGTCGACACTTCAAAAAAATTCATATTAAATTTCACATACCCGGTCTGATTCTTCGATTTATAAATAGCTAGCTCAGGTAGGGAAAAGGGGATGATTTGGCTGTTAACTGGGGGTAGGCCCACAAAGGTCGAATTTTCCTCAGTACCTATTGCACCTACGATTATATCGACTCGATATTTTACACCCTCTTTATTTTTTTGTATCAGGTATCCTTGCTGTCCTAGCCAGCCGCCTACTATTTCTTGTAGAAGGTCATGATCTGGAGTTAAATCAGGTCTGTCTTTATGTCCAGATGTATTTAGGGTAACCGTGGAGCCAGAAGGAATTGGTAGTGGCGCATTAGATTTTTTTGGCAAGCTGCGGATAATTGATTCTGAAATGAGTAATTGCTCGACTGCTGTTCTTTTAGATTGTGTGGTTCTTTGAGTTGTAGAGCAGCCTATAAGGAACATGATAGAAGCAGAGCAAATTAAGGTGATTCTGAGAGTATTGTGCATAGAGTTATTTTTTCCGTATTTTGTCACAGGTATATCGTATTGTTATTTTTTAATATATACAGAGACATTAAATTAGCGACCCACATGTGTATTTTCTATTCTCCAGCCATACTTGTTTTTCATACATTTTATGCGGATTCTGTCTGAAAGGCATGGGTCAATAGGTTTGCCATAATTATATGCCCCGGTTTTTTTTCCTTTGGCTAATCTAGCCTTTTTCTTATTTTCTTTTTCCGTTTTTACTTGCCGATCTGCAATTTTCCCACAATCTTTGTACTCACGGATAAATTCATTGCTTCCCTTCGGGTTAAACATTGCTGAAATATTTCCATATCCTTTTGTAGGATGCTTCCATTTAATGACAGCGCACCCATTCAATGTTAGTGCAATCAAGATTAAAAATACTTGCTTATTCATACCAGTAAATTGTTAACATGTTAGAATTGTAGTCGAATTTTTTATGTGGTTGTGTGATAACTTTGTCCTATTGTAAACTCTAATCGTAGCGCAAGAGGATAAAGTCTAAAATAATCGAACAAATCAATAGCCCGGATGGTGAAATTGGTAGACACAAGGGACTTAAAATCCCTCGGACTTAATCGTCCATGCCGGTTCGATTCCGGCTCCGGGCACCAT
>JABHTG010000073.1 GCA_018697205.1 Nitrospina sp. | reverse complement strand
CAATCAAAAAAATAACAAAGATTGATCCTTGTAAAAAATTAAAAAAAGAAATACAATATCTCATGGAAAAATATTCACAAAAAGAGCTTTGGGTTGAAAATCGAATTTCTGAGATTGAAGATTTTTTAATTTCCTATAGCTGATGAATAATAAAGATACACATCTTGATCTGCTTCGTAAGTTAGAATCAAATCCAGAATATACTCAAAGAGAGCTCTCTAGAGAGATGGGGATTAGCCTGGGTAAGGTAAACTATTGTCTTCAAAGCCTAATAGAAAAAGGCTTTGTAAAAATGAATAACTTTAAAAATAACAAGAATAAGCTTCAATATTAATTAATGTGTGTTTTATTTATCAAAAATAGTATGTTCAGTTATTGAACACTAAAAATAGTTATGGTAGAATGCGATTTAAAGACCTATTGCTGTACAAATTTGTTTGCACAATAGTGCGGTAGCTTGCCTAATATTTTTTTCTTTCATTTATTTTATCTGCACCTAATGAATAATAAAGATATTCATCTTGATTTACTTCGTAAATTAGAATCAAATCCTGCATACACTCAAAGAGAACTCTCCCATGAAATGGGAGTTAGCCTTGGTAAGGTAAATTATTGTATGAAAAAATTGATTGAGAAAGGATCGATAAAATTATCAAACTTTAGTCATAATTCAAATAAGGTGGGTTATGCTTATCTCCTTACACCAAAAGGACTAGAAGAAAAGGCAAGACTTACTTTTGCATTTTTAAAAATAAAAATGGAAGAGTATGAAATGCTAAAAGATGAAATTAGTTTACTAAAAAAAGATACCGAAAAATTAAAGTCTGAATAAAAATAGAATTTTTATTTAAATAAAGTAATTTTTCACAGTTTGTTTATGAAGAAATAATGAGGATTTTCTATGAAAGTTGCGACTGTTGTTTTGAACTGTATAAGCTTAGCGATAGAAATCCATGGACTACCTCGAATAAAGCGTTTTGTCGTGAACATCAAACCAACGGAAATAACTCACAATGTTTAAAACCATTTCAAAATGCCGCATCTGTGGCAGCGAGCACTTGATATCGGTAATGGCATTGGGTGAGCAAGCCCTAACCGGTGTATTTCCCCACTCGCGGTCAGAAAAAATTACAACTGGTCCAGTTGAATTGGTCAAGTGCTCTGGGGTGGATGGATGTGGTCTCGTTCAGTTAAAGCAGAGCTATGACCGCAACGAGTTGTATGGAATGAATTATGGCTACCGTTCCGGACTCAATGCCAGCATGGTGCGTCATTTGCATTCAAAGGTAGCAAAAATTCTGACTTTGGATGTACTTGAGCCTGGCGATTTAGTGATTGATATAGGCAGCAATGACGCCACGACCCTGCGTGCTTATCCGGAAAATAATTTCCAACTGGTTGGCATCGACCCGACTGCCATCAAGTTCTCATCTTATTACCCTACAGAAATTGTGCTTATTGCCGAATTTTTTTCTGCCGACGTTGTGGCAAAGATACTGTCAGGCAAAAAGGCCAAAATCATTACCTCATTCTCAATGTTTTACGATTTGGAAGACCCCATCGCTTTTGCGCGAGAAATTGAGGCATCTCTGAGTGATGACGGTGTCTGGATATTTGAGCAGAGCTATCTACCAGCAATGCTACGAACAAACTCGTTCGACACTATCTGTCATGAGCACCTTGAGTTTTACGCCCTAAAACAGATCAATTGGATTACCGATAAAGCTGGACTAAAAGTATTGGACGTGGAATTCAATGACGTCAATGGCGGCAGTTTTTCAATCACGGCAGCCAAGATTAGCTCCAAGCATCAACCGAATTCTGAGTGGTTAAACAAAATTCTTGAAGATGAAGTGGCGCATGGACTTGACTCTACAAGAGCTTTTGATGGTTTCAAAATTTGCGTTGAAGAAGCTCGCATTGCTCTTATGAGTTTTCTCAGGGAAGCAAAGCAAAACGGTAAACGTGTTTGTGGTCTTGGTGCATCAACCAAGGGCAACGTTCTGCTGCAATATTACGGCATAGATGATAAATTATTGACTGAAATTGGCGAAGTCAACGAAGACAAGTTCGGGTCATTTACACCAGGAACTTATATTCCGTTGGTTTCACAGGAGCAATTGCTAGCATCGAATCCGGATTATCTCTTGGTGCTGCCTTGGCATTTCAGAGAATTTTTTTTATCATCGCCGGCGATGAAAGGCAGGAATCTAGTTTTCCCTTTGCCTAAATTTGAGATTGTCCAAGTTTGAATGTCACACCCAAGCCATTCAGCTGGACAAAAAGCGCGCGCGATATCTTGCAGAAGGTCATTCGCGCCAACAGTCGGTTAAGTTCCAAACAAAATGAAGCACTACACTAATCTGAGAAATGGCTTTGAAACATGCTGCGAACTAAGGCACTAATCACCGGAATCACCGGAATGGTCGGCTCCCACTTGGCGGATTTCCTGCTAAGTGAAACCGATTGGGATATCTATGGGATGTGCCGCTGGCGCAGCCCGGTTGATAACGTTTCACATCTATTGGATCGTGCAAACCGAAGCGACCGGTTGAAGTTTCTATCCGCAGATCTGCGCGACTACATTTCGCTGCTGAATGTTGTGGAAGAGGTCCGACCGGACTACGTTTTTCATCTGGCGGCCCAGAGCTACCCTAGCACCAGCTTTACATCGCCATTGGATACCCTCGATACGAATAT
>JABHTG010000104.1 GCA_018697205.1 Nitrospina sp. | reverse complement strand
TTTCTGTATAAATTCTCAATCTTCACCAAATTACATTTGCTATCGCTTACCTTTTCTCTTCCAGTTTTAGCGGTCTTGCTATCAAGATTTCTTATAGAATGTGCCGCCGTGTTTTATGGCGGCCATAAGCAGCTAAGGTGATGGCGTGATTCATGCCATCGCCATAGTAGAAAGCTGTACCGGCGAAGCTAAGACATGGGATTTAAAATGCGTTTTTTTATTTGTAACCCCTCCCAAAAAAAAGAGCGCTCCAGAAGATGGAACCCCTTCTAAGAACCTTTGGGAAAACTTTGCTAAGAAATTTGCCCTCCCATGTTAGGGGACTCGTGTGAAGATAGGAAATAGTATAATGTAAGATACGGTGTAAGGTTGACAGGGAGATTAAGAGAACTTTTTTCATTTGCAAAGCGCGTTTCTGTATAATAGTTTTTCTAAATTATAAGAAGGACCGATATCTGGTATTCTTTAATAAATTATAGAAAAGGAACGAAAAGAAATGGGTGAGAAGGGAAGTAAAGATTTTCATTTTAATGTAAATGTTCGTACTAATACGGGTTCAATAGCAAGAATGGCAAATAATGAGGAGTCATTTTGTCGTGCCATGGAAATTCAAGAGCGTAAGAGGGAAAAGATTGAAGAAGAACAAAAAAGACTGGAAGCTGAGAAAAAGGCAGAAGAGAAGGCTGCTCCTGAAATTACTTCTGAGCCTGTTGCAAATGATGAAGGAGGCCCAACTGCTGAAACTGCCGGCTCTGAGGATTCGTCGGGAACACCGGTCACCCAAGATGAAGCTACTGGCTCTCCAGAGATAACCGCTGAAACTCCTGTAACTGCCAAGCCTGCTAAAGCAAAACCTGCTTCGCCAAAACCTAGTGGCGGGGGGGTACCTGGGCCAACATCCAGGGCAGGCGAATTTACTCCGGAAGAACTTGACGCCATGCGGGAAAGAGCCAAAGCTCACGCCGCAAAGGTCAAAGCAAGTAAACTATAAAAAAGCTTCCACAAAACTTCCACAAGAAATCTTGACAGCAAGACCGCTAAAAATGGAAGAACACATACAGGCGTTCCATTGTTTCTGACAAAGGAGCCTTAAGGGATGTTTGGGTGAGAAGGGAAGTAAAGATTTTCATTTAAATGTAAATATTCGTACTAATACGGGTTCAATATCAAGAACGGCAAATAATGAGGAGTCATTTTCGCGTGCCATGGAAATTCAAGAAGGTAAGAGCGAAATAGTAAGGCTTTTTGGACTTATGCACATAACACACACACTCTCTTTCATGGAATTGACAAGGTTAAAAGCCGATGTGAATGCTCCTTCGACACGTCCACCAATAAACCAGTCACCACACGCAGCAAGTTTGAGGAAAATATTTTTGCAAAGCAGTAATTAATTATTGACTAATAGTTAATATAGAATCATGATAATTATAATCAAGGTTGGTGATAATCAAGGTTGGTGATAATCAAGATCGATAATATTTTAGGGGTTTTGCATGAAAAAGCGAGTTTTGCTTGTTTTGCTTCTACTATTAACCATAATCTGCCAAACTGCCGGCGGGGTTGGAGGTGAGCCTTCAATGGGTGATGGATCAAAAGGATCCACCGTAATACCCGAAACCTCTAGTTCAAAAGATTCAAACGTAACGTCTAAAAAATCTGACCTTGGAACTCCAAAAAAAATAATAAGTAAGATAAAAGAGACACTGTTGAAGCAATCGCAAATACAGCACAAGCTTTTGCAGCAGAGGATAAAACAACAAAAACTAACCAAAAAGGTTCAGAAGAAATCTATAAGTAAATTACCACTGTTCTGGGGTTACATGACTAGCGAACATAGGGCTATGTGGAATGAAGGCAATCCATACCTACGTCAATCGTTAACTCGATATTATAATATTTATGGTAACCAAAAGTAACGAAGCGGTAGGTTAAATATATCAAAATGGGCTACGGCCTAATCCGTAGCCCACCTAATTATCTCAAAGTTCACTGCAAAAAAAATTCATTAGGACTTTACATTCTTAACTAAAAACCTCTTGCCGAACTTGTTCCGTATGAACAAGAACTTCAGTAATTTCTGCATTAATAAAAGAACTACTCAACTCATGAATTGAGCAAGCTCCTATTGTTTTTATCATGCAAATCTAATTTAAAAATACGAAAATAAACCTAAGTTTGATAGTTGGTCACGCTTGGCCAGAAAATTTAAATTTGGATAAAATCAGCGCAATAAAAAAAGCAACTCCAAAAGAACAGACCAAAGTTGCTCCTGTGGGTAGATCGAGATAGAAAGATAATGTCAACCCTATCAAACTCACTGAAATCGCAAGAATCGAACCGACTACAAACTGTTTAAACAATTGATCTACAAATAATGCCGCACATGTTGCAGGGATAATCAGAAAGGTAAAGATTGTAAAGATGCCAGCTGTTTTGATGAAAAATACAATAACCATTCCGAGTAAAACATAAAACAAAAAATCCCATTTCCAAAAACTAGGTATTTCAGTCGTACTTAGACTCCTATAACTAAAGCTTTGTTCCTCGATCTTTTTATGATAAATGCCAAGTAGAACAGCAACAATTACAGAAACGGCTAACTGTCTTATAACATCTTCCCAGGTGGTCCATAGGATAGAGCCGCTCAGCATAGTCTTAAGGTGCTCATCTCCATGGACTGAAAATGATGATAATAAGAGTGCTGCAGAAGCAGCTACGATATAAACGATTCCAATAACAGCTTCTTGAGGGACTCGATGAGTAAAGGAGCGTGTCCAGGCAAAAAACGCTCCCCCTACAAGAACAAATAAAACAGAAATAACCAAAGACTC
>JABHTG010000103.1 GCA_018697205.1 Nitrospina sp. | reverse complement strand
CCAAACTTTTTTTAAATGGATTCTGGAATAAGGTTATGGTCTATCTAGTTTTTCCCTCATCGTGGCATCCATCTCAGCCTTATCTGAGTTTGCCGAGCCTCAAAGCATATTTGCATCTACATGGTATTCATGATGTGAAGCAACGAGACTTAGCTATTGAGCTTCTTGATCACCTATGCACTTGGGAAAGAACAAAGCCACTTTATGAACGAATCATACGAGAGCTGAATGAGCTGGGCTCGAAACCTCGCCACTCTCAATTTGAACAAGAGAAGTATGCTAAATTGCGCGAAGCAGAAGAAGTTATTCCTGCACTCAAATATGAGATTGATGCTGCTAAGGATTCTCTTAGGTGTGAGGACTTTTATAACCTCGACCGATATATGGAAAGCCTCAAGATAATTGATGTATGGCTTGATAATATTCTTTCCCCATATTTTCCATCTCAGTTAACCGTTATAGGCAGTCAGATGCGTTACTCTCCTTACTCAACGAAGGAGGTTTTTGAGTCATTTACTAATCCTAATGAGAATTTTTTCTACGATATATATAAAGAGCATTATCTGCCATCGATTCTAAAAGAAGATATTGATATTCTTGGTGTCTCTATTACTTCTGTAGAACAGATTATTCCCGGGCTTACACTTGCGCACCTTGTTAAGCAGGCTGCCCCTCACATTCATATAACTGCTGGTGGCAGTGTATTTACTAAGTTGGTAGATCGAATGGAACGCGACGGCTCACCTGTATTTCAGTTCTTAGATAGCATGATTGTGCATGAGGGAGAGACCCCAATGCTGAAGCTAGTTGAAGAGGTTAGGGGAGGTGGCGATCTTTCAAGGGTTCCCAATCTGGTATGGGAAGATAAGGGGAAGGTTAAAGTTAATCGCCCTTTTGCAAAAGAAGAACTAAACAAACTCCCAACACCCGACTTTGATGGTATGCCCCTAGATTTATATCTTTCACCGGAGAGAGTCTTGCCTATCATGGGTTCAAGAGGTTGTTACTGGGAAAGATGTGCATTCTGCTCGATTCCTTTTGATCATATGGATTTTCATGTTCGATATGCCGAAAATGTGGTCGCGGATGTAGAAAAATTGAAAGAAAAATATAATTGTAATTACTTTTTCTTTACCGATGAAGCTCTCCCAATTAATTTTATGAGGACTTTTGCTAATAAAATTGTTGAGGCAGATCTTGACATCAAATGGACAGGGGAACTGAAGTTTGAGAAGAGTTTGCTTACAGAAAATCGAATGGAGCTACTTTATGAATCAGGGTGTCGAAAGTTAATTTTTGGCTTAGAATCTTATAACCAGCGTGTATTGGATTCTATGAAAAAAGGAGTTGAGCTAGAAGTGATAGATAGAATTGTTGAAGAGTGCGTTCGCATTGGTATAGGTATGCATTTTTATCTCATTACTGGGTTTCCTACCGAAACCCCAGCAGAGGCTCGCGAGTCAGTTGACTTTGTTGTTAATAATCAGCAAGTTCTTAATTCGCGCGGTTTCTCATGTATTATTTCTCAGTTTGATCTGGAAAAAGGAACTCCTTTGGAAAATAATCCATCAGAGTGGGGAATCACAGAGCTATATACTCCACCTGAGCACGATTTAAGTTTAGGCTATTCCTATAAGATTAATACTGGGATGGACTCTGAAGAAGCCGAAGTTTTGTATCGAGAGCTACAAGAAAAAATAAATCAAAAGGTGAGCACTTTCCCTGATAACTATTCATTATCTGATGGGCTCCTCTATTTAGGTCACCCCCAAGAAGAACTCTCCACAAAGTAAAGCTAATAGAGTTAAGAATCTTACTCTATAATTCTTTTAGAAAATAAATTAAACGAGGATTAATCTGTTGTTTAGTCTATGTTTTAGACTGTGAGAGTTAAATCTCTTCTAGGGCTTAACTTTTTCAGAAGCTTAAATAGCTGTGTTTTCCAAATTAAAATGGATCAATTTTAATTCATCAACTGACTACTGTTGCTAAAGGACGTTGAACTTCAGCGCCAGTTCCGGTTGCTAAAGCCATACGCACAAACCCTTCTTTAACTATATAGAAGAACAAAGTTACTTAACGGCTAAAATAGGGGTGTTTTTTAAGATTATAAAAAAAGGTTATTAAATCAATGGTATTTCCTATAAAGAATTCAATCATATTCAGCTCATTGTCTTAAATATAATAGCTGCAAAATAATCTTACTGTTGAAAAATAAATGATTAGAGCTTATAATAACCTTATATATAATTAATATTTTTCTTTATGAGTTTTTTAAGAGCATTGATATCGGGTGTTACGATTTGGGTTTTCTTGAATCCGATAAGTGTGTTTGCTGAGTCCCATAATCATGAAGCGCAACACCAAAAGGAAATTACTTCCCCTTTTGAAACCAAAAAAGAAAAAAAATCATTGCATTGTCTTTTGAAGCTTCATAAGGAGAAGGAGCTTTGTCCACATCCCAATTCTTCACATGACAAAAGCTTTCAGGTCACAGTAGCCTCGGATTGTGGAGGTAAAACTTCTGGGGCAATTCCGAATACGGCAACATTTAATTATGATTTTGCTGAGGCCAACTCTGTACTGCTAATAACAAATTGTTGGAAGTCAGCATTCACCTCGGATCATTTTTTTGTCTGTCACGGTTTTAACGATTCTTTATCTCCTCCTCCTCGAACCATCTAAGTATTCGATTACCCAAAATAAAACTATAGTTAGATTTTTATTGAAGTGAGTAGAGTCTTTTTTTAGGTACGGTTTCCTTAATTAGAACTCCTACTTTACTTATTATTTAATAAATTATACTTCCGTTATCTTTTCTTATATGTAAGGAATTTTGAAAATGAATTTTTTAAAAGTCGTAGCTACGTCTATTTTATTTATTGTGTTGTCAGGCTCTAATGTCATGGCCTATATCGGCCTATGCTGTGCACATTGTGGAGGAAATATGCCGCTTAATATTATGGGGGGTGGCATTCCCGAAACCCACGAATATCGTTTTAAAATCAGTGAAATGTATATGAGTATGGACGGGTTAAGAGATGGGACAGATGAGAAATCTACTAGTGACCTTGGTCCTAGTACAGCCGCTGGAAAATTTCGAGGGGTACCAAAATCAATGGACTCCTATATGACTATGCTTGGTAGTGCCTATTCCTTTACTGACAACTTTGCAGCTATGATTATGGGTGGGTACGTACGAAATACGATGTCAATGACCACCACTGCTGGTGATTACGATATGTTTTCTCAGGGTCTTACGGATACTAAAGTATTAGGAAAGTATCGTTTATACCATGATGATAATTTAGCGCCTACTAAACAACTTTCAGTTGTCGCTGGTGTAGCGGTTCCAACAGGTAAGATCACTGTTAAAAATACTAATCACCCTACTGGAACAATGCGAGGAAAACTACTTCCTTTTGGAATGCAACCAGGGTCGGGTACATGGGATCCTATTTTAGGACTAACTTATCAGAAGGCTGCTGATCCTTTTTGGATGGGGGCTAACCTCATGACCACGCAACGATGGGGGCTTAATGACCAAGATTATAAAAAGGGGAGTGAATACACTATAGACCTTTATCTCATGAGACAATTTAATGAAAAGTCACTCGTAAGTTTTCAATTAAACGGAAAGGCATGGGGTGACTACAGTGATCAGCCTAAAGCAGGCAAAGAAAATGGTGATTGTCATGCAATGCTAAACCCAGCCAGAGACTGGATGACACCTTTATGCGATCCCACAAACTATGGTGGTGTTAACTTGCATGCAACCGTGGGCATACAGTTTCAGCCAGTACCACTTCATGTTGCCGAATTAAACCTATCGCTGCCTTTATATCAAAATCTTAACGGTCCGCAATTGCAAAGTGACTATATGTTACGTTTGACTTATTACCTAGAGGTACCAACAAAAAAGAGCCGTCGCTATAAAGGATTTAGCGCTCCAAAACAATTAGGCTTTTAATTATGCATTTGTCATATTTGGTCCGATTACTTACATACATGCTTTACCTCACTTTTTTTTTAGTGACGGTTTCTTGTGTGTCAGTATCGCATCAAAATATGCCAGAAGAGGACACGGCTGAGCTCGATCTTCTTAAAAAAAAATGTACACTTTGTCATGGTCTCCCTCACCCCAAGAGACATACACAGGAAGAATGGGGATATTTATTAACTCTTATGGAGAAACGAATGAACGAAAAAAATATTTCCTACACAACAGAGGAAATGATTCAAATTAAGTCGTATTTACAGCGGAATGCTCGATAGGTAAAAGATTATGAATGCAATTAAAAATTACTTTTGCCTGCTCACATTTATTTTTCTACAAACCCTAATAATCAGTTCAGTTGAAGGGCGTGAGGATAGCTTTGCGAAAATGGGTGTGGTGCTATCTAAAAATGAAAAACTAGCACCTAACTTTACTTTGGAGACACCAACAGGAGAAAAATTAAGCTTAAAAAATTTTAAAGGGAAAACAATACTGCTACATTTTTGGGCTACATGGTGCGTGCCCTGTAAAAAAGAGTTACCCACAATACAAAAGGTATACGAGGCACTTAATCCTAATAATTTTGAAGTTATTGCAATCTCAATTGATAGAAATAATACAGAGAATGTAAAAAAATATATAAAAGATTATAATTTAACCTTTCCCGTATTATTAGATCAAAGCCAAAATGTTCGAAAAGATTATTTTATTCTAGGTCTTCCAACGAGCTACTTGATCGGAGCTGATGGAAAATTAAAAGGCTTTATATCAGGGGCGCGCGAATGGAATAGTGATGCCTCAAAAGAAATGCTCTCCACCTTGATGCACTGAAAACATTCTAATGTTCTTGTCAAATAGAAGTAAATTGATGCTGACTGTGGTCACTATTTATTTGGTTATCTTGTTTCCGTCGATGTCTTCTGCTCAATCCAAAGTTGAACAATTATTAAATAAACTAGATGAGAACTATTATTACCCACAGAATAAAGGGTTGATAAAAATGTCATCGCAGTTGGAATGGGAACAAGAAAATATAAAATCCCAAAAGGTGCTCACCCTAAAAAAGCCTAACTTTATATTTGAAGGAGAATTAATTGGTGAAATTTTTGAGAAAAAAATTAAGCCTGCCATTAATTTAAGATATAAGTCTGATGAAAATATCAACGAATCTATAGAGTTTTTAAATAATTACTTAGATGCATTTTTACCTAAAACTTTGCGTGAAAAATTTATTTACTATAAAGGAACAATGGGTTCACGGGTAGGATCAGAAACAGTACTTTTTTTTAAAAAAATAGGGTCTATACAGGACTTTAATGACTATGAATTGTTTATTGATGAGAAAAAGTGGCGTATCTCAAAGATGATTCTGCGACAGAATCGAGAACCAAAAAAAATAGAAGGAAAATTTTTTTATACTCGAAAATCTGGTAAGTGGGTGGTAGAAGAAACACTTTCTATTTTTAAAGTTAATAGCCAGAAATACATTGAAAAAACAAAGTATAAATATAGAATTTTACATTCTTTTTGGATGGTTTCTAAAATTAAACAGACGGTAATGCAAGAAGGGGATAAGATTCTATCTTATAAATTCAACCTTACTGATTATAAGTTAAGCTCAAAACGCTAAGGCGACCTTCTCTAGAGCATACTTTTTGTGCTATGAAAAAATCGAATAGATATAATAAAATAAATCATAGGTGTTAATTTTTTTTATTTCCATAATATCTCGATCATTATCTTTAACTGAGTTATGACTCAATATAAATTTAAATTCAGGTTTGTGCGTATTTTGGTTATTGGGTTTTTTATTTGCTTTATGTTCTTACCCTATGCAAGTGGAGAAATTACTCAGGTTGATTCCAACTTTGATGGGAAAATGGATCAGTGGAGGCATATGTCTTCTAATGGCCAAATTGCCAAAGTTGAATTTGATACTGACTTTAACGGTACTATTGATCAGGTTGAATATTATGAAGATGATAAACAAATGGTTAAAGCTGAGTTCGATTCAAATAAAGATGGTCAGATGGATCAGGTCCAGCATTATGGCAAATCGGGAAAGTTGGAGCGAGTAGAAAAAGATTCAAGACATAAAGGTTTTTTTGATTGGGTTGAATTTTTTAATGATAAAGAAAAAATTATTCGAATAGAAGTTGATAAAAATGGTGATAATCATGCAGATATGATTCAGCATTTTAATAGTGCTCAAAAATTAACTCGAATAGATCATGATACAGATCAAAATAAAAAAATAGACCGATGGGATTATTATTCTGATGAAAAACTAATAAGAGTTGAATTTGACACAAACTCTGATCTTAAACCAGATCAATGGCAATACTTTCAAGGTTTAAATAAAATTCAGAAAGTAGAAAGTGATACTAACTTTGATGGAAAAGCAGATCATTGGGAGTTTTTTGATTCTTCTGAAAAATTAATCAGAAAGGAATCTGACAGAAACTTTGATGGGAAGCCAGATTTAGTTGAAAATCAATAAACCATATTTTTTAAAAAATAGAATTGAATATAAGGAATAACTAATGACAGGAGACACAAGTTTTTTT
>JABHTG010000022.1 GCA_018697205.1 Nitrospina sp. | reverse complement strand
TTTTTATATTAGGTGCTCTTCGAGAAGAGATTAGTCAGATTAGAAAACTGATGATTGTCAAAGAACAACTCAAGGCAGGTCATGCAGATGTCTGGCTTGGGGTTTGGGAAGGCGTTCATATTGTTTTAGTGCGAACAGGTATGGGAAAAGAATGTGCTTTGGATTCCCTAAAGAAAGTTTTAAGTAGTGCACTTCCAGCTATTGTTCTTTCAATAGGTTATGCTGGGGCGTTAGATTTGAAGTTGAAAGTGGGAGATTTAGTTATCGCTGACAAGGTCTTAGAACTTGATCAGGCTACTTCTTTTGCCAAGAGCTTTCCTGTAAACCCAGAACAACAAGACTTATTTAAGATGTTGACTTCTCAAGAACAATTAGTGGTTTACAAGGGTACTTTGTTAACAGTAAATCAAGTTATTTCTGATTCCTCTGCTAAACAAAAATTAGGATCTTCTCATAAAGCATTGGCAGTGGATATGGAAACATCTTCACTCATCGCTCATTGCATTGAAAAAAAAATACCACTTATTTCCGTAAGAGCTATTAGCGATACTATGGAGCAGTCTTTGATCAACACTAACTCCTTTATCGATAATGAAGGTAGGGTTTCTAAAATTAGAGCTGGATGGTATGTAGTCACACATCCAAATTCCATAAAAAGTTTTATATCCCTACGGAGCCAAAGTCAAAAAGCCACATCAAATTTGACAGAAATCATAGGGTTATTTTTACGCAATTTAGGCTTAAAATCTTAAAAGGAATATTTTGAATATATAGAGAAGTTTTGACAGTGTGGGGCAAAAATTTCTTCTTTTCTTGACAAAATTAAATTAAATCTTACTACAAAAACCTATAAGTATCTGTAAGTATTGATTTTTAATTTTATTTTGTGTTTCTTGTCAGTGGCATGAAATTTGCTATTTGTATAGTTGAAGATTCGAATTGGCATTGCCTCCTCCAACGATTGGACCTCCCAAGGTCTCAATCGTGGCATGCCAAAGCGAAAGCCAAATCTGTTTTTCTCTCCGGCTCCCCAATATGGGGAGCCATTTTCCTTTTTATTACCTTACTTTACTTTGGTGAAGAATAAAGTTAGGGGCTTGCAATTTTATTAAGTGAGATTTTTAATTGCCGAATCTAAGGTTTTTATTTGTATTAGGAGTTCTGGTAATTGGGATAGTTTGAGCATATTAGGCCCATCAGATTTTGCTTTGTCTGGGTTCGGGTGAACTTCCATAAAAATTGCATCGCAACCTATAGCGACGGCGCCACGAACTAGGTCTGGAATAAGTTCTTTTTGCCCACCACTTTTTGTCCCTTGACCTCCTGGGAGTTGCAAACTATGAGTTGCATCGAAGACAACTGGGTAGCCCAGATCTCGCATGATTACCAAAGAACGCATATCTACAACAAGGTTGTTATAGCCAAATGTAAATCCTCGTTCAGTTAGTAATGTTTTTTTACAACCGCTTTGGGTTAATTTTTTAATGACATTTTTCATGTCCCAAGGAGCCATAAATTGCCCCTTCTTTACATTGACAGTCCGCCCAGTTTTTGCGGCTTTGATTAACATGTTTGTTTGTCGGCATAAAAATGCCGGAATTTGTAATACATCAAGAACTTGGGCTGCTGGTTCTATTTCTTCTTCTGTGTGTACATCTGATAGTATAGGTACAGAAAGTTCTTGCTTTACTTTTGTTAGGCATTTTAATCCTTCAACTAGTCCTGGGCCACGGAAGGAGTCAATCGAAGATCGATTAGCTTTATCGTAAGATGCCTTGAATATCAAAGGAATATTGGCATCGCTAGCTGCACGTTTGATTTTTTCGGCTGTCCTAAGTACATAGTTTTGTGATTCGATAACACAGGGACCAGCAATTAATACTATTGGCTTTCCGCCACCTATTTCAATATTTCCAACTTTAACAAGTTTTGTTTTTTTTATTTTTATACCCATGTTGCTATATTCAATATTACTTTAAAAAAAAATAACCAATTAGCCGAAGAGGAGAAATGTATTGAGTTAACTTGCTCCTAATGATGAGTCTTCTGCATAAGCTGCCTGACATTCTGGCATTAAAGTATAAATAAAATTCTTGACCATATCTTGATTATTAGCCTTGTGGATTGAGGTGAAACCACTTCCTTTAAATTCCTCTATCTTGAACTCAGAAAATTCTGTGGTAGTCAGAATGATAAAGTGTAAGTTTTTAATGTTTTTTTTGATGTTTTTTAATTTGTTTGGTTCGTTTTTACCTTTACGAAGGACATAGATAATTAAATCGGTTTTGATTAAATTGTTTTGTTTTAGACAGTCCTCTAGGCGTTCAAATGTTATAATTAACAGGTTTTCTTGTTTAAGGAGTTTTGCGAGGTGAATCCTTTCACCTTTTATTGGATCCACAATAAACACTGATTTGAAGTTGGGGTCTCGTTTTAGATTAGATTTTTTTTTAGAGGAATTCATTCTGTGCTAAGTTTACCATCAAATAACATATCTATGAAAAAAAATTGGATTCCACAAAAAAACTCGATTTCACGCGCAAACACTTTTAATTATTTGTTTTGATTTTTTCCAGAATGTTTGAGGAAGAATAAAAACTTAATAAAACACACAATCCAAAGATCCGTGATGGCTTTCAAAAAACTACTAGTTATTATATTGACGCTAATAGTTATGTCTACGAAAGCGCTCGCTTCGAATGGTATTATTGTAGTTAAAATCGATGACCCTATCAGTCCATCTGTGGCTGAGTTTTCAATCAATGAGATTCATGGTGCCAATGCCTCCTTAGAGGAATTAATCGTGATCCAATTGGATACATTTGGAGGACTAAATACCTCAATGCGAAAAATTATTAGGGCTATTCAAAGTTCTGAAATTCCCGTGGTTTCTTTCATTTCTCCAGGTGGTTCTCGCGTAGCATCAGCAGGGACTTTTATTGCAATTGCATCTCATATTATTGCTATGGAACCTGGAACAAATATTGGAGCTGCCTACCCAATGAACTTTATGGTTAGTGACTCAGGTGAGCAGAAAGAAGCAATAGAAGATAAAGTTATTAATGATTCATCTGCCTATATCCGCTCGCTTGCTAAACAAAGAGGAAGAAATGAACATTGGGCAGAGTTGTCGGTTAGAAAAAATGTCTCTATTTCGGCGGAAGAAGCAAAGCGCCTTAACATAATTGATTTAGTTGTTGCCAACTTAGATTCTCTGATTTTGGCATTGGACAAAAGAGAAGTTAATCTAAAAGGAAATATCGTCAAATTGAATACTTTAAAAAGAAATATTATTTTTAAGGAGATGAGTTTTTGGCAAAGAATTCTCGATATTATTTCTAGTCCAAATATCTTTTATATCTTAATGATGTTGGGATTGGTTGGGCTTTTTTTAGAGCTCTCAAACCCGGGGCTTATCTTACCCGGGGTGATAGGGAGTACCTGTTTGATCTTAGCCTTGTATGCTATGCAAACCTTGCCAATCAATTATTTAGGGCTTTTATTGATTATTTTAGGTGGAGTTTTCTTGATTGCCGAACTTTACGTGATGAATTACGGTCTGCTTCCAATTAGTGGATTCAGCTCAATTAGTGGAGCTATTTCAATAATTTTGGGATCTATTATGCTGATTGATAGTGAGGATCCCACTATGCAAATCTCAAAGGTAACATTTTATTCAACTTTAGGTATGACTTTTTTAATTTCTATAGGAAGTATTTATTTGGCTAAAAAAACGCATCAGCTACGCACAACAACTGGTATTGAAGGATTACTAGGAGAGATAGGAGTTGTTAAAGAAACCTTAAATCTTGAAGGGCGCGTACTCATCCATGGAGAAACCTGGAAAGCCGAAAGTAATACAATTATTTCTACTGGTGAAGAAGTATCAGTCGAAGCAGTTAAAGGTCTTAAAATAAAAGTTAAAAGGGCAAATAAATAACTTGATTTTATAGAGTTACGTTCCTAGATTAATAGAATCCTCATTAATATTTTGAAGTAATCCTTTTCCAACTAGAGAAAAATATCAATATGCATAGAGATGCCCGTAAAGAAATCCTAAAAGGTCTTAAGCGTATAGTAGTTAAGGTTGGTAGTAGTATTATTACTAAGCGTGAAAAAAGAAAAAATGAATGGGCTAATGAGTTGAGCCCCAATAATGTTCGCTTATTGGCACAGACAATTCGCCAGATCATTGACCGAAACTGTGAGGTGGTTCTAGTCTCATCTGGAGCTATTATGGCTGGTAGAGAGCGTCTTAATTTGCATCGATCAGATCTTTCTATCCCTGAAAAGCAAGCTTGTGCTGCTATCGGTCAAAGCCACCTTATGCATACTTATGAAAAAAAATTTGAAAAACAAGGAATTAAGGTGGCACAGATACTACTTGGACACGACGACTTAGGAAACCGTAAGCGCTTTCTTAATGCCAAGCACACTTTGGAAACTCTTTTGAGGCACAAGGTTATCCCGATTATTAACGAAAATGACTCAGTGACCATTGATGAAATTAAAATTGGAGATAATGATACATTGTCAGCAACTGTTGCCTGTCTTCTAAATGCACAGCTATTGATTATCCTTTCAGATGTTGATGGGCTATATTCTCGAGATCCTTCAATTAAGGTGAAAAAAGGGGATACTCCTATGAAGATTATTGAACATGTGGATTGTATAAATCAAAAAATTGAGAAACTAGCTGGTGGAACCATGAATAAGGTTACTGTTGGTGGCATGTATACTAAAATTCTTGCAGCTAAGCAGACTATGAGCTTTGGTATTCCCACGCTAATAGTTAATGGGTTTGATAACAACATTGCTGAAAAAATTTACGAAAGTAAAAGTGTGGGCACTTTATTTTGGGCTGGTCGCGAGAAAATTAAAAAGCGAAAACACTGGATAGCTCATACTCTAAAACCATCTGGGAAAATAACGATTGATTCTGGTGCGGAAAAAGCTATTTTATTGAGAGGTAAAAGTCTTTTACCTGCCGGGGTGCTTAAAGTTGAAGGGAAATTTAACTTTGGAAATGCGGTGCGTATTCTTGGTGAGGATGGTAAGGAAATTGCTCGTGGCCTTGTTAATTATAACTTCCGTGACCTCAATAGTATTATGGGAATGAAGACCAGTGCCGTAAAAAATATTTTTGGGGATAATTTTTATAATGAAGTCATTCACCGTGATGATTTAACACTACTATGACAGTTGGTAAAAAATGGTGGGAAAAAGAATCTTTACACTTTGAATGTGAGTCTGATTGTTTTAAATGTTGCACAAAACCGGGTATCGTTTATTTTGATAAATCATCTATTAAGAATGCTTCCAAAATTACCAAACTCAGCTCCACGAGTTTCAAAAAAGAATTTTTAAAAAGCTATAATGGCCAATGGATACATGAGGTAGAAAAAGGAAATCCCTGTGCGTTTTTAACACATGAAGGTTGTGCAATTCACTTTGGAAAGCCGTCTCAATGTAAGTCCTACCCTTTTTGGCGTGAAAATATGACCTCAAAGAGTATGTGGAAGTTTGTAGGTAGTTTTTGTCCGGGAATAGATTCTGGTCCACCTATCGCTGTTGCCACTATTCGAAGTTTTTTAGAAAAATTCAAACTGTAGGATAGTTTTTTTAGATTTGTGTGACCATTTTTTAACTTTAAAACGGTAGTTTTTATACTTTAATAGGTTTCTTGGAGGTTTTTGTGAGACTGTGCAAGCTAGATTAACCCGCAAGCTGTGACTGTCTTAAGACAAGTTGACATCGGCTAGTCACCTGTAGATAATGCCCAGTCATTTGGTGCTTTTTAATTCTTTTAGGAAAAATCATGTCAGTTGCTGTTGTAGTTGGAATGCAGTGGGGAGATGAAGGAAAGGGGAAAATTATTGACATTTTCTCAGAAGAAGCCGATGTTATAGCCCGCTATGCGGGGGGGCATAATGCAGGTCATACAATCGTGTTTGATGGAAATCAGCATATTTTGCATCTTATCCCTTCGGGAATTTTTCATTCCGGAAAACTCTGTATTATAGGTAATGGAGTTGTGATTGACCCTGCGGCTTTGATTCATGAGATGGATTTATTAAAAAAAGCAAATGTTGATCTGGACGATCGATTGGTTATAAGTGACCGAGCCAATATTATCCTTCCGTATCACGGTACTTTTGATAAAGGTCGTGAAAACTCAAATAATTTTGAAAAAATTGGCACAACAGGACGAGGGATAGGTCCTTCGTATGCAGATAAAATTGCTCGAGCTGGGATACGAGCCTGCGACTATAGAAATGAAGAGTACTTAAAGAAAAAACTGGAATTTAACTATCAAGAAAAAAATAGTATTTTAAAAGATTTATATGGCAAAGAGCTCCCGTCATGCGAGTCTATGTTTGAAGAATTGATGGGTTACCAGGAAACGATTCTTAAGTACATTGGAGATACACATGTTCTTTTGCGTAATGAAATCGAGCAAAAGAAAAAAGTACTTTGCGAGGGAGCGCAAGGGACAATGCTAGATGTAGATCATGGGACCTATCCCTTTGTAACTTCATCAAACTCTACTTCTGGAGGTGCTTCTACTGGTTTGGGAATTCCTCCTACCCAAATTGATAGGGTGGTAGGAGTTATCAAGGCTTATACGACTCGTGTTGGGGAAGGACCTTTTCCTACAGAGCTTTTTAATGAGGATGGAGAAAAATTGCGCACGTATGGACATGAATTTGGATCTACGACAGGGCGCCCGAGACGCTGTGGTTGGTTTGATGCTGTGGTTGCCCGGTATGCAATTCGTTTAAATGGCATTGATTCCATAGCCATCACAAAGCTGGATGTTCTGGATAGGTTTGATGCTTTAAGAGTGTGCACCGGATATAAGTACAAAGGAAAGGTTTACAGTGAAATGCCGGCAGACCTGGAAATCTTAGAAAATGGTGAACCCGAATATATAGAGTTCGAAGGGTGGAACCAAAGTACTGTTGAGGCCGAAAACTTTAATCAACTGCCTAATAATGCAAAAAGGTATATCGACGGACTGCAAAGTATCCTGGGAACGGGGTTCTTGATAATTTCTACTGGACCAGAACGAAACCAAACTATTCACCAAGGCACATTATTTTAGCTGTTCCTATTTATTCCCTGCAAAAATTTATTTCTACTGCTAAAAAAATCCACATCATTTAAATTTATTTAACCGTTAGTAACGGTGACTTCTTTGAAGTATTGTAATGTTTTGTAGAATACAGTTGTCATGTTGTTTTATTTGAGTTAGATTTTTTTAAACTCTGGAGATTCTTGGGATTATTTTGATACTATAAATATAGAATTTCAAAATATCTTCCTAAACATACGCGTATAATTTAATCATTAATAATAAATGTTGACTGTATCTATACTAATTTTTTCGGGGCTCTTTTTTTTCTTTGTTGGATATCGCTATTATGCTGGACGCCTTGACCGTGAAGTGATTCAGCCTGACGATTCTCTCTCAACACCTGCTGTGCTTCAGGGGGATGGAGTTGATTTTGTAGAATCTAAACCATTGGTGTTATTTGGGCATAATTTTGCTTCTATTGCAGGTGCAGGGCCTGTAATTGGTCCCATTGTCGCAATGCATCATTTTGGTTGGGTAGTAACCTTAGTTTGGATCCTTATTGGAAATGTTTTTATTGGAGCAGTCCATGATTATCTGGCCTTGATGGTTTCTGTTCGAAACCGAGGCAGTTCTATTGCAGAAATCGCTGAAAAAACGATGGGTACTAGAGCAAAGTCTGTTTTTTCTATTTTTCTTGTATTGGCAATGCTTCTAGTGATTGCTGTTTTTGGTGTGGTTGCCGCTAAAACTCTCATTGCTCAACCTCAGATGGTTCTACCAACGTTCGCTATTATTCCGATATCAATTGCCCTAGGTTGGTTTATTTACTATAGGAACGTTGACCTTACTATTGCATCTATTATTGCAGTTTTAGCAGTAATTTTAAGTATTTATTTTGGTTTCCAATTTCCTGTTGAACTTTCTGGAAACGAGATTTTTGGATTTTCTCCATTAATGTTCTGGTTTGCGATCCTTATGGGATATGCTGCAGTAGCTTCTGTCCTTCCTGTAAATATTCTTCTTCAGCCTCGAGATTATTTATCGACTTATATTCTATTTGGTTCTATGTCCTTAGCTGTTCTTGCGCTTTTATGGGTTCAACCTGAACTTCATACTCCAGCATATCGGGGAAGTTTTTCTGATGAGCAGGGACCGGTGTGGCCTATGCTATTTGTTTTGGTAGCCTGCGGAGCGGTGTCTGGCTTTCATTCGTTGGTTGCGGGAGGAACAACTTCTAAACAACTTTCAGCTGAATCACAGGGTCGTCCTATTGCTTATGGAGGAATGCTTACCGAAGGAGCCGTAGCTGTAGTGACCGTTTTGCTTGTGAGTGGTGGGTTATATTGGGTTGCCCCTGTCAGCGGAGGGATAGACATGAGTACTCTTGGGTTTCGAGAAACCCTACAATCGGGGGGATGGATTCTTGCATATGGGCATGGGTTCGGTAACTTAGTTCATCAAATGATACCTCTTTTAAGCTTTACATTTGCTTCTATGATAGCAGTTTTAGCTCTTAATACTTTTGTTTTAACAACCCTTGATTCGGCAGTACGCATCACACGTTTTATTGTGCAGGAATCTGTTGGGGAAAAAATAGTTTTATTTAAGAATAAATATGTTTGTACTCTTTTGGTAGTATTTTTTTCATACTTGATAGGGGCGACAGGAGGTTGGCAGAAAATCTGGCCTATTTTTGGAGCAACCAACCAACTTATTGCTGCTGTAGCATTATTTGTTATTGCTGCTTGGCTTATGGCAAGGGGTAAACCGATAAAATTTGCGCTTTATCCAGCTATTTTTATGATAGTGACAACAATTGGTGCGTTGGCTTGGCAGTCTTACCGGTTTTATACTCAACCTAAAGCTAATGTTTTCTTAGGAACGGCGGCAGTTTTTCTGATTATTCTAGCCTTATTTGTTGGGTATGAGGGTATGGCATCACTTAGAGGGCGGAAAGAAAAAAATATGACGGCATCAGCGAGTATTTAATGTCCCTTTTTTGCCATGACTTAAGCGCTTTGACCAAGCTTGAGTCTCAATATGGGTTATACTATTATTATAAATGAACTTAATTTTTATCGACTTCAAGTCGACTCGGAACACTTCTAGAAAAAACTGACCAGTGAAACTCAGCGACGTTTTAGCTCTTCAAAAGAAAAAAAAAGATGGATTTGATTCGAAAAAAAAGCTTCGACCTAAGGCAACTCCTGTTGGCAAAGGAAAGTCAGAGATAAAGGTAGTTCGAACTCGAGAGACTCCTAATCCGAGTGCATTACAATTTGTGCTTAATTCTCAAATTGTGGAACATGGTAACCTTTCATATGAATCAAAAAAAGATTGTACGGAAGATCAACTGGGAAAAATTTTATTCGACAAGCTTGATGTGAAGTCAGTTTTTATTATGGATAATTTTATAACAGTGACTAAAAAAGATGACGTTAGCTGGAATCCCCTTAAGGAACAAGTTTGGAAAATTATTAACTCAAACGTGACTTTATATAAAAGTGATAAGGGTGCCAAACTGAATATTGATGTGGAAAATTTCTTATCTTTATCGAATGGTGAGAAGCTTGATGCTGTAGAAATGGTGCTTGATCGATCAATTCGAAAGAACCTTGCCCAAGATGGTGGAGGTGTAGAGGTAAAAGGAATTAAAGGAAATATAGTAGAAATTCTTTATCAAGGTGCTTGTGGGAGTTGCCCAACTTCTTCGACAGGAACTCTGCAATATATTCAAACCCAAATTCGTCAGCAACTTCATAAGGAGCTAGAAGTGAAATCAGTTTAAGCCCCCAAAGTTGTATTTTTTTAACGATATTTTTTTCTAAAAAAAAGCCGGAAACCCTAATGGGTTTTCGGCTTTTAATTTTTTTACTTAGACTTTTCTCAGGTCTATGGTTATTGCTCAATTAAAAAAAATTATGCGGCGTGTTCATTCCGTAAATCTAACTTAAATAATGCTTCTCTTTCTTTATTCTTTTGGTAGTTTGCATTATTTTTTGGAGTCATTGTTTGGTTTGAGATACTGTAGTTTATATTTTTATTTATATTAGAATTTTTTCCATTCCAAATCCAGTCCGTAATTCGTACAAAAAAAACAGAGCCCACATAAAGAAGTGACCATATAGCAAAAAAGGAGATAAATAGAGTCAATGCGATCTTTCTGGCTCCCCTGCCTTCGATTCCATGAAGGATTGCGTTTACCGGGTGTAAATATTTAAAAAAGACTCCAAGTATTGCTATAGGTAGTAAAATAGTTCCAATCCGGCCAAGCCGTTTAGTCATATCCATAATTTTATCCTCTATTTGTTATTATATTTTAATGATTCCGATATGTTGTAAGAAAACTTAGAAAGCACCAAAACTGCTAACACCCAAGCTACTTTCTCCTCTCTAATTTTTGGCTGACCCATAAAACTAGCAAGTAGTAGCGCATCTGTATGTTCCTCTTAGCTATTCTGATTTTTAAATCTAGCAACTGACTCATAAAGTACCTCTTTTCTTGATAAAAAACGTACTAAGTATAATTACTAAAGGACTCAAGAGTATCATTTATTTCCTTATAAATCAATATCTTATGCTATTATAATTTGTTGGGGAATGATGTGTGTGCTTATATTTTTTTGAGGTAATAATATTCATAATATTTAAAGATAAAATAAATGATATTTTGTGCTGGCTTATCTTGATTGACTTATTTTCTAATGTTTATTTTAAAACGTAATGGAAGACATTGTCATATAGAGAATATATAGAAAAAGGCTGGATTAAATTATTCGATGGATTGAAAGATGTAACTGGGATTAGCTTTTACTCTAAGTGGCTGAAGATTAAAAAGAGGATTTTTATTCGTAAAACAGATTGTTTTTATCTGCGGTAACTAGGTTTATTTTTTTTAAGTATTTCAAGGTTCGTGGAAGAGAACTTTACCTTAATTAAGGGTTAATTTAGGTTTCTCAAGAGTGCCGTCAAGGTTAAAATTAGTTCTAGGGAGAGCTCTTTCCAGGTCATTATTAAATACATCATTAAGTAATGGCGCTGCCTTTTTTACAATATTCAATAGTTGCACGGGCATTAATTTGATTTTCCCATACAGTTTGCCGTCTACTAGATTCGCAGTTGCCGAGGCTGAAAGGTTTATTTGTGGCCCTTTCAGTTTAAAATTATTGATAGTTGTTTTTCCTTTCCAGACTTTAAAGTCACCAATTAAATTATCATAACTCATATTTTTTTCAGAAAAGGCTATTTCTGTTAAGCTGGGAGATAGTATTAGCTTATCCATTAACCACAAAGAAGGACTTATGCTCCCGTTTATAAAAGCAAAGCTAAGTTTTCCTGAAAGGTTATCAGCCAAATGAGAAAAATGAATTTCTTCACCTTTTTCTTGAGCTATTTTTATTGTTTTTAGATTTCCTTGAAACATTCCATTCAAGTTCCCGGAACCTTGGATCTGTTTTTTAAAAAAATCTGAAAGGGGAAGTTTCTTACTGTTGAAACGTATTACATAAGTATTTGGCTTTGGATTGTAATTACCTGAGAAAATAATACTTCCATTCGAAGAGTTGATGGTCCCCTTGCTAATTAAAAATTTTTCTGGAGAAACTTTTAATTTAGAGCTAACTGTTTTAATTAAGAAGTTTTTCAATTGCAATTCATTTGCTTGGACACTTGCTAGGGTTATATGGGGTGATTTTTGAGAAAAATTAAAAATAATTTTTTCTGCTGTGTAGGGAATTTTATGATCTAATGAAATGTCATTTATTTCCAAATTACCGTATATACGCATATCTTCTTTTAAGGAGCTTTCAGTTTTAATGGAGCCATTAGCAATCCCTGTTACAGGAGTCCATTTATCCAAGTCGTTGAATCTTATTGAAGAAAAATCTAACCCACTAAACTTTGTAACTGAATCATAGGATCCAGTCAAAGACCCGCTGCTAAGGAGATCTGGAAGGTTAAAGACTAGATTAGATTCAATGCTTCCATCCCACAGTGCCCCATTGATTTTATAGTTTAAAACTCCATCCTTCCATATACCAATACCATCGACATCTGAAAAAGGTATGCTTTCAAGTTTTTTGGTCTTTGAAGTTGAAATATCAAGGTCGTCAATTTTAAAGCCACTTTCTACTATAAATTCTTTCAGTGGGTTATTGCTAGACTCCACAATTCCATTTAGATTGATGAATAATTTTTGTATCTGACCTGATTTAAATTTCACAGTAATTAATTCTGAAGAGAATAAATTATCTACAAGGTTATTTAATGTTTGTGCATGGATAGGGCTAGACTCTACGTTGATACTTATGGGAACCTTATGTGCTAATAAATTGTTAACTTTTAAAGTCCCTTTGAAACTTAATTCTTTAATCTCAATATGTGATAGATCTCCCATTATATTGACCTGGTCAGGGATTGAATTATCTAAGTCGAAACGAGCACTTAAAGATATTGGGGTGGGGAGTGCGTTAGGGAAGTCTAATTTGGGGCGGTTAAAATATAATAAAGCGTCTTTTAATTCAATAGTACGTAGTGCTAAGTTTTTATTTTGAAATAGGTTGTGTAAAGGCTCAGTTAGCTTTTTTTTATTTTCTGGAATTTTAATTGATTTTATTTTTTTTGTGTCATCAAATTTAGTTGTTATTTTTGGGTCGAGAGTTTTTAGTTCTTTGGAGGTGTTTGCCAAATTAATTAAACTTTGATTTGACTCCAAAGTAATATCTATGACTGGCTTCATTAAAATAATTTTTCTTATTTTAATTTGACCTCTCAACATAGGTTTTAGCTTTACGTTTAGGTAAATACCCTGAGCTGAAAAAAATTGATGGGAGGCGTCTTTTGAGCGCACTTTAAGTCCAGTTCCATGAAAGCTTAAGCCATTTGAAAGGCTAAGGTTTAAAGATCCTATTTCAATAGGTAGACCTGTTACCTGACTTAATTCGCTCATAATGGGTTCGCGAAAAGAGCCTATATTTGCAGAAAAAAATACAATTAGAGCTATACCTAAGGTGATGAAAGCGGCAAGAAAAACACTGAAAATTTTGGATAGTTTAGAAAACTTAGATTTAGTTTCTTGTTCAGGCATTAGAATAAGATATTAAACATGATATCAATAAAAAGGGTTAGTCCCTTATGTTAACTTAACCATGTGGTTATAAAATCGTATTGAGAAAATATTGTGAGATAGCTTTTCTTCAAATAAGCCTGCTAAAATTACTGCGGAGAACAATAAGACGTTTCGTTTAGTCAAAAAAATAAAACTAGTAAAAAAATTGTACTTAGCAAAGTTACTTTAAAAAGACTCATGACCTGCAGATATAAGTAACAGAAAGGTATTTTTTTTATACAAGCAGGAGTATTTTTTTAAAGACAGTTCACTTTATTAAGCTAAAAACATTAATATTATATTAAATTTTAGTTGGTAACCTTTGGTAAGCATAATTAATGGTAAGTATAATTAAGTAATATTGCCATTCATTCCTTCTCTTTAAAATACTGGATTTTATAAATATGAGGTATTCCCTCCCTTACCTTTGGTTATTAAGAAAATATTTCTCTTTTTCTAGTTTTTCAAGGAAAAAACTAAAGATTTATAATTTTTGATCCATTTTCAATTTTATTGAGTAGGTATTTATTGGAATTATAAAATGTTTTATTAATTTTTGACTTCTTTTATCTTTGATTTAAACATAAAAGTGCTTAAGTTGTCAGCAAAATTAGTCGATGCTAGAAGAGGTGGTTAATGCTCGTAAAGACATGAAAAATAAAGTACTTCAATCACTCAGTTAAGTGACTGATGTGCTAAGATTGTATATAGTCAAAATTTAAAGAAAAGAATGTATTTTTAATGAGAACATACGGAAAACGCCTTAAGTTTTTTATTGTCATAATTTTTGTGGGCTCTATTTTATTGATGGCTCGTGGGGGAAAGTTCTCCCCGATTTTGAATAAAATTGAGGGTTTTCTTCCAGGAAAGAAAGAATTAAAACTAACTTTTAAAGACTATGAATTTAAGCCGGTGTCTCGTCAGGCTGTTTCTCAGAAAGTCTTAGCAACAGGAACTGTATCACTTAAGACAGGAGCTGAGGTGAAAATTGGGGCACGTATTTCGGGTCAATTAGAAAAGCTTAAAGTTAAAATTGGCGATATTGTCAAAGCTGGCGATATCATTGCTACTATTGAACACAAAGATCTTTTGGCACGAGTAGATCAATTTGCAGCAGACCTTAAGGCAGAGGAAGCACGACTATCTAAAGTTAAGCAGGAAGGCCCTCTTAAAATAAATAAATTAAAAGCTGCTTTGGCTGAGAAAAATGTGCAGATTAACTTGGCCCAAAAAATGCTTTCGCGTAACCAGAGTTTAAATCAAGAGGGTATTGTTTCAGAGACAATAGTTGATGAAGTCGATGAGCGCTTAATGGTCCTCAATGCTCAGATTAATTTCTCAGAAGAAGAAATAAAACTTGAGGAGGCTCGCCTGCAAAATGATGCTCGTCTTCAGGAAGCAAAGGTTGAAAAAGCACTAGCCAATCTTTTTGAAGAGGAAACTCGATTATCTTATGCAACTGTGACTGCACCCATTGATGGAGTAGTGGCTTTTATTTCCACTCAAGAAGGAGAAACTGTAGTTGCTAGTATGAGTGCTCCAACATTTGTTACTCTAATCGATCTAAATAAATTAGAAGTAACTGCATTCGTAGATGAAACAGATATTGGTAAAATAAAAGAAATGCAAAAGGTCAAATTCACCGTTGACGCGTTTCCAAAGAAATTTTTTGATGCGGAGGTTCGAGAAATTCGGCCTAAAGCGGTTATCAAGGATAATGTTGTCAACTATGAGGTTATGCTGAAAATTTCAAAAAATAATATTTCTTTATTAAGACCTGAAATGACTGCCAATATAGTAGTCACCACAGGTATTCATGAGAATGTACTAGCTATTCCTCGGGGCGCTGTCAAAAGATTAGGTAAAAAATCCTTTGCAGTAATGAAGGTAGGGGGTGCTTTGTTAGAAAAACCGATTGAATTAGGGTGGCGTGACGGTGATTTGCAAGAAGTTGTTTCTGGACTCAATGATGGTGAAGAAGTAGGAGTTCTTATCAAACCAAAAAAGAAAAAACGAGGTAGGCGTAGGCGATGAAAATTTCTAAAATAATAGAAATTGATTCGATTAATAAAGTTTACAGAAACGAAGGGTTCGAAACTAATGTTTTGAAGGGAGTCTCTATTTCTGTTGATGAGGGAGACTACGTTAGTATTGTTGGTCCTTCAGGATCTGGTAAAAGTACCTTAATGACAATCTTGGGGTGTTTGAGTCAGTCCACAAGTGGAAGTTATCTTCTTGATGGAGAAGAAGTAGGAAAACTTAAAGACTCTGATTTATCCCGAATTCGTAATGAAAAAATTGGCTTTGTTTTCCAAGCATTTCATCTGCTTCCTGGTGTATCTGCATTTGATAATGTGATGATGCCTCTCATTTATTGTAATAAAATACCTGTTGATGCTAAAGAGAAAGTCAAGCAGGCTTTGATTCGAGTAGGGCTAGAACATAGAATGACTCATACTCCTGGTCAACTTTCAGGAGGAGAGCAACAAAGAGTTACGATAGCACGTTCTTTAATTAATGATCCTAAAATTATTCTTGCTGACGAGCCAACCGGAAATCTGGATTCGAAAAATGGAGCAGAAATAATGCGAGTTTTTGATCATTTAAATGCCGAAGGGCGAACTATAATTATAATCACTCATGACCCTGTTGTCAGCGAACACGCGAGGCGTATCCTCACGTTGCGAGATGGGCAGATTATATCGGATAAAATTAATGAGAATTTCAAGGAATCTCGGGCAGGCCTTGCGCGGGTTGAAGTTAAATAAAGGCAACACATTTCTAATGACCCTCGGTATTATGATCGGGATAGCGTCATTGACAGTTATCGTTGCTATTGGAGAAGGAACAAAATCTAAAGTTCTTAACCGGATTGCTAATATGGGATTTGGCCCCGAGTCCTTTTCGGTGTATTCCGGCGCTGGCCGCCTTTTTTTCGGACGTAATCGAAATATCACAAGCATGACCCTTCAAGATGCAGATGATATTCGAGCTATGCCTGGAGTTGCTATTGTTGTTCCTCGCCAGCGAAAGCGAATGCGTATTATCAATAAAAAAGAATTTACCACGACTCGGATATATGGTGTTTCTCCAGAATGGCAACCTGCTCGCCAATGGAAGGTAGTAGACGGTGTATTTTTTAATGATATGGACATGGACAGAAAGAGAAAGGTTGTAGTTTTAGGAAATACTCCTGCTCGTAAAGTATTTGGTGAAATAGATCCTCTTGGGAAAAAAATAAGAGTAGGACAGGTTTTTTTTGAAGTTATCGGCATTCTAGAAACAAAAGGACTTACTGAAAGTGGGTACGACCCAGATGATAGAGCACTTATTCCATTAACAACATCTATGTCACGTCTATTTAGGCAAAGTCACCTTCACAGTATTAAAGTTGTATCTACTAACTCAGAGACCGTTCGGCAGACTATGGAGGGGGTGACTCAAGTTTTAAGGAGGAATCACGGCTTGTCGCCCTTGGCTGACGATGACTTTCGTTTCGTTACCCCAGAAGGAATAATGCAATGGGTCACTGAATCGGAACAAGCACTCAATCGAATGTTGTTGCTTATATCGACAGTATCTCTTCTTGTTGGTGGAGTAGTTATAATGAATATTCTTTTGGTTTCTATTCGAGAACGTATACGCGAAATTGGTGTGCG
>JABHTG010000058.1 GCA_018697205.1 Nitrospina sp. | reverse complement strand
CATCCACAATAATTATTTCTTGAATATATTTTCCGTAACATGCCTTTAGGTTCTCAATTAAGGGAGGGATGTTTAGTTCCTCATTACGACTTGGGACCACAACGGATAATCGGCCATTAAAGCATTCGTGTTGCGCCAAGCTGAACATCGGTCGTTTCCAGTTTTCATCGGCAGGTTTCTGTGCCCAAATAAATAAAGACCCGGCGAAATTTCTCACATATGGAAAGTTTTCCAGGATCAAACTAAGGTTCTGCACGGGGCGGAGAAAAATTTTTGGAATCGGAGGGAATACAAAGTCGTAGGGAAGAATTTTTATTTTTATATAACCCGCCTCCGAGATTAGGTTGAATAAATCTATTCGGTTGAGATAATCTTTTATTTTCGTCTTTTTTAAAAAGAAGAAAAATTTAGAAATAAATTTTCTAATTCTGAAGTAAGGGTTCCATGGATTGGGATCAAAAAATAAAATTTGCCCCCCGGGTTTCAATAAATTTTTTAACTCCATTAAAAGAGCTCCTGCATTTTCATCTGTTAGCAGGTGGTATCCAACGATAAAATCGAAACGACGGCCACTGAGTTTGCTAGGAAAATCGTTTAAGTGAATTCTTTCAATATTTTCTGAAAAATCCTGTTCTTCGTTTTTTTCATGTAAATCTTTGTTTAAAGTCGCTGCGCAAATGGGATTTCTATTCCTCCCCGCATTAGATAATTCATGTGTCCATTGGCAAGAACCCGATCCCAGCTCCAGAACACTATTTTCGGGGAATAGATGAAAAAGATGACGAACCATTTGGGCTCTCCATCTCAAACGATACGAAAGAAAGTAATCTGTATTTCTCCAATAGTTTTCCCTTGTCCGTTCTTGAGTTTTGAGCAAATCGATCAAATTCATTTCAGGCCCGTTTTTGTTTAATAACTATTTTTGGAGAATTTAGTTCGTCAGAAAAATAGAAGAAATTTTAGGAGGACAATATCCTCCTAGAGGAATTTACGCTTTAATCATTTTGTTTTTGACAATTGTAAAAGCATCTTTGAAAAATGATTTAGCCATTTTTGTAGATTTATTGCTCGAAGAACTACTTTTCAAATCTGAAAATAGCTGAATGATTCTATAAGGTTTGCGTAAGAAATAAATCACATAAAATAAAAAAGCTCCAAAATTAACCATTAAGGAAAGCTCCCAATCTCCAAAGCGGGAATTGTATGAGGTTTTCTTGGCACCAAAGTCCTGAAAAGTAAAAAGACTCATCAAATATTTATCATCGAACTCAGTGATGACCCCCATCTTTTGCAGCATTTTAAAAGATTCCGTATTGGGTTGTGGGGAATAAGCATTGAGGTTTACATTGGTAAAACCAACCCATGCGCATTTAACCATTGCCGCATAAGTTTTTAATACACTCCGGTAATCATCTTCAGGAAATCCAATTATAAAAAAGCATCCCACATTTATCCCTGCTTTTAGAGCACTACGTGCTGAATCATACAGGCTAGGCAAGTTAACCTTTTTCTTGATTTCCTTTAGTACCCGGGGATCACCCGATTCTGGCGCAAATGAAAATTCATGGCAGCCAGCCTTCTTCAGTTTCTCTGCAACCTCAAAATCTATACCTTCGCTGCGAGTTCCAGATGGCAACTGAAAAGTGACTTCCATCTTACGGTTGATGATTTCATCGCAAAAATCAATTATCCAATCCCTTCGTACAATGGCTGTAAGATCTTCAAATTGAAAATCAGTCGCATCATATAAATTTTGATATTCCTGCATCTCATCGACCACCAATTTGTGATCCCTGGGTATCCATTCGGTGGTCCACATATTAGGGCTTGTGCAGAAAGTGCAAGAGAATGGGCAGCCGCGTGTCGCCAGCATAGGCATAAATTTCCCTTGGGACGACCCATGGGGTTGATTGACTTCATTATATTTCTTAATATCAAATAAATCCCACGCAGGCTGGATTATGGAATCGATATTTTTTATTCTTTGTCGGCGAGGATTAACTCGAATTCGTCCTTTTAAATTTTTATAGGCGAGACCAGACACATTATCCAAAGGCAGATTCTTTTCAACATGCTCCAACAATTCAATGATCGTTTCTTCTCCTTCTCCCATTACCACGGTATCCAGAGGAGCTTGCTCAAGGGAGAATTCGGGAAAGCCGGTAACGTGTTCACCCCCCATAAGCAGATGAGCTTTGGGAAATCGTTCGCGAATTTTACTTACTAATTCACGCACATATACCCAGTGGGAAGTAAACATGCACCCCAAACCAATAATCTGGGTGTCTGAAGGGATATTTTCAATTATTTGATCCTGAGTTAAACCTCTTACCCGAACTTCATCTTTAAACATATGGTAACTTCTTGGTGCAGAGCCAGGCCCATCAACTACGGTGACATTATGGCCCTCCTCCCTTATAGCCGCTGCTATATATGCCAGCCCAATAGGCGGCATGCTAATCGTAGACACGAAGTTCGTTAGGGATACAAATTTGGAAGGTTCGATCAGGCAAACATTCATAAGCTGCTTAGGAAAGTGGAACTGGTTATATTTAAACCACTTATGCAATTAAATTATAGCATATCAGGCTATTGTTTTCATTTATATCGGATATTTGGAGGCAGAACTAAACGGTATTTACCATATTGGTATGAATTTTTAATACAAATAATCTCTCATGAATTCAAGTTTTTAATGAAACGATTTAAGACCCCAAGTTTTAGCTGAAAATTAATAAAAGGTTCCTTTCTAAAGTGAATTCTTTTTCAAGTAATACTGAAGGTGGAATAGCCAAATACCGTTAAGATTATAAATAGTTATGGTGGCTTAACAGCAAAATCACCCGATAAAAAACCAAATTTTTTAAACTTTTAATATCCGTTCTCTAATTTGCCAGTTTTTTGGTTAGATTTGGTCTTGTTGAGATAAAGGGTATTATGTCTAAAAAAATCCTAGTAAGATAAGGGTTAGATGACTGTGATTTTCAAATGGTAGACATATGAGTAATCCCAATGGGATTAAATTGGAACTGCAAAAGCTAGAGAAAAGCACCATTCTTTTAGGAAGAAGATCCATGCCTTTGCAGTTGGTCCTTTTTGTGACATCACGCTGTAATATGCGTTGTGACCATTGTTTTTATTTGGATGAGATAAACGATTCTTCCAGAACGGAACTTTCGCTCGATCAAATAGAATCTTTGGCCAAAGAGCTTGGGGGCCTTCACTGGATAGCTCTTTCAGGTGGGGAGCCTTATTTGCGAAAAGACCTTGTGGAAATTTTTAAGGCTTTTTACAAATATTCCCGTCCGAATATTATGTCTCATGTGACCAATGGCTATTATCCGGATCGAATTTCTGAAATGACGAGAAAAATGGCTGAGGCTTGTCCCAAAAGTAAAAATTTGGTGATATTTTCTTTGGATGGACTGAAGGAGACTCATGAGCAAATTCGTCATTCACCGGGAAGCTTTGAAAAAGTGAGGGAATCCATCGAATCTGTTCAGAAACATCAATCCGATTATCCAAATCTTGAAACAGGAGTGGTTATTACGGCTCAAGAAAATAATCGAGAAGAACTGATACCCCTTATCGAATATATTGAAAGCAAGTTGATTCCTGATGGCATTTATATAAATCTGCAAAGGGACCATACTCAACCGTCAAATGTATTGGTCGATCCGCTGACATTAAAAAATTATCAGGAAGCAGTTGCTTTTTACGAAGACCTCCGGAATAAGAAACACTTGAAGAAAAGCAAGATTTTGGATCGCCTTCTCGATGGTAAAAACAAGTTGCAAAAAAGAATGATCGCCAAAATAGCTGAGGAAAATTCCTATCAGCTCCCTTGTCTTGCAGGGAAAGTTTCAGTGGTTGTAGATGAATTGGGAAATGTCTACGCTTGTGAATTATTGAAAGACCCCATGGGTAATTTGACAAATCAAAGTTTCAAGGAAATTTGGTTTGGCGAAAAAAGTGTTAGTCTTTCAAACTCAATAACTGAAAATAAATGTTATTGCACCCACGAATGCGCAATGTCTTCAAGTCTTCTTTTTAATCCTCCAAAGTTACTCCACAGTATGGTTGCAGGAATGTTAGGTTAAATTTGAGTGGATATGGAAAAGAATTTATCTGTTATTTTTCCCTCCTATAATTCTGGAGAGCAATTAATTCGATGCTTGAAAGCTGCCAAGCTTGAGTTGAAGGATCATGAGGGACAATATGAAATCCTGGTTGTTGATTCCTCTCCGACCGCCCCTCAACTTCCCGACATTTCAAATTTAAAATTAATCCATTCCAAGGCCCAGCTATTTCCCTCTGAAGCTAGAAACTTGGGAGCGCGAATGGCCTCTTATCCTATTCTTGTGTTTATTGATTCAGATGTGGAACTTTTGCCGGGATCTCTTTCCAAATTGCTTGTCAGTTTCAAAGATGATATTGCGGTTTTAGGTGGTGTATATGAGACAAAAAACCCCCATACTTCAGAAATTTCAACCTTTCAGGATTTGTTTCTTTTATATAGGTTTAAAAACATTCCTCCAGAAGGAAATTATTTTTCTTCGGCCCAGTTTGCAGTAAGTAAGGAAAACTTTCTAAAGGTAGGTGGTTTTTCTGAAAACCTGAAAACATATGAGGATGTAGATCTTGGTTTTAAATTCCAAAAAAATAGTTTAAGGGCTCATGTTGTCTTGGAGAGTCGAGGTTATCATTTAAAAAGTTTTAACCTGAAATCCATATTTATGGATTATTATTTGAAATCAAGAAACATGATTTACTATCGACTTGCTAAAATAAATGACTTGCACTTGTGTAACACTTTTGTTCCTTCTAGGATTAGGCTTAGTTATTTTCTAGTATTTTGTTATATAATTTTATTCGCGATGCTTGCCATCCCGAATGGGCCCGTGCCCTTATACGTAGAATTAGCTGCTTTGCTACTATTGCTGATTATTGATCTGGTATTATTGGGGGATTTGCTTAGGTTTTTTTGGGATAAAACTTGTCGTCCGATCTTTGTTTTGAAATCTTTTCTGTTGTTTAAGGCAACAACTCTTCCAATAATTTGTGGAACTCTTGGAGGTT
>JABHTG010000011.1 GCA_018697205.1 Nitrospina sp. | reverse complement strand
TTCGCAACGTATTTATTCGTAAGTTTAATCAGTTCCTGATTGGATTTCATACTATAGATATTTTTGTCAGTGAAAAATTAATACCAATTTGTAATGAATTAAATTTAAAAACACTATCACAGTTTTATATTTAACAACAAAGGGAACTCTGAAGCCGGAGGGGCTAGACCTTTAATTACTCTAACTTTTATTGGTTAGAGTAGGAACCCATTAATGTTATTCCAAAGCTATAAAAACAAGGTTGGGACGATTTTTAAAGGCTGAAAATAATCTAACAAATGATCAAAAAATAGTTCAAGGGAACAAAGTTGTTTTGTTCCCTTGAATTGATACGATTATCGTAAACCCATTGTCACAAACCACCATGAGAATATGCTGGCAACGTATCCAAGGGCGATAGCAGGTATCCACTTTAAATGTGACATAAATGTATAATTTTTTCGATCAACTCCCATAACCGCTACGCCAGCAGCTGACCCCACTGATAATAGACTCCCGCCAGTGCCAGTAGTAAGGGTGATGAGAAGCCACTGATCAAGCCCCATAGTAGGATCCATTTTGAGTACTGCGTACATTACAGGTATGTTGTCCACAATAGCGGACAATACTCCGACAAGAGTATTAGATATAGTTGGACCGAGATTCCCATACATGCTTTCGCTAACGATAGCAAGATATCCTATATATTGAAGTGCTCCTACAGCTGTGAGCACGCCAAAAAAGAAAAGTAGCGTGTCGAATTCAACATTAGCCACCTTTTTAAAAATATCAAACTTTTCGCCATCTCTTTGACCTTCGGAAATTTGGATCCCATCAGAGAGTTTTTTCTCTCCCCACTTTTTTAAATAAAAACCTTGCATCATAAGAAGTCCGAGTCCCAGCATCATGCCAAGAAATGGAGGAAGGTGAAGAAACTGGTGAAAACTAACTGCCGTGGCTATTGTGAAGATACCCAGGAAGATAGTGACCTTCGCTCCTGGTTTAAACGCTATCTTTTCATCTCCCGCTTCTGGGAATTCGTTGGGTACGAAAGCATAGAGAATTAATGCAGGTATAATCCAGTTAATAACAGATGGGATCATTAAATAGGCGAACATTTGAGTTTCAACTTTGCCAGCTGTCCATACCATCAGGGTTGTGATGTCACCAAAAGGACTCCACGCGCCTCCTGCATTAGCTGCAACAATGATATTTACAAATGCAGGAACAATAAATGCTCTATTGCCATTACTGACCGCCAAAGCAACCGTGGACATGAGGAGAGCGCTGGTTAGATTATCAGCTAATGGGGATAAAAAGAATGTAATGATCCCGGTTGCCCAAAACAATTTTTTAAAACCATAACCTCTATTTAGCAACCAACAACGAAGACTTTTAAAAACGTTTCTTTCGTCAAGTGTATTAATGTAAGTCATCGCAACTAAAAGAAAAAAGAAAAGTTCTCCGATTTCTGCAATTAACTCCTTAATATAATCATGAGCATGGCCTCCGCCATGAATAGCTTCATAAATTCCAATCAATGCCCACATTATGCACCCAATCAAAACAACTGGTTTTGATTTACGCATGTGTATTTTTTCTTCGAAAACAACCAGAGTGTAAGCTAGAAGAAAACTAATCAAGGCAAGATAACCGACCCAAGTATTAGCAAGGTTTCCCATTATTCACTATCCTTTCAAAATTAACCAAAACAGTTTTTTATATTGGTTAAGGGGAGTACCCTAATAGATATTTTTTCCATGTAAAAATAATCGATTATATTAAACCGCTATGCAGATAAAGAAAAGAAATATATTAGCAAATTAAAATATTATAACTTGTGTTTGTTTTGAGGCCTGAAAATTAGGAGTAATTATAAATGAAAGAACTATTGGAGGGATATATTAATAGCTAATTCTTTTAAAAACAATTATTTGATATCTAGTTTATTTTTTTTAATAGAGTTGACTGGGGCTTGATTTATGCTAACATTTGGTGCAATCAGGTAAGAATCCACCAACTAATTGATTTTAAATTCTTTTGTCAGCTGCCCAATATCTTTCCCAAGGAAGAGAGTTTATAGATTCCGCCATTTGCGGTTACTTACCAAAGGAGAGTGCTTTTCCGGTAAGTATTCATAAATCAATGCTTTATAGTATAATGGCTGGAGGAAAAAGGTTGCGCCCAGTCCTTGTAATTGCGGCCGCTGAAGCTGTTGGAGGGAACCGGCAGGAAATTTTACCTTTTGCTGTTGCGACCGAATACATTCACACTTATACACTGATTCATGATGACCTACCTGCGCTTGATAATGATGACCTGAGGAGAGGAAAGCCGACAAACCACAAAGTATTTGGTGAAGCTATTGCTATTTTGGCTGGGGATGCGTTACTTACTCAGGCATTTTATCTCATGACTCATTCTGAATTAATGAGTGAGGTTCCCCCAAGAAAACTTTTGCAGGCGGCTCATGAGATGACAGTTGCAATTGGATCATCAGGGATGAT
>JABHTG010000013.1 GCA_018697205.1 Nitrospina sp. | reverse complement strand
GGGGTTCCTTTCGACAGTATATCCCCTGCGATTCACATTTCAAGCTTTGCAAAGATTAGAGCAAAATCCTTACTTTCTCAAAATGGAATTAAAAATGAAGATAAGTATTGTGTGATTCATCCGGGAACTAAAAAGATTTACGACCAGTGGCAATATGAAAAGTTTTCTCGTTTAGCCGAAATTATCCGTAAAAAGTATGGAACAAAGGTGATCCTCACCTGCGGTCCAGATGAAAAGACGCAGGCCGAACGTGTAGCTAAATTAGTACGTAACAGCCAAGTGATATTTTTACAAACAGGGTTGCAGGAGTTGGGTGCTATTACTCAAGGAGCAAGTTTTGTTGTATGCCATAACGGAGGTTTTATGCACTTAGCTTCTGTAATGGGTACGCCAGTAATTGCTCTTTTTGGAGTTGTTGATCCAAGTGTATGGAAACCTTTGGGGCAACGAAATCAGGTGATTTATAAAAATATTAAATGTAGCCCTTGTTATGATCATACGCGCAAACCAGAGTGTTATAATGGTGATGCAGAATGTAAGAGAGCTATTGAAATAGAAGACGTTCTTGAAGCTATCGAACAAATATTAGATTCAGAGTGATTCGAGAGCAAAGCTCCTGTATAAAAAGGTTTGTTTTTTTTAGCCAAGGGTATACTGTAGCGTGAAATATTTTTAATAAATATTAATTTAATTGTGCGGTATGTTTGTGCTGACTTTTTTGTAAACTTGAGGATTAGTTTTGATGAAGCTATATCAGGAAATTCAAAGTTGTCGAATTTGTGGAAACCAGGGGTTAGATGTAATTTTAGAAATGAAAGATATGGCGTTGACAGGAGTTTTCCCAAAAAGCAGGGAAGAGAAAGTTTCTTCGGGGCCGATGACACTTGTTAAATGCAGGGAATCATCAAACAATGATTACTGCGGTTTAGTGCAGTTAAGGGAAACCTATAACCCTAATATGATGTATGGCCAAAATTATGGATATAGATCAGGTCTTAATAAATCGATGGTAAATCATCTTGGTGGCAAGGTAAAAAAAATTCTAAATCAAGTGACCTTGAATCAAGATGATATTGTTGTTGATATTGGTAGTAATGACAGTACTTTGCTTCAGGCATACCCAAAAGGGAAAGCTACTTTGGTGGGTTTCGACCCTACCGGTGAAAAATTTAGGGAGTATTATCCGGATGACATCATGCTTTTTGTTGATTTTTTTAATTCTAAAAAATTTAAGAGTAAGTTTGGGAGTCAAAAAGCGAAAATAATTACTTCGATTGCAATGTTTTATGATTTAGAAGAACCCCTTGAGTTTGTCCGAGAAATTTTTGATATTTTATCCGATGATGGTATCTGGATTTTTGAACAAAGTTATCTACCATCCATGTTAGAAGCTAATTCGTTTGACACTATTTGTCATGAGCACCAAGAATATTATCGACTCAAAGAAATCTACTGGATGATGAAGAAAGTAGGGTTTAAAATTGTTGACGTTGAATTCAACGAAGTAAATGGGGGGAGTTTCTCTGTCACTGTAGCAAAACCAGGCTTCCCTGCAAAAGAAACTCCAGATTTAGCGGTATTTTTAGCAGAAGAAGAAAATAAAGGTTTGAGTACAAACAAACCTTATGATGATTTCAGAGTTCGAATTTATAAATTTAAATCTGATATTCGCCAACTTCTGGACAGACTTCATAAGCAAAAAAAATTAATTTTAGGTTATGGGGCTTCAACTAAAGGTAATGTTCTTTTACAATTTTCCGAGATTACATCAGAAGACATACCATACATGGGCGAGGTTAATGCTGACAAGGTTGGATGTTTTACTCCAGGAACGTTGATTCCTATTATTTCAGAGACAGAGGCAAGAAAGATGAATCCCGATTATTTTTTTGTTTTTCCTTGGCACTTTAAGGAGTTTATTCTCAAAAAAGAAGAATCAATAGCAGGAAATGATTTGTCATTATTATTTCCGCTTCCATCGATAGAAATAATTGAAACTGTTCGTCGCGTTATTTGAAAGCATACTAAAAAGTATCCTCCCTTTAATTTACTTAGAAATAAAGGATACGGGTCTAATTTATTAAAAAATTAAGAGTTATGATAAAAGATTTTCTGAAGAAGCTTTTTTATCCATTAAGTTATATTCGAACAAAGACTCGACCTTTACGAAGAGGTTGTAACGGACTAAAAAGAAGGCTTCTGGAGGTTGAAAAAATTACAGGGTCTTTAGCGAAACTCTACGCATCGGATCTTATAAGAAAAATACTCAATGAACCTAGAAGTATGGAAGAAAAAAGATTGTTGAGGTTTGGCTTCAAAGTTTATTCGCAAAGTGACGAGGATGGTATTATTGCTGAAATTTTTCACCGTATAGGCACAACGAACAAGACGTTTCTCGAGATTGGTTCAAGCGGAGGGTTAGAAAGTAATACCCTCTATCTTTTGCTTCAAGGATGGAAAGGTTCTTGGGTTGATGGTAGTTCAAAGTTTATTGAATTAATAGGTCAAAAATTTTCATTTTCTTTGAATACTGGCTGCTTAAAGGCCATCCATAGGTGGGTCCATAAAGAAAATATTAATCAATTGATAGAAGATGCAACAGAAGATGGGCAGGCTCTTGACTTGCTAAGTCTAGATATCGATGGTAATGACTATCATATTTTAGATGCCATAGAGTCCTTAAATGCTAGAGTGCTTGTGGTCGAATATAACCCAAAATTTCGCCCTCCTGTTAAATGGGTTATGTCTTACAACCCAAGCCATTCATATGATGGTTCGGATTATATGGGTGCTTCTTTGAAGTCTTTTGAGATTTTATTACTGGGCAAAGGATATAAATTAGTAGGGTGTAATCTGTTGGGAATAAACGCATTTTTTGTCCGTAAAGATCTGATGAAAGACAACTTTCATAGTGATTGCTCTGCGGAAAACCACTATGAATCCGAAAGATTTTTTCTAAACGATGGTCTTTCCCCCCTACATTCGGCAAGTTTTGGTCCGTTTGAAATAAAATAAAAGAGTATTGTGGTTTGCAAATGCATTCAAAAATACCATTAACTATAATTATAGCGGATTATGCCACCCAAACTTCTATAAAGGATTGCCATGAAAATGTAAGAAACTGGTCGCCTCGTAAAATCATAGTATCTAACAATCCTAATAACTTTAAGGAAGAGTTACTTGAGCATGGGGCAGCTGAATTAGTTTATTGTGACTCAAAGAGCATCTATCAACTGTGGAAAAAAGGTATTAAGCAAAGCAAAACCCAATGGAATCTTTTGATAACATCTAATGAAGTTGTTACTGGTCGGCTAAAAAACCATATTGAACATCAAATAAATAGTGGTTCTGATGTAGAGCAGTTATTTAAAGTTAGAAAAAAAATAATTTTTTTAAGAAAAGTTTTAAAGTATCCATTGGTTTGGCATGATGAGTTCCCTTCGAGCCTTATTTTTATTCCTGATTTGAAAAAGTTCACCCTAAAACCGGGGGTGTATAAGACAAATTTATATCTAGAGGGAGAAATTGTCCACTTCGGTAAATGTTCTCTAAGTGAGAGCGTGACCGAGGTCTTACGCCTTGCCGATATTCAAGCAGAAAAACTTTTTCAATCTCCAGAGAATAAAAACCTTGTGGCCTTGTTTTTTAAGTCTCTTTGGAAGTCTGGTTTGGAGTTTTTCGTTAATCTGGTTTTGAAAAAAGGATTCCGCGAGGGTTATGAAGGGGTTGTTTTTTCCTTGCTTAGCAGCACAGTTCCATTGTTTAGCCTACTTAGATATTATGAAAAATATTTTAGAGAAGGAAAAATAATAGCGAACAACTTAGGTAAAATTCAAAATATTCTAATCCTTAAACTTGGAGGGGCTGGTGATGTTGTTTTGGCTACTCCTATTATAAGAAATTTCAAAAAACTCCTTCCTCGGGCTAAAATTCATGTTCTAGTTTTGAATGGAGTAGAGTCATTACTTAATAATAATCCTTATATTGATAGTTTAACGACGATTAATTTTGATGCAAAGGTACAGGAGATTAAAAAAATCTCTAGTATGCTTAAGTCTCGAAAAATAGATTTAGCAGTCAACTTTCAAGCTACGAATTTTTCATGTAAAGTTTTAGACAGCCTTTCCTCTCGATGGAAAATTAATAGAAGTTATTACTATCGAGATCAAAACACAGATGTCTTAGTTGGTTTTACTGATACGTATCGATCGGTAATAGAGAGGGATCTTGATGTGTTAAGGTCTATCGGGTTGACTCCTGTTGGTAAAAACACAGAGCTTTTTCTTGAGAAGAACGAAGTTGAGTGGGCACAGCAATTTTTTTCAGCCAATAGCTTATCTAGAGAAAATAAAACTGTGATGATTCATCCATGTTCTTCTTTGAAAATACGTTCTTGGGGTATTGATAACTTCGCGCATCTTTGTAGAAAATTGATTTCAGAGGTCAATTGTCAAATTATTGTGAATTGTTCTTCAATTGAATTGGAAACGATTCAACCTATTAAGAGGTTAGTCCCTGAGGTATGCTTATTCTCGGGTTCACTGCGAGAACTCCTTAGTATGGTTAACGAGTCAGATTTATTCATAGGGAATGATTCTGGGCCGTCGCAAGTTTCAGTCGCACTGGATATTCCCACTATTACGATTAATGGTCCTAGCACTTCAAGTCTTTATAGGGACCCAGACCTAGTTCGTGGCAAACATTACACCTTTAATAAAGAAGTTCATTGCCGGGACCTTTTTCACACTCAGTGTATGTCAAAAAAAGATCCAACTACTAACCACCCTGTTTGTGATTCCATGATTTGTCTGGATTTTTCTGTCGATGAGGTGGCAGCTAAAGCTTTAGAGTTGCTTAAGTGACTTTAGATATTTTTAACATAAAGAGTATGAAAATATTTTTAGCGGCATTATTCAAATAAGTTTTACAAATTAATAATTAGTGAATTCATGGTGTGTAGTAGCCATTTTGTTTGCATAGGTGGCAAATAGTCTCTAAATTGTTAGATTTGTCTAAAAGTTCCTTTCGAGCCGCAATATACTTTTCTCCATTCCAGACATCTTCAAAACTTGTCTCAAACACATTACCCATAGAATATTTACTTTCAGTTACCACGCAGCCACATGGAAAGACGTCACCATTCCAGTTGACAAACGTTTCTGTCCATGGACGCTTGCAAAATTTTATAGGATTTTTACGTTCCTTTTTCTCTAGATCATATGGGTTGTAGTCTGGGTTGTCTGGGATCCATTTTGCATCCTTTTCGATATTATTTTCAACCTTATCAAGAATATCGTCTTTAAGGTTGGTACGCATGACGCTGAAAGTAATTTCAACACCTATTTCCTTGGCACGATCTTTGGCTAAATTAATCTGGTGTTCATTTTGCTTCATAACTAGAAAATTCCAGACTATTTTTAGTTT
>JABHTG010000071.1 GCA_018697205.1 Nitrospina sp. | reverse complement strand
TGTTTATAGGGGGGGCCTCTCTTGGGGGGTGGGGGTCGAGAACAGTAAAAAATACACTGTGTCAGTTTTGTGTCAATCTGATAGGCACTTCTTGGCATTTAGTGACACAACACGCAACGAGCGTCACAATATAAGTAGAGTAACTAACTCGTGCTTTTTAGGTGAGCGACTCAAAAAGTAGCGCAGGTTTATTTGACAACATACTTGAACTGGTGATTCTGTTTTATTATAAAATGGTTGCTAAATACTACTTCTTCTCTATAACAAAGGCCGAGCCTATAGATGTTATCCTTTAGTTTGTTAAAGGGTATTAAGGCCAAAAGACCCTTGTTCATCGTTTTTTGACGATAGTGAATTGATTTTTTAATATACTTTTGGGAATGAGCAGTAAAAATGTACTTTCCTTTACTAGAGATTAAGACGATACGAACAGGTTCTGGTTTGTTAGAGAGGACGGGCTTCTGGTCATAAATCATTCCTTCGATCCGAACTAGAAACGGGGAAAGTTTAGGGCCAACAGTTATGACATTGAAGTCGGATTTGAAGGGTGTTTTACTTTCTTGAGTACATAAATCTATCGAACTTACCAACGGTGAGTATTTTTCATTCGGAATTTTAAGTAGTTGATGCGGTAGCCTGTAATACCCAGATGTTAATGCTCTCGTCATAATAGCGTTAGCCTGACTTTGATATGGCTGAGCTGGGAGGTTGTAGTTTTGATCCAACCATTGGTTCGTACGCCATACTAAGAGGTATTTTGAATACTCCAGTTTCTGCTTACCTTCGCTATATGAAATAAAGTACATTGAGCCTGTCATCAAAACCATACTGGTGACGAAAACCCACTTTCGGTTTATGCGAGAATAAAAAAGGTCAACAAGAGAAATATAAATCATTAATACCATGATCAGGGAGTGGATTTTATATCTATCCGCAAGAACAGCATTTTCTCCCATACCAGATCTGTACATGGCGGCAGTGGCCGCCAAAAGAATTATATAAATCATAAAACAAAAAACAGTCAGATTTATCACATAATATTTTTTGTAAATTAAGAAAATAAAGTGACAGACCATTATTACTCCAGAAGTAAAGATGATCGTTTGGTTTTCAAATGAAAACATCGAACCTAAAAAAGATATGAAAAATAATCCTATTCCAGCTAAATCGTTTAATGATGAAATTGAAAACTGAGAGGATGAAAGAGCATCCATGAAACCACCCCAATAAGAGTAAAAGCCTATCAAAGTAAGATTTCCTACAAGCCAGACCCATGCTAACTTGAACCGTTTTTGAATAATAAGCATGATCCATCCGGTTGGAATAACTACAGCCCCTGCTCCACCATTTACGACAGCGCATATAGCAAAAAAATAAGCGCCTAAAAAAGAATTTGTGGAACGTTTGTTTAAAAAATAAAATACAAGTCCAGCAAAAAAAAATGAATATAGACGGCCAACGTTGACACTCCAAATCATATAAACCCAGTTAGGTTTTAGTTGAAAAAGTATTAGGGCAGCAGGCAAAACAAGGAATACTCTCTCTCGCTTTTCGGGCATCATTTTATAAGCAAAAAACAAGAATCCCAATAAGGTACTATTGCCAATAAAAAGTGGTGTCTTGAGGTCGATTTCGCCCCAAATAGAATAAATTGATAAAATAATAACTTTTTGAAAGAGGAGTAAAAGTTCTAAGTTATGTGAGAAGATGTAGGTAAGTTTTTTTTGCAAGGAATCGAATTGAATGATTGATATAATACTATCTAAACTAATAGGAAAGTCATCCGAAAAAGGAATGTTCGTGGCGTAAATATAAATTGAGTAGAAATAAACAAGGGCTGGGCAAAACACCAAAACCGCCCCGAAGTAAACAAACCAAGGTGTTTTGGGAACTAGTTGCGGATTGTTAGAACTGATAGGAGAACCCATGTGGAGATTGGTTTTTTTTAAAGATGCATGGAAGTTTGCAGGAGTCTTGATCCTAAAAATATGAGAGCATGGGAAGATTATTATGAAAACAAATTTCTATACAAACTCAAAAAAAATTTCTATGAATCGTAAACAATTCTATTCGAAGTCCGGTTGGTTTGGAAGTAAAGATTTGCTAAAAGCTAGTGGGAGTGATTGAGGAATAATTGCTACAGCACTTCGAAATGCTGATTGGGATTTAAGTGATTCTGATATTGCCCGGGCTCATGAAATAGCTGACAGTTTAGACAATATCGAGAAAAAAAATTAAGAAGACGCTTTTGAAATCTAGATTTTTTTTAAATGTTTTAGACACCCACTTTATAAAAGCCCCCCCTTGTTATATCCCCCCCCCGGGGGGGTCGATATGGGGGTCGGTTTTGTACGGAAATGTATGGAAAGCGATGGAACACCTGAAACCCGTCAGCTTATTTAAATATAACCAGTTGCATAAAATTCAACTTCATTCATCATGACTAGAAATATCCAATTGGGGG
>JABHTG010000023.1 GCA_018697205.1 Nitrospina sp. | reverse complement strand
TTCTGTAAACGTCCATGGACAGAAACATTTGTAAACTGGAATGGTGACGTCTTCCCATGTGGGTGTGTGGTGACAGAAAGCAAATATTCTATGGGTAATGTGTTTGAGATAAATTTTGAAGATGTCTGGAATGGAGAAAAGTATATTGCGGCTCGAAAGGAACTTTTAGAAAAACCGAATAATTTAGAGACTATTTGCCACCTATGCAAACAAAATGGCTACTACACACCATGAATTCACTAATTATTAATTTGTATAATTTATTTAAATAATGGCGCTAAAAATATTTCCACACTCTTTATGTTAAAACATCTGAAGTCACTTAAGCAATTCTAAAGCTTTAGCCGTCACTTCATCGCCAGAAAAATCTAGACAAATCATAGAATCACAAATAGGGTGGTTAGTAGTTCGATCTTTTTTTGACATACACTGAATGTGAAAAAGGTCCCGGCAATGAACTTCTTTATTAAAGGTGTAATGTTTGCCACGAACTAGGTCTGGGTCCCTATAAAGACTTAAAGTGCTAGGACCATTAATCGTAATAGTGGGAATATCCAGTGCGCCTGAAACTTGCGACGGTCAAGAATAATTCCCTATGAATAAATCTGACTCGTTAACAATACTAAGGAGTTCCCGCAGTGAACCCGAGAATAAGCATACCTAAGGGACTAACCTCTTAATAGGTTGAACCGTTTCCAATTCAATTGAAGAACAATTCACAATAATTTAACAATTGACCTCTGCAATCAATTTTTCACAAAGATGCGCGAAGTTATCAATACCCCAAGAACGTATCTTCAAAGAAGACATGGGTGAATCATCAATGGTATTTTTGAATGCATTTGCAAACCACAATACTCCTTTATTTCATTTCAAATGGACCAAAACTTGCTACATGTAGGGGGGAGAGACCATCGTTTAGAAAAAATCTTTCGGGTTCATAGTGGTTTTCCGCAGAGCAATCACCGTGAAAGTTGTCTTTCATCAGATCTTTACGGACAAAAAATGCATTTATTCCCAGCAGATTACATCCAACTAATTTATACCCTTTGCCCAGTAATAAAATTTCAAAGGACTTCAAAGAAGCACCCATGTAATCCGAACCATCATATGAATGGCTTGAATTGTAAGCCATAACCCATTTAACAGGAGGGTGAAATTTTGGGTTATATTCGACCACAAGCACTCTAGCATTTAAGGACTCTATGGTATCTAAAATATGATAGTCATTACCATCGATATCTAAACTTAGCAAGTCAAGAACCTGCTCATCTTCGGTTGCCTCTTCTATCAATTGATTAATATTTTCTTTATGGACCCATCTATGGATGGCCTTTAAGCTCCCGTTATTTAAAGAAAATGAAAATGTTTGCTCTATCAATTCAATAAACTTTGAACTACCATCAACCCAAGAACCTTTCCACCCTTGAAGTAAAAGATAGAGGGTATTACTTTCCAGCCCTCCACTTGAACCAATCTCGAGAAACGTCTTGCTCGTTGTGCCGATACGGCGAAAAATTTCGGCAATAATACCATCCTCATCACTTTGCGAATAAACTTTAAAACCAAATCTCAATAATCTTTTTTCCTCCATACTTCTAGGTTCATCGAGTATTTTTCTTATAAGATCCGATGCGTAGAGTTTCACTAAAGATCCTGTAATTTTTTCAACCTCCAGAAGCCTTCTTTTTAGTCCGTTACGCCCCCTTCGTAAAGGTCGAGTCTTTGCTCGAATATAACCTAATGGATATAAAAGCATCTTCATAAAATCTTTTGTCATAACTCTTGATTTTTTAATAAATTAGGCCCGTGTCCTTTATCCCTAAGCAAACTAGAGTAAGGATGTTTTTTAGATTATTTAAAATAACGTGACGAAGAGTTCATATTATTTCTATCGATGGAAGTGGAAATAATAATGAGAAACCATTTCCTGCTATAGATTTTTCTTTTTCGAGGATAAACTCCTTAAAATGCCAAGGCAAAACAAAAAAATAATCGGGATTCATCTTTCTTGCCTCCGTCTCCGAAATAATAGGAATCAACGTTCCTGGAGTAAAACATCCAACCTTATCTGTATTAATCTCCCCCATGTAGGGTATATCTTTTGATGTAATTCCAGCAAATTGCAAAAGAACATTACCTTTAGTTGAGGCCCCATAACCCAAAATTAATCTTTTTTCTTGATTAAGCTTATCCAGAAGTTGGCGAATATTAGATTTAAATTCATAGATTCGAGTCCTAAAGTCATCATAAGGTTTCTTTGTACTCAAACCTTTTTTTTCTTCCTCTTTTAAAAGTAATGACAAGTCAGGAGTTTCGTGTGCTGGAGAATTTGGTTTTGCCACAGCAACTGAAAAACTCCCCCCATTTACTTGATTGAATTCAATGTCAATAATTTTAAACCCTACTTTTTCCATCATCCAGTAGATTTCTTTGAGTCGATAATATTCTTGGTGCTCATGACAAATAGTGTCAAACGAATTTGCTTCTAGCATGGATGGTAGATAACTTTGCTCAAAAATCCAGACGCCATCATCGGATAAGATATCAAAAATTTCTCGGACAAACTCAAGGGGTTCTTCTAAATCATAAAACATTGCAATCGAAGTGATTATTTTTGCCTTTTGATCTCCAAACTTACTCTTAAATTTTTTAGAGGTGAAAAAATCAACAAAAAGCAGGATGTCATCCGGGTAATACTCCCTAAATTTTTCACCGGTAGGGTCGAAACCCACCAAAGTTGCTTTTCCTTTTGGGTAAGCCTGAAGTAAAGTACTGTCATTACTACCAATATCCACAACAATATCATCTTCACTCAAGGTTACTTGATTTAGGATTTTATCAACCTTATCATTAAGATGGTTCACCATAGATTTATTAAGACCTGATCTGTATCCATAATTTTGGCCATACATCATATTAGGGTTATAGGTTTCTCTTAATTGCACTAAACCGCAGTAATCATTGTTTGATGACTCCCTGCATTTAATAAGTGTCATAGGACCAGAAGCAACTTTATCTTCCCTACTTTTTGGAAAAACTCCTGTCAACGCCATATCTTTCATTTCTAAAACTACATCTAACTCCTGGTTTCCACAAATTCGACACCTTTGAATTTCCTGATAAAGCTGCATCAAAACTAATCCTCTAGTTTAAAAAAAACCGTACAAACATATCGCACAGTTAAATTAATATTTATTAAAAATACTTTGCGTTAGAATATATACTTGGTAAAAAAAAATAAACCTTTTTTCACAGGAACTTTACTCTCGAATCACTCTGAATTTAATACTTGTTCGATAGCTTCAAGAACATCTTCTATTTCAATAACTCTCTTACATTCTGCGTCGCCATTGTAACACTCTGCCTTGCGTGTACTCTCATTACATGGACTACACTGAATACCTTTATAAATTACCACATCGCGTTGACCCAAAGGTCTCCAAACACGCGGATGAACAACGCCGAAAAGAGCTATGACTGAGGCACCTATTACGGATGCCATATGCATATAACCACCATTATGACAGACAACAAAGCTCGACCCTTTAGTAATAGCACACAATTCTTGAAGACCTGTTTGAACATACCTCACTCTCTTTTCTTGGACTAAATTTATAATAGATTCGACCTGAAATTCCTCACCAGGACCACAAGTTAGAAGTACCTTCAGTTTATATTTTTCTGGAATAATTTTAACAAGGCGGGCAAACTTTTCGTACTGCCATTGATCGTATTGTTTTTTTGTTCCTGCATGGACCACGCAATATTTGGCTCCCTCTTTTATACCATTTTCGGCAAGGAGTATTTTTGCTCTCTGGGTTGCTAATTTTGAAATATAAACTGACGGGGAAATATGACTGAAAGGAACCCCTATTTTTTTTATTAAAGCAACTTGATAATCAATAGGAAATTTTGGATTCAAGTCAGAAAACTCAAGCTTGGTGTTATAAAAAAATGACCGTTTGGCAAATTTATGGCCAATTCGTATAGGAGCAAAAGTCAAAAAACACATCACCGCACCGCGAGTTCCTTCATGCATATCGATTGCCACGTCATATTTAGCTCTGATCAAGTGGTTGTAAAATTTAATCTGGCCCCAGAATGATCTCTTCTCAAAACAAAGAACTTCATCTATGTCAGGGTGTTCACTAACCAAATCATATGATGGCCTCTCCACTAGAACTGTTAAGTGTGCATTTGGAAAATGCTCTTTAAGAGGAGCATACACGGCCGTGTTATAAACCACATCTCCGATAGAACGTAGTTTAATTAATAGGATTTTTGCTTTTCGTGGAATCTTTACCATTTCACATCTTTTCCGACTGTAACTCGCTCTATAAGTTCTTTCAAACCAGATTCTAAATTACTAATATCATACATTTGTTGACACCTTTCTCGCGCTGCCTGACCTTTTTTTTGCGCCTCATTAGAATGCGCCAAAATATATTGAATAGCATCCGCTAACTGGGACGGTTCATTTGGTTCAGTTAGATAACCGCA
>JABHTG010000136.1 GCA_018697205.1 Nitrospina sp. | reverse complement strand
GGATCCACCACGCTTGGAACTTTTATTTTTTATCCTTTCCCAAATACCGACGCTCAACGCCAAACGGATGCTATTGGGGGAATTAGCGAAGACCAACGAAAAAGTATTGCTGAGGGTCATGGTTCCTACAAATCAAGCCTTGAGTTTGAGCAACCATATGCAGATGAAGCCCTTAATTTAGCATCCCTAGTGCCTTTATTTAGCAAACTTCCAAAAATACTTACGAAAAAAATTCTTCGAAGAATGTATAGAAAACCAAGTGGATTGCTAATTCAACGCGTTGGTATCGTAACCACGTTAATGCTCGCAAATCGCTGGTTTCTTAGATATAATTTTTTCAACTTATCACACATGGTATTAAAAATTTTTTCTCGCCCAAAGTTTCTCTCTCGTCGGATCGCTGAACCTTAAGCTTCAAAACTAACTTATCCCTGCATACGTTTTTTAATTTAATAGTTCCTTAGTAATATAGCCGTAACGCTTACTAGAAAACCCTGACAGTTACTTACTAGTACCAGAAAATCTTTAAGCATTAATTACTTACCAGGGCTTAAGACAAGACACTCAACCCACTGCGGGTTAGCAGAAAGGTTGGCATTAACTGTTTCCTTGAAAATTATAGTAGGGTCTATATTGTTTTTTAACTTAAAATCCATTTTCACCAAAAGTAATCCCTTGCCAACATCGCTATTTATCTCCTTGTCGCAGTCAGATATTTTTTGTAGAATCAAATCGGAGTATCGCTCGCTAAATCTCACCTCATAGGGAAGGTTTTTTGTCGAATAAAGCCAACTCCTGTCTAGCCACCAAATCTAATTATGTATTCCAAGTGTATAATAAAAACTAATTAGTTATCCAACTAAAAAATAGCTCCCCAAGTGATGAACAGCAAAGATAAAATTTATGTCGCAGGTTGTGGTGGAATGTTAGGGGAAGCCTTTTATAAGGTTTTCGAGAATAGCTACCACTTAAAGTGCACAGATATTAGTATAAATGAAAAGTGGATTTCAAGCCTCGATTTTCGTGACTACGATGAGTACAGAAGAGATGTAAAAGAATTTAAGCCCAATTACCTTGTTCACCTGGGAGCCCATACAGACTTGGAGTATTGCGAGACCAATCAGGAAGATACCTATATAACCAATACCCTTGCTGTTGAAAATGCAGTTTACATAACAAATGAACTGAAAATCCCTATTATCTATATTAGTACGGCGGGAATTTTCGATGGCAAAAAAGATACATACGATGACTGGGACACCCCACATCCATTAGGCCACTACGCCAGAAGCAAATATGCGGGAGAGATCTTTGTTGAAAAAAATAGTCATTGCCACCTAGTTTGTCGTGCTGGTTGGATGATGGGAGGAGGACCTCTCAAAGATAAGAAATTTATTCATAAAATTATGTCACAACTCAAGAATGGAAAAAGGGAGCTATTTATTGTTAATGATAAACTAGGAACTCCGACCTACACACATGACTTCGCAAAAAATGTTAAGTTGTTACTTGAAAATGAATTTTGGGGATTATATAATATGGTTTGCAGTGGAATTACTGGCAGGTACGAAGTAACCCACGAGCTTATCAAAATTCTTGGAAAAGAAAATGAGGTAAAGATCACCCCGGTACAATCCGACTACTGGAAGAAGGAATATTTCGCAGAAAGACCTTCTTCCGAAAGATTAATAAATAAAAAGCTAGACTTGCGTAAACTGAATATAATGAGAGACTGGCGGGTTTGCTTAAAAGAATATATTAATAGTTATTACCAAGGTTATCTGGATTAACTCTCATCCACTATTCACGAGCGTAAAGTCTCGCCATCAGCGTCTTAGAGGTACTTGCTTCCAAGGCCCCAACAGTAGCAACAGAAATTCATAGAAAACAAAGACATGCTGCAAAACTCGGTCTTTGGGGTGCCTACGGAACCAGATTCACAAGAAGTTCTATGCAGGGGAATTATAAAAATGACTCAAAACTAACGCGAGACCAGGGCGAATCCCTGCTGGAAATGCCTACAGTCGAATTAAAAAACACTTCTCGGTCGACGTAATGGCTAACAAAATAACCCTCCTTTACAATCAAGTTCTAAACACAAATCGCCCATAGAAACATATAACTCTAGCGATAGAGTACCTACCCCAGAATCACGCCTCATCAATTAACTTTCAAACTATTCTCAATTCGATAGTATCTCGCAATAGCACCATAACGCTCTTTGAAGAAGTAAGGAATTTCATTACCACCTTCAGTTTCAGCATAAATTCTTCCTATACGAAGAAGAATGTCTGTTCTGAGGTGACTTAGAATTTTATTCTCATAACCCTCAACATCAATTTTAACAATATCTATATACTGATGATTTTTTAAAACTTCTCCCAACGAATAGTTGGCTGGCAATACCTGAACTTGTATTATCTTATTAGTGGACCCCTGGGGGAAATGTTCGGCACCTTCTTTCATCAACCCCCCATATCTTCCAGTATCTTCACAAGCAAAGTCCAATTTCCCATTCTCGACCCCGATTGCACATTCACTCAGCACATAACGTTTTTCAAATCCCTTTAAATTCTCTCTTAACCTTTGAATGTTACGAGGAACTGGCTCAAATAGGTATACTTTCACACCTTCATTTCTTGTTAAAAAATATAGCGCGCTAATTCCAATATTAGAACCAAAATCCACAACTACAGAAATATCTTTTGGAGCACGATAATCCAACTTCCCAAAACATTCCACAAGAGTAATCAAATCGTGATGACTAAAAGCGGTCACACCTTGAATCCCTACCGGAGTATCAATGAAAAATTTTTGTGGGTAATTACCCACTTCGAATACATAGCGAATTAAAACTTTTATCGGGCTTTTAAAATAAATAAAAATATTAACTAGAGCAAAATAAAAAGGCTTTTTAAATAAGGCCTCTGAAAAACTTTTAATTGAGTGTTTACTCATAGTTTATTTTGATTATGACGAACTAAAAAGCTACGAAGACCCTTACATAATAGACAATACAATTTATCTTATGACTATTATCTAAAAAAGCTGACTACATAATGGGCTTTAAATTTTTTTAAAATACATTTTTCACTTTGATCAGATCTAGAATAGTTTGAGAAAATTTTTTAACAGCGTTTGCACCTTGCCCTAAAACTATTCTTCCTTCACTGGTCACCAATGTGTCGATGTAAACTGCACCCAGAGCTTCTAGTTCCTTCTTAGCTAATTCTTCCCGTAGCAAAGGAATTTCACCTAAAATCAATGAAGCCCTCATCAACACGATTATCGCAGAACCTAAAGCCCCTATAATACTACCAGAGCGATAATGATCTGTTAAAATCTGAGGAACGATTGGATCATCCCAAAGTGACTTTCTTGCTCCTTTACCACCAACTAAAATAACAACATGATACTTCCCACCAATCCCTGCTTGTTTGTTCCAATCCACTAACATTCCATCAGGTTTATATTTTTTACGACTCATGCTTAAAGCTTCCTGCCCAGACTTTGACAAAACAACAACACGAATCCCCGCCTGCTTCAGTGCATATATAACACCATAAAGCTCTTCCTCACAAAATTGACTTTTAGGAATAATAATTAAT
>JABHTG010000017.1 GCA_018697205.1 Nitrospina sp. | reverse complement strand
TTGTGACAGGAGGGGCAGGATGTATAGGTAGTGCGATCGTCTGGGCTTTAAATAAGCGCGGTATTAAAGATATTATTTTGGTCGATGGAGTAGACCATCCAGAAAAAAAAAAGAATATTGCATTACTTAATTACTTTGCATTGGAAGGTAAAGAAATATTCTTAGATCGAATTAAAAATATCAAAATCCCATGGTCAATAGACGCAATTATTCACCTGGGAGGATGCTCTTCAACAATTGAAAGAAACGAATCTTTTTTGACAAAAACTAATTTTGACTATACCAGGTGTCTTGCAACATACGCGTTGAATAAAGATATTCGATTTATATACGCTTCCAGTGCAGCAACATATGGTAGCGGAGAGAATGGTTTTTCCGACAAGGTAGATCTTAAAATATTAAATCCACTTAACCCTTATGGGCATAGTAAACATAAATTTGACCTATGGGCACAAAGACAGGGTGTTCTTGGCCAAATTGTTGGGTTGAAGTATTTTAATGTATTTGGTCCGGGAGAATATCATAAAAAGGAAATGCAAAGTATGGTTCGTAGAGGGTTTCTGCAAGTGCTGGACAGCGGTAAGATTCGTCTGTTCAAGTCCCATAACCCAGAGTACTCTGATGGGGATCAGGAACGCGACTTTTTATACATCAAGGATGCAATAGAGATGACGCTTTTTTTTCTGGACAACCCGAAAGTCGGAGGAATATTCAACGCTGGAACTGGAGTGGCACGAACCTGGAATGACCTTGCAGTAACTGTCTTCAAAGCTATGAGCAGAAATCTTGAGATCGAATATGTCGACATGCCCCATTCTATACGTGACCAATTTCAGTATCGTACCTGCGCGAAAATAGATAAGATTCGGAATGCAGGATATTCTCGGCCAATAACTTCTTTAGAAGAGGCTACTACCGATTATATCCAAAACTATTTATCCTCTAATAAGCGCCTAGGAGAATCAAGAGTTTCATTTGGGTGACCGATAAAACGAGATTAAAAATTCCGTAGATCAGAGATAGGTCACTTAAAACGGTTTAAATGTACCCTTTAATGTACCAGATAATAGTACTCAATTTATGATTTCTATAACATTAAAAAAATGGCTTGGAATTCCTCATTCATGTGAAGCACCAGGCTCAATTTTTATTGGATTAATCGGGGGTGTGGGCGATTTGATTTCGGCTGCCCCTTCGGTAGTTGCCTTAAAAAAGAAGTATCCAGGTGCTCAAATAACCTTTGGTGTCGGAGACGGAATTTTCTTTAATACCATTAAAAATGACCCCAATATTGACCACTTTGAAACCCCCTTTTTCTATAACGTCTGGAAAAAACGAGCACGTAGAAAGACCTATCGAGAAAAATATAGAGAACATGATCAAGTGTTTCTTCTAGATAATGGAACTTATGATTGGTGGAAGCCGAAGAAACACCTTCTAGATATCTATGCTGAAAAATGCGGGGTAAGCTTGAAAGAACGAAGGCCTATTATTTATTTAAATGATAACGATTTTGAAGAAGCCAAAAAAAAACTTAGCGAACTAGAAATTTCTAATAACGATAAGTTTTTAGTTCTATCACCTGAGACTCGGTCTAAGAAAAAAATGAAAGAATGGCCATACGACCGGTTCTTGTCTCTTATTCAAAAAATTCGTCAAAATCATAACTTTAAAATTGTCACTCTAGTTTCTAAAGAAAACCCTCACAGTTATGATGGAACGATTACTTTGAAAGGATATCCTTTAGGACCTTCAGCGGCTATGATCAGTCGATCAAATTTTTATCTTGGGTTGGATAACGGTTTAACGCACATTGCGTCTTGTTTTGATGTGAAAATACTTTCTATACATATCGGGTATCCTGTTGAATGTGCTGGCCCGCTATCCCCATTTGCCAAAGTAGTTGCGCGCAAACCTTTTGACCCTCCAGAGTCTATTTCAGTAGATGAGGTTTATAAAGTTTTCCAAGAATTAATTTAAACCCATATATACGGCAAAGACAGTTTTGTGGTTCGACTTGTCCAAAGTGGTATGTTAGATTGGTCGTCAGTTATTTGTGACGGATTGTTTATCCAGTTTACTTTGAGTCCCTACCTTGAAATTGCTTCATATACTTCACACTGAAGCTGCCGCAGGATGGGGTGGCCAGGAGATTAGCGTCCTACAGGAACCTCGATTGCTTCTTGAGAGGGGGCATACAGTTTCCTTGGTATGTCAGGCGCACAGCCCTCTAGAAGAACGCGCCAGGTCTATTTCCAACTCGCGGTTTCACCTTATCCCCATATCAATGAAGAGTGCCTTGAGTCTCTGGATATTT
>JABHTG010000020.1 GCA_018697205.1 Nitrospina sp. | reverse complement strand
GCAATCTGGTCCGCATCGGTTTTTAATCGAGTGACTATGAGAGCGCCAGGGTGAAGGTTTTTGTTTATTCTCGATAGCATGGAACAATAGACTATCGTTCCCTGAGTTTTCCCCGATCCTGTCGGTGGCTGCAGAACAGTCCATTCGTTTCTATTGGTTTCGCCGGTAGCATAGCGACCAAATACATCTGCCAGTTGAAACCAGACTTTCCTTAATGCCTCGCTTGAAACATTACCCAGTTTTTCTGACCAGTACTTCTCCATCTCATTTGTAAAATCTCTTGGATCAATCATTGCGACAACCTCTCGGTTTAATGGTTTAAAAACAAAAAAGCCCCACCAGAACTGCCTGGCAGGGCTTGAACAAATATCTTTTGTGGATTTGTGTTATTTCATGGCTGGATTTTGGTGCTTTCTACTCCTAAAGACCCGAAATTTTTTTAGTACCACTAAGAACTATTTAACTGGGCATAAATTCCTTAATTAAAGGGGTTCTACTCCTAAAGACCGGTGGTTCGGAAATCCCCTATGTCGTTTGATCTGTAACTTCTTTTGTTTAAAGGGTTGGAATAGGCATATTGCTCTGTTCTAAATTCATTTGATTTCCGTACACTATTTCAGTATCCTAATTCCATTAAAACCTGTGAAAGGAACTAAAATGAGCAAAAGAATAACGTTTTTAGCTGGGAATATTAGTAAAAAAAGAGCGAAAGTTGCTTTATACGCTAGAGTCAGCACGGATGGTCAATCTACCGAAAATCAGCTTCAAGAACTGAGAAAAGTAGCAGACCAAAATGGCTGGCAGATAGCTCAGGAGTTTGTAGATCATGGTATCAGTGGAGCCAAAGGCAGAGATAAAAGACCCGCTTTTGACTCCATGTGTAAGGGCGTCATTAGAAAAGAGTTTGATCTGGTCATGACCTGGAGCGTTGACAGGTTAGGTCGATCGCTGCAGCACCTCGTAACCTTTCTCGATGAACTTCATTCAAAAAAGATAGACCTGTTTCTTCACCAACAGGGCATAGATACCACAACTCCTGCAGGTAAAATGATGTTTCAAATGTTGGGTGTTTTTGCTGAATTTGAAAGAGCGATGATAAAAGAAAGAATCAATGCAGGATTGTCTAGAGCAAGAGCCCAAGGTAAAAAACTTGGAAGGCCAAGAGTTTCTCTGGAAGTTGAAAGTAAAATTCGAGAACTCAGATCAATGGGCAGAGGCATCAGAAAAATTGCAGGCCAACTTAGAGTTGGAGTGAGTACGGTAAAGAGAGTTGTGGATGAACAAAAAGTAGCCTAGAAATACCTATGAAACCTAAGAGGGGCAGGGGGGAAATTCGCTCTAGTTACTACGTATATACCAACTCACATTTTTGTGATAAATTATTTCGGTAAAGTGTCCTAACGAAGGTATAAAATTATTATTAATTCGTAAAATACTATCCTAGGGTAGGGGGTTTCTTCGATTCCCCCCGCCTCCACCAAAGTATTAAGTTACAATAGTTTACAAGCACTTTCGACCTTTTCCTTCGTGGACTTGTCCATAACTTGTCCATAAAGGAGCTCTACCGTGCATCCACGGTCCCGAAGATTACACCCGCCCCGTCTACCCAAATACGTTTTCAAGATCCGCGATCTTTATTATTTTCGCTACCTATAGCCAAAAGATATTGCCCTGCGCTTAAACAAAAAAGAGTTCCCCTTGGCACTTAAGACAAGGTACATAAGTGAAGTGGCTAAAATAGTCTCAGAGCTATCCCAGTGGTTCGTGTATCGATACAGGCAGTCTTACAATAGATTATTGTCTTATTTTTTTAATTTTAAATGTATTTTTTTATCCTAAAGATTTTTTGGTTGTTGTTTATACCCAACTCTATTTACGTCTTTTTCAAAAACTGTTTACTTGCCCAAACTAAATATAATGTGGTACCTATTCCGGTTGGAAAATTAATGGTTTATTCAAAATATGACGGTAAAGAAGTTTTCATTGATAATTTTTTTATGGATAGTTTTGAAGTGTCTCAAGAATCTTATGAAAAAAATATAAACTTTAACTCATCTTTTTTTGTCCATAGGAAACGACCCGTTGAAAAAGTGAACTGGTTTGAGGCTGTGGAGTATTGCCTTAAAATTGGGAAGCGTTTACCGAGCGAATGGGAATGGGAGTGGGCCGCTCGTTCTGGAAATACATCAAAATTTTATTGGGGAAAGGAAGATCCCAAGCTGTATAGTTGGTTTAATAAAAACTCAGAGAGAAAAACTCAGCCCATAGGTCAAAAAAAACCAAACTCCTATGGTCTGTTTGATATGGCGGGAAATGTTTGGGAGTGGACCAATAGTCACCGTGAATCAACACAAGGAAAAGTGCTGAGGGGAGGATCTTGGAGAAACTCAATGAATGCCATGCAATCTTTTAAGTGGATCACGAGTTTACCAATACACAGGTTTCACTATGTAGGTTTTCGTTGCGCAACTTCAAAGCTTCCGACAAGAAACAACTAACTCATCGGGTATAAGCTAAATCAGTATTTTAAATTTATTTTCTTTCCCAAATATGAT
>JABHTG010000026.1 GCA_018697205.1 Nitrospina sp. | reverse complement strand
TTTAGCTCGGCCTCTTTTTTTATTGCACAACCTTATCCTGGTGCTGAACTTTATGAGGTGGAACTCGCTAAGGGAAATATAAAAGAAGAAGATGGGTTGAAAGTAGTTAAGGCAAAAAGCTTCATAAAGAATTTGGGTATTACTGGTGAATTTTTGGAAAAAACGGTTCGTTCTTTTACTATAGATTATGAAAAGATTATTAAGAAACGTGAAGGAGATGGATGGAGAAACAGGTATGAGAAGCACTTTAAAAGATTCAGTAACCCAGATTTACAATTAATTATAAATCCTGGTGAAGACATCAGTATGCTAGTTCAAGCAGATTCAATAGAAGCAGATTAAGGTCATCCTATGGTCCACTTCTATCAATATATTGCTGCGATGGAGGAAACAGAGGTGGAGAGTGATATCTGTCCCTTTTGTGGATTTGAAAAATCTAAAATTATAGACTCTGAAGAACTTGCAGTTACTGTTAAAGATAAGTCCCCAGTTACTCCTTTGCATTCCTTGATCATTCCAAAGCGGCATGTCAGTTCTTATTTTGATTTAGATAAACCTGAGCTCAGTGCTTGTAATAAATTGCTGCAAAGACAAAAAGAGATCATTCTCAAAGAAGACCCCGATGTCACAGGATTTAATATTGGGATTAATGACGGGAATACTGCCGGACAAATAGTTATGCACTGTCACATCCATTTGATACCAAGGAGAAAGGGAGATATGGATGACCCTAGAGGTGGAGTAAGAGGAGTTATTCCGAGTATGCAAAAGGTTGCTGAACAATAAAAAAGCCATAAAAGTGCTAAAAAAAATGATGACAAGTGATCCGATGCCATCTTAAACCGGCAACTTTCCTGAATTAAATACTTTAGAACCAAAAAATTTTCATATTTTCATCAGGTCTGAATTAGAAACACTTCATTTTTTCTTTTTATACTCGTACAATAATAAATTTTTATATTTTAGTAATCCTAATTGATCCAACCATTGAATAAGGTTATCGATTCGAATTAGAAGAGTTGTGAGGTTATTTCGTATATTTTAAAACTTGATAAAGAACTTGCAAAACAACTAGTTCGTTTAAGGGAGGACTTTGGCGTGATACTTGTTTCTTGCTTTTTAAGGTGTTAGTTTAGGACACTACCTGTATTTTCTCAATCTCAAGTTTGAAGGAATCGCAATGTCCAAAAAAGCTCACAAAATATCTGATAATATTCCAAAAGACTCGCCCTTATATTCCTATCTGGTTACCAAGGAAGAAACAGGTGTTTCTGTCGGATTATCTGCGACTTCGGTTCGAGGGCCTAATTTTGTGGATTTAAATACTGATTATAAAAATTCTAAGGTGCTACTAATAAATCCACCAATGTGCGCACCTAACGGTATGACTAAAAGAAGTATACCTCCAGCTGCCATAGCTTATGTTGCTGGATCCTTAAGAGAGGTTGGAATTGAAGTAGAGTTGCTAGATTGCGTTATTGAAGGGTGGGGTCATGAAGAACTGATAGATGAAAAAAATGGAATATATACCTATGGGTTGTCTGATGAGGCAGTAGCTGACTACTTGGCCGAATCTAAGCCCGGAATCATTGGATTATCTCTCGTATTTTCTCAAGATTTAAGAAATTTATGCAAAATATCTAGAGTTGCTAAGAAAGTCCTTCCCAATTCAATAGTGGTCGCAGGCGGTCTGCATCCAACTATGTATCCAGAATCGACCTTTAGGCATTGCACTTTTGATGGAGAAAGGACGATAGATTATATATTACGTGGAGAAGGGGAATATCGGTTGGCTGAATTTGTTTTTAACTATCAAAAAGGTAAGGTTGATAAAAACCAAGACGGTTTGATTGGGTATTTTGATGGGAAAATGGTAACAAATCCCGAAACCAAAAAAATTCAGGATTTAGATTCATTGCCCTTGCCAGCGTATGATTTATTACCTATGGAAAAATATTTTGAAGTTGATATGCCAGCCAATCCTTTCCATAAGGGTAAAAGAGTTATGCACTTGCACACGAGTCGAGGTTGCCCTATAGAGTGTACTTTTTGCTCTAGCACGAACTTTAGTTACGCATTCAGAACAAGATCACCTCAGATTGTTTATGATGAAATTAAACATTATATTGATACATACGATATTGATGAGGTTCAGTTTTTAGATGATAACCTCTTATTGAATGGAGCG
>JABHTG010000079.1 GCA_018697205.1 Nitrospina sp. | reverse complement strand
TGGCGTAGATTTATATTTTTCATAGTGTGCATAGCCGTAGGTGTCGGAGCTTTAATGACCGTCAAGAGTTTCTCTTCCATAATTAATACAGCTATTCAAGGAGAATCAAAAAGCTTATTGGCTGCAGATCTTGAAATAAAAGGACGATGGGAACAAAATCCTAATGACATAAAGTTCCAAAAAACTGCTTTGCCTCCTGAAACTCAATTTCAGTTTTTAAAGGAATTGCATGCGATGGCTCTCTATACGGAATCCAATGAGAAAAAAGCATCGCTGTTAGTAGAACTAAAGTCGGTCCCCGCGCAAGCTCCGTTTTACCCAATGTACGGAAGTGTTGAATCAAGCTCACCTCACCCCTTAGAGAATATGCTAGCTGACTCTGGTGCAGTCGTTGACCCTGCATTCCTGGTGCGCACAAACTTAAAAATTGGTAATTTCTTTAAGCTAGGGAAAGTGAGGGTCCGTATTAACGGGACTATAACTAAAGAACCTGATCGGATTACTCGGGCATTTAGCATTGGACCGCGGGTGTTCATTTCTCACCCAACACTTAAAAAAGCAGATCTTATTCAGGTAGGAAGCCGCGTTAAGTACCGTACTTTGATCCGATTACCAAAATCTATTCTTCTAGAAGACGCTCTGGTTATTCTTGAAAAAGGACTTAAAGATAAGTCTTTGAGCCTACGAAGCTACAAGGATATGGAGTCTTCTATTAACAATACTATAGATCGCATGGGGCAGTACTTGAAAGCGTTGGGGATCATTGCTCTTCTTATGGGAGGCATCGGCGTTGCGATGATTATTAGAACTTTTATGGCGCAAAAACTGGATACCATAGCTATATTAAATTGCCTCGGGGCACCCCCCCGTGTGATTCTAAAGATTTATTTTCTGCAGTCATTACTTCTAGGTTTTTTAGGTAGTCTTACTGGAGTGCTGCTGGGTTATGGAGTGCAGTTTTTATTACCTTCAAAACTTTCCGGACTAACCAATCTCAACCTTGAACCAGAATTTTATTGGGCCCCTGCCCTACATTCACTTTCTCTAGGAATGATCACTACAATTTTGTTTTGCACGTTACCTTTATTGCGCGCCAGCAAAACTAACCCACTACGTCTATTTCGACGTAATTTCGAAGAAGAAGAGCTCTCCCTTGGGACCTTATGGGAGCGAAGAGTATTCGGCTTTGTCTTTATTTTTATAATCACTGCAATCGTAATCTGGCAAGCAGGATCAATCAAACACGGTATTATCTTCATCCTCGCTCTGGGAATTTCTGGTCTGCTATTATCAGGCTTTGCAGTACTTCTAATAAAAGTGCTAAAAAAAATCCCTTCTTCCGTGAAAATGTTACGACATTATGGGCTAACTAACCTTCACCGCCCAAATAACCAAACACGTTCAATTGTCACCTGTCTGGGCATGGGAATCATGTTGGTGCTTACAGTCAGACTCGTACAAATGGACATGATAGCTATGCTAAAAGAAAATAAAGAAATCGATCCTCCAAATTATTTTTTTATAGATATTCAATCCGACCAAACTGGAATATTTACAAAAACTCTCGACCTTATCGCTCCTAAAGCGGAGCGCAATCTAACTCCGCTCATACGTTCAAAGTTTTATGGAATTGACGGACAGTTAGCTAAAAATTGGCCCTACAAGAATAAGCGTAGAGAAGAATGGTTTATTACCAGAAATTTTGTAACCACCATTAATGACGGAGAAAGTTTGCCGAAGGACAATCTGATTACTGAGGGAGTCTGGTGGAAAAAAGAAGACGCAACAACCCCTCAAGTTTCATTAGAAGAGGATGCCGCCAAAAGACTTGGAGCTAAAATTGGATCACAACTCACAATGGATATTCAGGGCATCAAAATAACGGCTCCAGTGACAAATATTCGCAAAGTAAATTGGAGAAATATGAGAACAAATTTTTACATGATCTTTTCATCCGGTGCTCTTGAAGGAGCTCCTATAACTTATGTAGCTACAGTGAATGTTCCTATTCATAAAGAATTAGAACTGCAGCACGCTGTGGTTAATGCATTACCAAACGTCACTGCTTTATCAACCCGCGATATTGTAGACACTATTGAAGGTATTATTAATAAGTTAAAAACACTGGTTGATTTTATGTCAGTCTTCACGATTATGGCTGGACTAATTATTCTTTCAGGTTCTGTTGCCTCAACTAAATACAGAAGGTTAAAGGAATCAGCCGTCCTAAAAATTCTAGGCGCCAAACAAAATAAAATTGCGGGGATTCTGGGAGTCGAATACTCAACTATTGGCGTATTGGCTAGTATTATTGGGGTAGGAATGGCTTCCGGATTATCTTGGGGAATAATGAAATATCTTGTTAAAGCACCCTGGCATCCCAGGCTCGATGTAATGATATGGACGTTGGGACTTTCGATTGCCCTTACAACGTTTACCGGGATAATTTCTAGTATAGATGTCTTGAAAAATAAACCGTTGAAAACGCTAAGACAGATTGATGGATAACCTTATTAATTTAATCGTTTCAAACATAAAGGTCCTTTCATCAACTTCTTTATAAATTAAAAACCAATCATTTTTTATGGGAGACATGGTGAGATAATGGGACAACTATACATACTATTAGCACTAGCTATTGGATTTCTTTTACCAATTCAAGTTGGTATCAACACCGAATTAGCACAACGGATATCAAGTCCAATTACTGCTTCATTGTTTTCTTTTGCTGTAGGTGCAATTAGTCTTACGGTTTGTTTATTTATTTTCCGCGATCCTTGGCCAGGTTTCAACACATTGATCATAATCCCAAAGTGGCTATGGTTAGGTGGATTAATAGGCGCATTCGCTGTATTTGGAAGTATTATTTCGGGCCCAAAAATTGGACTTCTCTCGTTAGTAGCTTTTGTCCTAGCTGGGCAATTACTAGCTTCACTAATTCTAGATCACTATGGATGGCTTGGATTTCCTATACGGGAATTAAGTTTAGGTCGTATTTCAGGCTCTGCTCTTCTTCTGATAGCCGTAGTTTTAATCCACAAGTATTAAAAAACACTCTTTTTAAGAAAACAGGAACTATATTTCAAAAACATAGTAGGGCCATAGTGATAAGTAAAAAAGGGGCTGAAGCGCAATTCGCCTCAGCCCCCTAATTATATGGCGGGGCCGACGGGACTCGAACCCGCGACCTCCGGCGTGACAGGCCGGCGTTCTAACCAACTGAACTACGACCCCGCATCTAAACTAAAGATAGTGCTATAAAAATATGCGTTGGTTACTCTTTGGGTCTACCTTACAAACCCAACTACATTTTCATTTATTTCGGCAACAATTTTATAGTGTATCGAAAGCCAAAAAAACGATGGTAGGCGGTACAGGGATCGAACCTGTGACCCCCGGCTTGTAAGGCCGGTGCTCTCCCAGCTGAGCTAACCGCCCCTTATCGATTATCTCATCGAGTCGCATCCGATCACAAAGGGATGCTGGAGTATATAAATGAGCTATATCTATGTCAAGACTATTAACTGTCTTTAATACAGTCCGCAGAAGAAAAGGTTTGTTTTTAAGCGATTGACACGAAATCAGACTGATTATAAAATGACCCTAACAATTAGGTTCGCATGCTCTCCTTAAACACTAGTCTACCCAACCTCGGAGGGTTTAGACTAAGACTTTGTGTATATCAATGTTTCAAAAAATGCTTACTTCTTTAGAAACTTTTTCTTTGGGCGAACTGCATCACTTTAAAGAATGCCTAGATATATTAATTAAAAAAAAAATCTACGCAGATAAAGCTAAGCTTGATAAAAGAATTAGCCATAGAGCGCGTGTCAAGATTGCAGGTACAGCTGAAATCGAAAGAGAAAGAGAATTTTTTGACAAGACGCATAAAGTTGATATTCAAGAAATGTCGACGAATGGACTCATTCTAACAATTTCAGCGACAGTTATTAAAGACGATATTCTCATTGCCTCCTTTCGTCTACCATCAAACGGGGAGAAAAAAGTTATCAACTGCCAAGCTATGCGGGTTAAAGAAGTTATATATAATAGCAATACCGTTTATGAAGTAGCGGCACGAGCAGTTGATAAAAATGAAGTCAAAGCTTATAGGAATATGCTTAAAAACAGAGGGAAATAAATTTTTCCGCCTTAATTATCACTCAGCACAAATAAGTTCACGCTCTAATTTCTCTATACTAACTTAATCAGAAATTATATTAAAAAATGGCTGCTTCGGATCGTCTCGGTCAACTTGTAGAACTTACCGGTAATATTAGTAACGCATTTACTATCGCTTTGTATAAAGTAAATTCATACAAAAAGAACCTTTTTTTGCGCCATCATATTTCTCTAAGTCCCAACTTCAACACAGAAGCAAAGATTAATTTTGGAGAAGGTATATTAGGAACTGTCGCACAAAATAAGCAACCTTATCTTGAGGAAAATTTAGATAAAAAAGCGATAAAGCTTAGCCCATACAACAAAAAAGAGGACCTAAAAAGCTTTCTTGCTATACCAGTGATTTATAAAACACTAGAAGGTGTTCTCTTTATAGATTCAAAGGAAAGCTACAGTTTCCCCGCAAAACAACAAAAAATTATAGCGGGGTTAGCAAATCAAATGGCCTGGGAGCTAGACCTAGAAAATCAAAGTACTCAAAATTATTCTACCCCAAAATTTATTTTTCGTGACTTAATATCCTATAGCCGGTTCATAGCAGAATCATCCAACCAAAATAAAACAATAGAGAGACTAACCAACATACCCTCATCTATACTCACCTGTGATGCGAATGCTATAATTTTATTCGACTCTGAAAAAGTAGGAAAAGTTTCAAATTTTAAAGGGTTTAATCAGCGCATATCCAACTTATCAATACACTTAGGCAAGGGCCTTGCTGGGTCATGCGCTAAGAATCAGTGCCCTATTCTTCTAAGTAATACAGAGGGATGGAATGGCATCATTTTTGGAATAGAAGAAGATAAAGAAAGATCCTTTTTATCTCTAATGGCGGCACCAATTGCATTTAAGCAACAACTTTATGGCGTAATGTTGTGCGGATCAAAAACTGCTGGGTCATATTCTGATTTAGAACTAGATGCGCTCACTCTTATGACTTACTCCGCCGGATCCTCTTTTTTCTATGCAGAAACTAAAGATCAATGGAGTTATAACAAGAATTTAGACCAAATCGTAGGAATACCTAATCATCGCTTCTTAACTCTACATACTGATTCTCTCGAAAAAGACTTTTTGAAAAATGGAACGTCCACATGCTTTTTAAGTTTGAAAGTCAAAAATCTACCAGACATTTACTCTTCTTTTGGAGTCAAGTGTGGAGATTTATTCCAGTGCGGAATTGCCTCTACAATTTCTAATACGCTACCCTCACCAAAATATATTTTTAAATTTTCCGAAAACATATATATTGTGATTCTTGTGGATCAAGAATGGTCTAAAGTAGAACCATTTAAAATAAAACTCGAACACATTTTTAACAGTACTCCATTGCTCGTCGAAGGCAAACCAATGGAAGTTTATGCTGAACTAGGAGTATCTTGTTTTCCTAAAAATGGAAAAACGATTTCGCAGTTAATTGGAGCCTCTTTATCTGGGGTTATTTCAGAAATCTTTCCTAAAACTATATAGTGACTTTATGATTCTTGAAAAATTAATCGGGCGCTTTTCTACTGATATAGCTATGGATCTTGGGACAGCTAACACCTTGATACATATTAAAGGTGAGGGTATTGTACTCAATGAACCATCTGTCGTAGCCGTTAGTTCTGGCTCAGAAAAGGTTGAAGCTGTTGGGTTTGAAGCAAAGAGAATGTTCGGACGCACACCTGCAGGGTTACAAACTATCAGACCTATGAAAGATGGAGTCATAGCGGATTTTAATGTCACTAACCGAATGATCACCTACTTCATAAAGAAAATTCTCAAAAAAAATTGGTTTATCAAACCACGCATTGTAATAGGGGTTCCAACTTGCATAACTCAAGTAGAAAAAAAGGCAGTCATCGAAGCTGCTCTTATGTCTGGCGTGCGCGAAGTACATCTAATTGAGGAACCAATGGCTGCTGCTATTGGAGCTAATATTCCGGTACATATGCCAGAAGGAAATATGGTGATCGATATTGGTGGCGGGACATCAGATATAGCCATTATCTCGCTTTCAGCAATAGCGTATGGCGAATCTGTCCGCCTCGCTGGAGACTCAATTGATGAATCGATAGTTCGTTACCTAAGACTGGAACACAATCTGAATATTGGCATATTCGAGGGAGAACGTATTAAAGTTAAAATAGGTAGCGCCTACCCCGAATTAGAAACACTCTCCACAGAGGTAAAAGGTATACATGTTCAAACCGGAATACCCACTTCAATTACAATTTTTGATAATGAAATTCGTGAAACCATACAAGAACCCATTCTTACTATTATTTCTGCTGTCATGAGGGCGCTAGAAAAAATACCTCCTGAACTTTCAGCGGATATTCACTCTAATGGGATTTATTTAACTGGAGGTGGTGCTCTAATTCGTGGACTAGACAAGCTAATTGAAGAGCGCACGTCACTTAAAGTTTACAAACCCGATGAACCTCTCTTAAGTATAGTCAAGGGAGTCGGTGCTGTGCTTGATTCTTACGAAAAAATGAAAAGCGTTTGTATAAGCTGACTCATCTCAAAGGCTTTAATAAAAATTGATTTTAACTTATCATTGAAAGAATAAAATAATTTGTTTCAACTCAATTCCTTCTGTAGAATGCAGATTTAAACCCAAAATAACTTTCACGCATAAAGTTGATAGAGATTTAGTTTATGAGCCAACAAGAGATGACTTTATTGTGCTCGGACTGTGGAAACGGGGTAGAAAGTTTACCCACTGTAGCAAGTTTCCGAGGACAAGAAACCTACCTCTTTCATCCTATAGTTTGCGTAGGTTGCCTTAATAAAACTTGTGAACAACACTCGACTTCTTGCGCTAACTGTGGTGAAGTCGTTCTTCCCTATTCCCAAGTTGGCGTATTAAAGGATGGCGGTGGAATCTATTCGATTGTTCATATGACTATCTCCTGCCTCACTGTGGGTAGTGCATTTCACGGTTTTTGGGGCAAGGGTAAATTATTAGATTTTATGGAAATTGAGGCATGTTAGAAATTCAATTTATAAAACAAAATAGAACTATAAAAGCTGTTGAGGGAGAAACTGTACGAGAAGCTGCAATAAGAAACAAGCTTAGTATATATCCCCATGTTTTTAAAGCTCTTAATTGCCGAGGTCGTGGACTTTGCCACGCATGTGCCATAAAAATCGTTTCAGGTAATGCTGAACCAAAAAATGAAATTGAAAGCGAACAACTGGCTAAAAAACTAAAAAAAGATCCAGAACTCCGCCTTGCCTGCCAGGTGAAGGTGCTGGATAACATGACTATTGAAACCCATGTTTAACCGAATGGTCTGCTTTTAAAAACTGTAATTGTATTCTATTTATAACAGCTACTAGTCATATTTTCCTGAGAATGAGAATAGTTTCTACACACATATCAACTAAAACCTACCTAATTAGATCTTTATAAAGCTAAGAGCAAAGAGATTGACAATTTATTTTTAAAGTTTAACAATGTCTATTATCCACATTTCACAAGATAACCTTGAGCAAATCCGTAAACACGCTCTGGAAGAGTATCCTTTTGAATGTTGTGGAATAATTGCAGGATTAGCTGAAGCGGAAGAGAATGATATTTTATTCCGCTGTACCAATATTCAAAATAAACTACACAAAATGGATCCAGAAGCCTATCCAAGAGATGCCAAAACAGCTTATAATATTGATCCAGGTGAATTATTAAAAATTTTCAAGCAAACTGAGTCAATAGGGATGACTCTAAAAGTTTTTTACCACTCTCATCCTGACCATGATGCGTATTTTTCAGATGAGGATAAAAAAATGGCCTTATTCGATGGGGAACCAACATATCCAAATGCTAAACATCTAGTAGTTTCAGTTTATAATAAAGTAGTGAGAGATGAAGCTTGGTTTAAGTGGAACTCACAAGCTGAGTCATTTAAAAAAATTTCTTAGCAATGGAATAAAACCTATTATTTAATAACTTGAAGTTTTAAGGAGAACCGTTATGGCGCTGTTGATCAACGAAGATTGTGTTAACTGCGGTGTGTGCGAACCTGAATGCCCGAATGAAGCAATTTCTGAAGGGGATGACATATATGTAATAGACTGGGAAAAGTGTACGGAATGTGTAGGCTGGTACGAAGATGCTCAATGCGTGGAAGTATGCCCAGTGGACTGTATTCCAAAAGATCCCGAACATGTAGAAACCCAGGAGGAACTTTTGGCAAAAAAAGAAGCCCTTGTTGATGGGCAGGGATAGTATGTTTGTATCCATTTGTATAAAAAGTTAAGGGATAAAAATTATGAAAGAAGAAGTAGAAACTGTTTTAGAGTCAATCCGCCCAATGCTCATTAAAGATGGTGGTAATGTAGAACTTGTAGATATTGATGATGGCATTGTAAAGGTACGTCTCGTAGGAGCTTGCGTTTCATGCTCTAGTTCAACCATGACACTTAAAATGGGGATAGAAAAAGCTTTAAAAAAAGCAATCCCTATGGTTCGCTGCGTAGAATCAGTCGAATAAAACTCCTTCCCGCTTTGATTTGTTGAAAAAAATCTATCTAATAAAAAATTCATCTTTACCCTACATGCTCAAACTTAGAATATTAGGAATCTTTGCAACCTTCACTATTGCACTAGCAATAATGGCAACTTGCTATCAAGTTGAAGCCAAGGAAGAAAAAAAATATTTTGCAGGTGACTTTACGCTTAAGAATCTTGACGGCCAAGAGGTAAGCCTTCGACAATTTAAAGGTAAATATCTCCTTATTAACTTCTGGGCAACATGGTGCGGCCCATGCAAAATTGAAATGCCTTCACTGGAAAAATTGTACCGACAGTTTAAATCGGAGAACTTTGATATGGTTGGTATTTCCAATGATATGTTTGGTGATCGCGTAGTGTCTCCATATGTCAAAGCAAACAATATTACATTCCCAATGTTGCTCGACCAACGAATGATTGTAAGCCGGCAATATGGAATTGTTAGCCTACCCACTACAGTCTTAATTGATCCTCGAGGAATGATTATAGGAATTCTTCAAGGAGCTGAAGATTGGTCTGATCCTGAAACTTTACTATACTTCGAAAACCTTCTTAAAAAAAACTAACTTGGGATTTAAAGAAGAAATGAAAACCGTATTACGATCTTGTTTTCTTATACATACTCTTGCATGTGCGATTGCACTTATTTGTGCAGTAAATGCAAATGCAAATAATTCACATTTAAATGTACTTGAAGGAGATGTTGTTTATATCCCAGCTGGATCTTTTGTATTTGGAACCAATAAAAAAGATACATCTGGAGAAGCTCTCTCTTTTGGGTTACCCAAACCGTGGTATGTCGACGAAGGACCAGAACAAAATATTTTTCTCAAAGCATTTTATATTGATCGGTATGAAGTGACCAATCGTCGGTACAAAGTGTACATTGATGACTTAAATGCAATTTCACCAAAACACTGGAAAAACAATAACTTTGCCGGTGGGCAAGATGAATTCCCTGTTGTAAATGTTACATGGTATGATGCCTCTAATTTTTGCCAATGGGCGGAAAAAAAACTACCATCCGAAAAGCAATGGGAAAAGGCCGCTCGCGGCGAAACAGGCAATAATTATCCTTGGGGGGAAACGTTTCATCAAAGTTACGCTAATCTATCAAAAAAAGCCGGAAGCAAACGCCCCCTTGCTCCAGTAGGATCCTATCCAAAAAGTGCAACAGCACTTGGCATTCATGATTTAGTTGGAAATGTTTGGGAGTGGGTAGCTAATGACTACTCTCCATATAAAGGAAGTACTTATAACAGCAAATATTTTAGTGAAGGACTTAAGGTTTTACGAGGCCAATCTGCTAAAGATATAGGACATTTTTCTGGGCCGACCTACTTATCTGCCTTGAAAAAATTTTCCCGAAGTGGCTATCGAGAATCTTCCTATCCTGATCAACCCGAGTTAGATGTTGGGTTTCGTTGCGCAAGTGAAAAAATGCCAACAGCAATGAAATTTGCAAATTTATCCACCTCAAATCAATCAAACAACTTAAAGAAAACTTCCGCAACTGAAAAAATAATAACTCCCAGCCCCTCCCTATTATCAGATAGAAAAGACGCACCGCCAACAAATCCATTTGAGGTAAAATCGAACTTACCACCATCAGGCATGCTTATCTTAATTTTTTTAGCATTTATTGCCGGAGTATTCAGCTTCCTTTCTCCCTGCACCCTACCTATTTTACCTGCTTATTTTGCGGTCACAGCTCAAGCTGATCGAGCACGTATGGGGTTCATGTCTATAGCTTTTTTTCTTGGCCTTGCATCTTTATTTGTAGGCATGGGTGCCTCGGCAAGTTACTTTGGTGGAATTCTTAGAGAGTATATGTTTTCGCTTACAAAGGCTGGTGGCATTGCTGTCATAGTTTTTGGCATCATGACCCTTTTTGGGAAAGGATTCTCTGGGGCAGGTTTTCAAGGGCGCCCTACATCAACTTTTTTTGGGTTTTTTCTTTTTGGAGCGACCTTTGCTTTGGGGTGGACTCCATGTGTGGGCCCTATTCTTTCAGGAATTCTTATTTTAGCCGCATCAGATAAAACGATTTTTCAAGGAATGACTCTTCTCTTTTTCTACGCTGTTGGTTTAGGACTTCCATTAATTTTTATTGCTACTGTATGCAGTACCTTACCAAAAGATGGATTATTTTGGAAAATATTACGAGGTAAGGGTTGGAACCTTAACATAGCTGGGTATTCAGCGACTTTGCATTCTACTAATATATTTAGCGGACTGCTTTTAATTATTCTTGGAGTTGCCTTGACCATGGGGTATATCACCTACATAAATAGTCTTATTCCTATTGAAATGCAGATCTGGTTTAGCGGTGTTGAAGAAAAATTTCTACGCCTCTTCACAACAAAATAAGCTATTTAATAAACCGTAAAGTATTACTCTCACTATAAAACATTTATCCCTAGCATGTATAAATAATTTAAAGACTCTGCAAAAATTTCGGCTAGTGAGACTTTGATAAAATCAGATGCCGATTTATTCTTCTTTACTTGGAAATCACCTAAAGTATACTCCAGCATTTCCCGATATTTATAGAAATCAACTACTAAAGAGCAATATATGAAAAACCACGTCTATTTTATAACTTCTGCTTTCTTATTTTTTTCCGCTTGCACCGGTGTAGATTCTCGAGTTAATAAAGATTTTACAAATACTGATAATACACTTGCTTTAAAAGATCTAACATCTCGTAATTACGAAATGGCAGATGCCGGTTCTCAACTCGAGGATGCATTGGAAAACGAAATAGGGCAGTCAATTTTTTTAATTGCTCAAGAGAGTCCTAAATATATTCTTAAGTATAAAGTTTTGAGTTACAAAAAAGGCAGCCGTTTAGGACGATTTTCTTCCTTTGGTATTGCAACGTCAGCTCATGCTAAATTAGAAGTTAAAGTTGCTCTTTATGACGAAGGCGAAAAAGTTGGCGCGTGGACTATTAATGCTTGGGTAAAAGGCGGACCTTTTGGTGGGAGCCCAAGAAAACTATTTAAAAAAGCAGCTAGCGAAATAATGAATTATCTTCGCGGTGCGCCGTGACCAGATTATAGTTTTAAGGGACTTATATTACACTTCTCAATTCCTTCAACCTTCTTGACAGTTTACCGAGCAAGCACAGCGAAACCCAATAAAGTTAAAAAATGCTGCTGGTTCCATCTTATTGCGAAAAAAAGTAGGTGTGAATTTGATAACTGTGTGCGTTTGAGTAAGTCCTCCACGAATTACTTTGTAACGATTGGGATCTGACTCAAAAGCTTTGTCAGATATATACCAACTTGAAGTCCACTCCCAAACATTGTGTCCCATTCCATAAACACCATAAGGACTAATCCACTCCTCCCTATGGTCCACAGCCTCTGGTATAAAGCCAGAAAATCCATTGTTGGGGTGTTCGTAGTATTTTTTCCATGGCCACTTTCTTCCGTCCGTGCCACGTGCGGCTTTTTCCCACTCTGTTTCATTAGGCAGCCGCCTACCATTTGATTTGCAATAATTTTCTGCCTGTTCAAAGGTTACCATTGAAACTGGGAATCTAGCTCTTTTAGGATGGAATGTATAGCTCGGATTGAAGAAACTAAACTGTTCATTAGTGACTTCAAACCGGTCAATAAGAAACGCCTCTTGGATTATCGCTTCTCCTCTTTTGGTTCCAGGATCATCTGGATGACCCATAATAAAGTTCCCTGATGGTATATAAACCATATCCTCAGGGACGACAATAGATTCGGGTATAATTACATTAATTTGCTCTACTCCATCTTTTTCACATGCAAAAAAAAACATCAGCGAGAAAGCAAATAATAGAAAGTATTTCATGAAGGTTGTTTGTCGAATGGGTGAAACACTTCACCACCATTTATAGGCAAAGGCTTCTTTTTATAATCTAAAGGATGATCTATTCCAGGCTGAATAGTACCATCAATCGAATAAGGGCCGTGATTAGACCAATAGTTACGCTTTCTTGAATCGGTAAATTCTATACTAGTTATATACTTGATATTTTTATATCCGTACTTGAATGGGGCAATAAGTCGAAGGGGAAAACCATGATCTTTACTTAATAGCTGGCCATTCATTCGATATACCATAAGAACTCTTGGTCTAACAAGCTCTTCAAGAGTAAAACTTTCATAATATGAATCTGCCGATTGGAAGTAAACATATTTAGCATTAGGATCGGGGCGGACGTGATCAATCAGCTCTTGAAAAAGAAATCCTTCCCATTTAGCGGTGGCTGACCAGCACTCGACACACTTCAATCGTGAAACCTGGGATTTTTTTTTTAGCCCAAACAAATCTTCATATTTATAATCGATTGGGTTTTTTACCATTCCACGAACTGACAGGCTCCATTCTTCCACATCAACACCCATAAATGGATTAGCACTACGGATGAAAAATCCTGGACGGTCTCGATTCTGAATATACTGTTTAGGAATATTTTTGTCGTTCCGATAATCAGAAACCCCAAATACCCTTGCAGGGAAAAATGAAGTCAGTGTTGATAAGGAAAATAAGCTTAAAAAAAATCGTCGGTTTGTTTTTTGACCTAGGATTTTCATATAACATCTCGCACTTAGATTTTTCAAATGGAAAAACCTTACTTATTTTAGCGAAGTCCCAGAACATCCTGCATATCATAAAGACCTAGAGGTTGGTTAACAACCCACTTCGCAGCTCTTAAAGAGCCTCGAGCAAAAGTCTCTCGACTTTGCGCACGATGAAATAGCTCGATAGTTTCTCCCATACCTCCATATAAAACTTTATGCTCGCCGACAATATCACCGGCACGCACCGTATGCACGCCAATTTCTTTTGATGTTCGCTCCGCAATTCCTTGCCGCCCATAAACACCCACCTGATTTATATCACGGTCAAGAGAATCGGCTATGATTTCAGAGAGTCTTACTGCTGTACCGCTAGGGGCGTCTTTTTTAAACTTATGATGAGCTTCCACTATTTCTATATCGTAAGCATCGCCTAAGACTTTTGAAACATCCTCTACAATTTTAAATAAAACGTTAATACCGATGCTCATATTTGGCGCAAAAACACATCGAATTTTTTCTGCTGCCTGACTAATTATTTTTTTTTGTTCTGAGGAAAAACCCGTCGTGCCAATTACAATTGATTTTTCGTAACTTACTGCAGCCTTCAAGGTTTTAATACTAGACTCCGGGGTGGTAAAGTCAATAATCACGTCACAATCTCTTAGAGCATCTTTAATATTTTCTACGATAAAAATATTTTTCTTCCCTATTCCGGCAAGCACCCCTAAATCGCTTCCAATAGCAGAATGTCCACTGTATTCAGTTCCTCCTGTGATACTAACTCCATCAGTATCTTCAGCACACGCAACAATTGTTTTTCCCATCCTCCCACCAGCACCTATTACAACTATCTTAATCAATTTCTCTCCTTTACTAATTCGTTAAGCAGCTACTTTGTTTTTAGCCACACCTTTATCTTCTATTTATTAAAAAGCAAACCATGACAAGTCATAGCTTTTTTAAGTCTATCTAAATTATCATTAGAAAGTTTAACTAATGGTTCTCTAATTTCATTTTCTATTTTCCCCATAAGGTGAAGTGCTGCTTTAACGGGAACAGGGTTTGTATCAATAAATAAACTATCGCTTATTTCCATTAATTCATAGTGCAGAGAACATGCCGCTACAATATCTCCAGCAGTGGCAGCTTTACACATGGCAACAATTTTAGCTGGTAAAATATTTGCAGTCACTGAAATCACACCCTTTCCACCAATAGCAAGAATAGGCCATAATAAAGGGTCGTCCCCAGAAAGAACAATAAAATCGTCCCCACAAGCATCTATAATTTTACTAATTGCCTGAAGCGATCCAGAGGCCTCTTTTATTCCAACAATATTTTTAATTTTTGCCAAACGAACCACGGTCTTAGGAATCATATTCAACGAGGTCCGGCTAGGAACATTGTAGAGTACAATTGGAAGATCTACCGTCTTCGCGATAGATGAAAAGTGCTGATAAAGACCTTCCTGATTCGGCTTATTATAATAAGGTGTTATCTGGAGAAGACCATCAGCTCCTGCTTTCTCAGCGTTCTGGCTAAGTTCTATCGCTTCCCGAGTTGAGTTAGATCCTGTACCAGCAAGAACACTAGCTTTTCCCCTACAAGCATCAACAGCAATCCGTATAACTTGATCGTGCTCTTCGTGATTTAATGTGGCTGACTCTCCAGTAGTCCCACAGGGAACTATCCCATCAACCCCTCCTGAAACCTGATAGTCAATCAATCCCCGCAGGGCTTCTTCATCTACTTTACCGTTTTTAAACGGTGTAACAATAGCAACAAAGACGCCATCAAACATTACTAATTCTCCGATAATTTCCTTACTTAAGTTAATAAAAAATTACTTGTTAATTTATAAACTCTGCTGAACGTTTTATAAACTCTAAATTTTTCACGCTTCAACAAGCGTTCCTTCAAAAACAATCTTTGTAGATCCCTCTAGAAAAACATCCCCAAAGGTTTCGCCTTCGCTCGTTACTTTAAAATCAACTTTCAAAACTTCACCACCCTGAGTCTGAACAGAAACTGGAGGCTGAATCATGCCTGCTCTGCTTGCCAGTAGGGCAGATGCCACTACTCCTGTCCCACACGCAAGTGTTTCATCCTCAATGCCACGCTCGTAAGTACGTATGCGGAGTTCATTAGGGCCTTGTTTCTGGACGAAATCAACATTAGTTCCTGCTGGGGAAAATATAGCATGTGATCTAACACTTTTCCCAATACCCAAAACATCTTCATCTATTATATCGCTAGTGTAAATAATAGCATGCGGAACTCCTGTATTGAGACTGTCGACTTGATAAATTTTACCATTTAAGTCTATATCGATATTTTTTTTAAAATTCTCCGGATTTGTTAGTTTGATACGAACATAATTTCCTTTAACCTCTGCTTTGATAATTCCAGCCGTTGTTTCAAAAGCCATTTTTTCAGAAGCAATATTTTTTTCATAAGCATATCTAGCAACGCAACGCCCTCCATTCCCACACATCTCAGCGGAACTCCCATCAGCGTTATAAAAATCCCATTTAAAATTTACCTTTTCAGAGCTTTCAATAAAAATTACCCCATCAGCACCTACAGAAACCTTGGGAATACAAACTTTACTAACAAAATCTCGTTTCTCAGAATTTTTAACCACTGACTCGCGATTATCGACAATTATAAAATCATTACCGCTGCCACTCATTTTTGTAAAAAATATAGACATCAATGCTTTCCTCAGAATTGTAAAAATTTCTCAAAATATACTTATGCAACCAACAAACCAATTTCTTTCAAATAAGTATACCCAGAGATAACATACTATGCTTCGTCTTTCATCTAAACAAATGGGATAATTAGACGCATATTGGTATTACAGGGACGGGGAAAATGACTGCTAAAAAAAGACTTATAAAAGATTGCTCATGAGTTATTTTGTCATAGAATCAATCAAATCTCCTCATACTTGATAACTTCAACCGGACAACTCTTAGCCGCATACTTGATTTTTTCCTCTAAACCTGAATAATCCACTCCTTCTATAACTTCCGAACTTTCCCCATGTTTAACCTTAAAAACCTTTGGGCAATTAAGCTCTGAAAAACCGCAAAAAATACAGCCTTCCTCAATCCAGACACGCGTAATAGCCATTACTATCGAGCCTCTTGATTATTATTTATAAGATAAAGAGATAATACATGTAAGAAAGACAATCATCCTGATTTTTGAATGCGCCTGGCAGGATTCGAACCTGCGACCTACGGATTAGAAGTCCGTTGCTCTATCCAGCTGAGCTACAGGCGCTCTTTATTATTCAACAAGTAAGGAAATTCCCTCTTTACAACCTGTGTAAAATTTGTGTCAATTAACATTTAATTCTGGCCACTCTACCTATTTTTTGCGTTTCGTCAAGACAACTATATCTCACTAGCCTCTCAAAAAATTCAAGCAATTTGAGCAAATTGACCTTAACTCGTTCACCACAGTGTGTTTTTGAAAACTTGAAGGAGAAAAAAGTCTCTTAAAACCTGTTAAAATATGTTAGTCGAGAGACCCGCTGTACAAACAAATATTACGCAGGACACTATTACAGATAAATACCGTCACCGTGCACTTTGAACCAATATTATTTTTCTAAATCAATCTTTTTCTCTTCAACTTCCTTTATAACTTTTTTTATAATTTTCAAGCACTCATTTGGGTATTTCCCTATCGCAGTTTCCTCGGAAAGTTGAATCCCCAAAATTCCCATTTTGAATGAATTATACAAGTCAATGACCTCGGCAATCGTTGGGATTGGGTACTTCACCATATTTTTGAGACACTGGGTGGCCAGAAACACATGTTTATTATATAACAAGCAAGTCTCTATAATAAGACGTTGATAGCGAGGCACCTTCTCCAATTTCACATCCGTTGATAAATCCCCACGGTCAATCAAAACAAAACTCACTTCCTTTAAAATATAAACCAGGTTATCAACAGCAGCCTGAGTCTCTATCTTGGCAATGATATCAATTTCTTGGTTGATCAACTTCCTTGCACTATTCACATCATTAACGTTTCTCACAAAAGACAGGCCAACAAACTTTACCTTATTTTTGTTT
>JABHTG010000053.1 GCA_018697205.1 Nitrospina sp. | reverse complement strand
TTGGTTTGTCCGCATCTGCCCTATCAAGTTCTTCACCCTGTGTGTCTTTCAAGCAGAAGCTCAAACTGACAACCTTGTTTTTTACAATCATAGTAATTCCTTGTTGTTAAAATTAGTATTCCTACATTGAACGAATTATTCTATTACAGTTACGAGGAAATTTAATCCAATTTACCCTTCATTTGTTACCCATGGTGTTACCCCAAATAAAAAATAGGCTTCAAAGGTAGTTAACTATAATGCCTATATAATTTCCTATATTTAAAAAAAATGGGCTGCAGCCTAAACTGTAACCCATTGTATTATATGGAGCCAGCGGGCGGAATTGAACCGCCGACCTACTGATTACGAATCAGTTGCTCTACCCCTGAGCTACGCTGGCTTCACATATTTTTTTTCTTCAAGCGGAGATAATATCCCCTTCCTACAAGTAAAATCAATAGTATAGTTTCTATTCAACCAAACTCCCTTGATGACCAGGCCATACTACGGTTGGACCCGCCCGCACTTCCTTTATGTGACAGGAGTATCAGCCCAAATGCATCGGTTGGAAACCAATTGATGACCTCATCAACAATCGATTGAGGACTCACCCCTTTTTGAATCAATTCGTAAGCACGGTAAGCTGTTATTTTCATCATGATAGCCTCCCCATCTCCCGTTGTAGCAACAGCACCATCGGGCCCAGCATAAAGGCCACTTCCTATAATGGGAACATCCCCCACTCGACCATAATGCGCTCCTGCCATACCGCCTGTGCTGAGTGCCGCTACAAATGAAGTCCCATCAAAGGCCACGCACCCGACCGTATCTGTTGTAGGAGATGTTGAAAAATCTTTTCCCCCTCCTGAAATATTCTGCAAATGAGTAGGCTCCAATTTTAAATCCTGAGCAAACTTTGCCGCTCCTTCCCCAGCCAAGATTCGATACTTTGTTTTACTTACTGCCTTGGCTGCCTGAATGGGATTTTTGAACCCTTTCATTGCAGCAACGGCTCCAAAACAACCCTCGCTATCCATGATTGCGGCATCATGCTCTATTTTTCCATTTGCACGTGCATGGGATCCACTTCCAGCGTTGTAACGACCATCATCCTCTAAAACACATACTGCAAGTGATACTGCATGAATTAAACTCGTACTTTTTTGAACCTCCTTATAACAGGTTTCAACTGCTTTTTTTGTTCCGTCGGAGTGTTCATTTTCTGAACCAGCTCCACCATGAGCAATAATTCTAATTTTTTTTGGTTTCATTTACTTTAACCCTTAAAGCATATATTTCATTTTCTCATCAATAATTATATGACTCAACTATAAGAGTAGGGGGCTAAGGCAGATAGTTGAAGGATATATTTAAATACGTTAAGCTTACCAGAATACCTAACAGAAATAATCATGGTTAAGTTTTGTCTACAATGTAAAAATACATTTTTGGGAAAACTACATTGTCCAAAAGTTGAAGGATATATTTAAATACGTTAAGCTTACCAGAATACCTAACAGAGATAATCATGGTTAAGTTTTGTCTACAATGTAAAAATACATTTTGGGGAGGACTACATTGTCCAAAATGTGAAGATGAAGTTCTGCTTCTAGATATGGCAGAGGAAGAAAATAGAAAGTATCTTCCCGAGCTTAATGTAGATGTGCGACCTAAATACTTTGCACGCAGTTCAATGCTTCTGACCTGCTTCGGGTTCATCATGGCTCTTCCCCTGGGAGCCTTTGTATTTTTAAGCGGATTGTCGAACTATGGAAATGTCGAATTATGGGGATCTTTAGGAATTGCTACTATCGTATTAATCTCTTGGGGATCTTGGATCGCTTCACAAAAAATTTTTAACAAAAAAATGGAATCCGTAGATAACAAAAAAGAACTCCAATTAGACTAACCCGCTTTTTTAGTAAAAAAACCTATAAAAATAAATTTACGTAGCTTTATTACCAATATCTTTCCTATAATGAATCCCATCCCATTTAATTTTACCTACTATGGAATAAGCTTTTTCGATCGCTTGATTAATATCTGAACCCAATGCAGTTACTCCCAAAACACGCCCACCGTTAGTTAAAACTTTTCCATTAGTTAACTTTGTTCCCGCGTGAAATACAACGGCTTGTTGATTTTCTTCTAAATTCAACCCTCTAATTTCTTTTCCCTTTTGGTACGAGCCAGGGTAACCCTTAGCTGCCATCACTACACAAACAGTTGGTTCCCGTTTCCATTCTAAAATTTGTGTCGAAAGAGTACCATCAATGCATGCCTCAAAAATAGGTACTATATCGCTTTTAACTCGCATCATAATTGGTTGGGTTTCGGGATCACCAAAACGTGCATTAAACTCAAGAACCTTGGGACCTGATTCCGTCAACATTAATCCTGCGTAAAGTATCCCCCTGTAATACCTATTTTCTTTAGCCATAGCTCGTACAGTCGGAAGCATTATTTCATCAATAACTTGTTGTTTTAATTCTTCTGTAAATACGGAAGCTGGAGAATAAGCACCCATACCACCTGTATTAGGTCCTTTGTCGCCATCAAACGCTGCCTTATGGTCTTGTGCCGAATCGAGTGGTAACACCGTCTTGCCATCGGTAAATGCAAGAAGTGATACTTCCTGTCCTGTTAGAAATTCTTCAACAACTACCTGGTCACCTGCATTACCGAAAGCTTTGTCCTGCATAATCGATTTTATTGCAATTTTTGCTTCCTCACTGTTGCTACATAAAATAACTCCCTTACCTGCAGCGAGACCGCTTGCCTTAACTACGACTGGTTCGTCTTTTTGGGTAAAAAGTTTTACCTTCTCTAACGAATCAAAAGATTCATATCTTGCGCTAGGAATTCCATACTTTTTCATAAGGTCTTTACAAAAAACCTTGCTCCCTTCTATTTCAGCTGCCTTTTGAGAAGGACCAAATACACGTAATCCACTTTCTTCGAAGCTATCGACAATGCCATTTACAAGTGGTTGCTCAGGTCCCACAATCGTAAGCCCTATACCAGTTACCGTAGCAAACTGGCGTAACATATCAATATTATCTGGAGGAATATCAATATTTTCTGCCACATTAGCAGTACCCGCATTACCTGGCGCGCAGTAAACTTTATTTACTAATGGACTTTGGGCAATTTTCCATGCTAGCGCATGCTCTCGACCTCCACTACCTATAACTAAAACTCTCATCTATTTTCCTTATCGCTCAATGGGATTTAATCGGCTTTATCTTTAGTTGTTATTTTTAAGAAAAGATTTTATCGCGACTGCATCTGGAGCCATGGGCATCAGACGTAAGTATTCCTTTAAATACTTTGAAGCATTATTAATATCTTTTTCCTGCATAAAAATTAAACCTAAATTTTTGTGTACCCCTGCTAAGTTTTTATTTTTCAATAAAACCATTTTTAATAATTTTTTTGCCTCTATTGTATTACCTGCAGTCATGTATATGTTAGCAAGATTGATATATGGTGATAGGAAGTCTGGATCGTAATTGATAGCGTTTTGATAGTATTGCTTAGCTTCTGCTTGCTTGCCCATCATCGCATAGGAGGTGGCTAAACCGAAGTGGGCTTTTGGGTGCCTTGGCTGCATTTCTAGAAAATTTTTAAAATTATCAATCGCTTCTATAAATTGTTTCTGTTCTAATGACAAAAAACCGAGATTAAAAAATGCCTCTTCAAAGTAAGGATTATATTTTATAGCAGATCGATAAGACAAAATTGCCTTTTTAGGATTTCCTGTCATATGCAAGGCTTTACCTAAGTTATAATGTCCTGGAGCATAATCTTTTTTTTGCTGTAATGCTTTTTTTGTATAAAAAATTGCCCGCTCGTATTTTTTTTTCTTACCATAGACATTTCCCAGATTACTCAATGCAAAAAAATAATTTGGGTTTAACCGAAGTGCCGCTTCAAACTCTGCAATTGCTAGATCATAATGCCTAAGTTTATCGTAAGCCTCTCCTAAGTTATTATATGGGCGTACCAACGAAGGTGCTTTTTGTTTTGCATCAGTCCACAAGCTAACTTCATCTTTCCATATTTTATTTCTTTCTCTTGTCCCAACCAAGAAAGATACCAGTGTCAAAAAAATTAAAAAAACTGACAATCTTAATATTTGCTTGTTATTACATATACCATGCACATTATCTTTTATTGATTGTTGTATAAAATTTTTTAATCGTATTAAAAAACTAGCCATAACAATGGAAAAACCAACTAATGGTAGATACGTCCTATGCTCGGTGGCGACATCTAAAAGTGGAACAAAACTGGATGTAGGGCTCATGGTTATCAATATCCATATTAAACCAAAAGCCTCGAGAGCATATTTTTTGGATTGCTTTGTTACTTCAGATAATTTTATCCATATAATAGAGAATATCCCTAGAATGAACATTCCACCGATTGCAATTCTAGATTTCCAATGCTGAATTACATGGAAGTCGGGGTCGATCGTAAGATTAAATGGAAATAACATTTTACGAAAATACTCAAAAGGTATTACACCTATTTGTGTCCTAAAATAGTCCCAAGCAGTTATATTAACTATTGATGCCCTAAGTAAGCCGTCTCCATATAATTTTTTATATAAAAAAACTATGATAAGAGTTCCGGTTATACCTAAAACCCATTTTAATTGCCGCTTAATCCATGACTTTATGCTTTGGTCCGAAATGAAATAAAAGTGGTACGCAAATATTATTGCTGGAAAACTTACAACAATAAGTTTACATAATATTCCAAAACCACAAAAAATAACTCCACCAATAGGGTAAATATAATTTATTTTATTTTCTTTTTTATTTGTCTTATATACGCCACCAAAAAATATAATAATGGCTAACAAGTAAAACATTGTTGCCATAATAGATGAACGACTTGAAATATAAGTAACCGCTTGTGTATTTAAAGGATGAACTGCAAAAATCAATGCAGCTAGAAGAGGTATCTGGTTTGATTCATTAACTATCGATTTATTTTTTTGAGATATGTGGAATAAGATTAATTTTACAGATTGATAAACTAGAAATACAACTATAAGGTGAAATGAGATATTAAAAACGTGATAGCTCCATTCTTTGAAACCACTGATAGCATAATTAATATTAAAAGATAGAATAACTAATGGACGCTGAGAGTAACTAAATATAAAGTCTGGTATTTTATCTAGTCCACGGATCCAGGGTTTTTCAAGAATGGAAGAAATGTCATCAAAATGGAACGAATGCTGAAGTGTATTTCCGTATGCGACACAAACCAAAAGAGTAAGCACTAAATAATGATAGGGGGTTTTCATTTTTTCCCCCAGATTAGTTTTAATTCTTCCTCAACTCTATCGGTTACCAAGTCCCATGAATATTTTTTTAAAGCCTCTTCTCGACATTTTGACCTGAGAGAAAAAATATAATCAGGTGTTTTTAAAAACCATTCAATTTTTTCTGCCATAGATTTTGCTTTCTCATCTTTAAAGAGAAGTTTCTTGTCTATTGATTCTAAAATTTCTGTCGTTCCTCCAATAGGTGTCCCAATAACCGGAAGTCCAGACGAAAGAGCTTCTACTGTGGCAATTCCAAACCCTTCAATAAATTCTGTTGGCATGATAAAGATATCAGCTGCTGCATAATATTTTGGTAAAAACTCATCAGGAACAAACCCTGAGAAATGGATATGATTATCTAATCCAGTTAACATCACTTGTGATTTTAATCTACCTTCCAATGAACCCTTTCCTGCAATCACTAGTTTAAATTTTAGTTCAGGACTTTGGTTAACAATTTCTGCAATTGCCGTAATTAAGTTGTCTAACCCCATACGTGCTTCCAATCGACGAACAGTCAGAAGAAACTTATATCCATTTGGTATACCTAATTTTTTTCTTATTTCATTTATTTCGTTAGTATTTTCTGAAGGACAAAATTTTTCTATATCTGTGCCACCAGGAATAATCCTCATTCTTGGTTTTCTGAATGGGAAATAATTTAAAAATCTTTTTCGTGTGTAATCACTTAGGAATAGTATACTTTTAGAATAGTGATAACAGACCCACTCTAACCAACGAATTATTTTTAAACGAACGTATAGATTTATTGCGACTTCATTCGTTTCCGTTAAGTTTATTTTTTCTTCGTCATACCAAGAACTATGAAAGTGATATATCTTTGGAATTTTTCTATATTTTTTTATTGCTATTGCAAAAGCACCTACCAGCGGGTTGTGCACATGCGCTATCCAAGGTTCATCCTCAATTAAATACTTTTTTATTCTTTTTCTTATAGCAAACCATAATCTAATTGGGTTTTTTGATAATGCGTTCGGAATTCGATCAAACTCGACACCATCTACAATCTCGCGATCGAGCAATTTCTCCTCTGGTTTGCATGTTATAAGTACAACTCGGTAACCTCGGTCAACTAAACGTTTGTTGATTGCATGAGTCAAATTCCATGCACCACCCATTGCATCTGGATAGGAATGATACTGTAGAGAAAGAATTGCTGGTTTTTCTTTTAGTGGATCCATACTACAAACATAATAAATATTACAACTCAATAAATCAATTAGATCGATAAGTTTTGATTAAATAGCTTATTCTGTTAACCAACCCTACATATATTGAGAATTGAGTGGTAAAATGTTATCTTTGAAAATCTAGAAATGTTTATCCTATCTTCCCTTATTGGGGGCGATCTGGTTTCGACGAGAAGAAAGAGACGGAGGTTGCATGTACGGGATGCCGTTGGCCCGTAAAAAAACGGCAAATACATAATCGCTAACGATTATGATGTAGCAGTAGCTGCTTAACTAATACTTAAGTCAGTTACCGTTCTTTCGACCTTCGTCCGCGAGGTAGAGTAAGAACGTCATTTAAGTGGACTGGTCTGATACGTAAGTTCCGGATGAATCGGATGAGATAGTTAGGAACTGGCTTGAAATGGATCCTGTCTCTGGGAGACGATTCGAGTGAGATTTAAATCAGAGAATAAACATGTAGATGCCTTCGATTGACACTTTTCGGACGGGGGTTCGATTCCCCCCGCCTCCACCAAACTTATTGTAAAAAATAGTTTACTCTAAGTTTTTATAGTTTAATGCTTTACGACATTGTGCACAGCAACCTTATGAAATACTTTTAATCAACCCCCCATTATTTTATAAAAGATGTAAAGTACAAGCACGACACCAAGAAGAACTTTTTTGTTGTAGTCTATATTCATTGCGATCTCCTTATAACTATCAAGGTTTATCTATCTAAAGCTTAACCCATCCTTTTTTTTTTCTATTTCTCCAACTAATGTTTGTCCACTCGCCTTTAATTTGATGGCGGTAAACCTTAGTACCTGCTTTGAGACGATTACAGATTTCTCCATCAGGGTTTAGATGTACAGTATGAGATTTTTTTAAAAATAGAAAATCGTTTTCTTGCATCTACTTACCTTGAAAAAAATTTTACCAATTAAACTCGACGATATAGTATTTTTTTTCTTAGTTATACTTCCTTAACAAAAAAATACGCCTCTCACTAAACTAAAAGATGATAAAAGAAAGAATTAATGTAGGGTTGTCTAAAGCAAGCGCTCAAGACAAAAAATTGGAAGGCCAGAAATTTATCTGAGAGTTGAAAGTAAAATTCGTGAACTCAGATCAATGGGCAGGGGTAGCAGTAAGTTTTAGCTCAACTTATGGTTCAATTGAGTAGGGTAAAAACAGCTATGGATAAAAATAGCTTGAAGGTGAAAAAAAAGAATAGCCCGTTTAGCAAATATCGCTTTTATTCATATGGACAATTCCCCATGAAAGGTAGTTATTTTTCCCAGCTTCCACCCAGTGTTTTAAGCCTTCAATCATTTTATCTATATATTCTTTTCCACAAGACTCGACCATTTCATCGTATCGATCTTGAGTTTCCTCCATTACACGCTGGTAATGAGTAGTTAAATGTTCGGATAAGTTTTGCACTTCGGTCTTTCTCACGCCAAGTTTTCTACCCTTTTCTACATAAAAACCGAAAGAGCCCAAGGAATCTAATTGAATTCTGTCTAGAACGGGTTTTAAAATGCTTTTTGGACAATCGTAGGTCTGCATCAGGTCAGTAAAAATAAACTCACCCTTATCATTAAGCACCCGGACTACTTCTTGAACAACTAGTTCTCTGTCAGCACTGTGAACAATAGCATCCTGGGACCAAGCTATATCAAATGAATTTTCAGGAAAGGGGATATCTTCAAAATTCCCTTCCACTACTGTTATCAGGTGATCCAAATCATTTTTTTTATTCAGGTCACGGTTTCTATCATTTTGATTAATACAGAGGTTGAGGCAGGTCACCTGACAGCCAAAATTTTTGGCTAGATAACGTGCGCCACCTCCATAGCCAGAACCTAGGTCGAGCAAATTGGTATTGGAATTTAATTTTAACTTTGATGCCATCATTTGGACAATTCTTGGACTGGCGTCCTTGATGGATTCTTTGGAGTGATTGTAAATTCCTACGTGAATGTGGTCTCCGCCCCAAATTTTAAAATAAAATTCATCAGCGGGAGTGCTATTATAATATTCCTCGGCTTTATCAACAGCTGTTTTTTCAGTAGCAGTACTCATGAATGCGTCCTCATAAATTCATCTTCAGGAATAGCATTCAGACGCAATCATTACCCCTTGCTTCGAAACAAGTAAGTATCGCCCAAATAAACTATTTGGATTTATATTAGGGTATAACCCTGAAAGGAAATTCTAGTATGTTGCCACGTTACAGTAAAATGACACAATTTACAAGACACACATTTAATTAAGCATAAAACTGAAATTCTTTGCGTAATCAAATTTTAGCATACAAGTTTTAGTTTCAATCGTTAAAGTGCTACAGTTACAAAAATTATACGGATTTTATTTTTTCTAAAAATATTTTATTTTACGTATTTATTTTTAAATTATTCTCCATTTTTTATTTAAATTTCCTCATCATGGAACCTAAAATAAAAATTGCACAGGTTCTATTTTTTAAAAGAACCAACCCCCCTGTTTTTATTATATCGGCTATCATCATGCTAGTTTTTATTATAGCGGTGACCTTGTTTAATAAAATCTCAAAAAAAATTTTTGATTCTATTCAACTCATTATTATCGAAAAATTTAGCTGGATCTTTACAGTTTCTACCGTTCTATTTCTAATTTTAGTTTTGTTTCTACTCTTAAGCCGATTTGGAAGTATCCGTCTGAGCTCTGCCGATGAGAAACCAGAATTTGGCTATGTGACTTGGTTTGCCATGATGTTCAGCGCCGGAATGGGAATAGGATTAGTATTCTGGAGCATTGCTGAACCCATCAAACATTTTATTGCACTACCCCCAATGGAATCAGGAGCGACCACTCCGGTTGGCCAAGCTATAGGAATCACCTTCTTTCACTGGGGTCTTCACGCTTGGGCTATTTATATGATAGTGGGGCTTTCCCTTGCCTATTTTTCTTTTCGAAAAGGTTTGCCTTTAACGATTCGATCCTGTTTCCACCCATTACTCGGAAATAAAATTTATGGGCGATGGGGACACTGCATTGATATTTTTGCGGTTGTTGGAACTATGTTTGGCGTAGCGACCTCCCTTGGGTTGGGGGCAATGCAGATCAATTCCGGCCTGAACTTTATAGGTGAGTATCCTGAAACCAAATTAATACAGATTGCTTTGATTTCTCTAATTACCCTATTCGCAACAATTTCCTTAGTCCTTGGCTTAGAAAAGGGGATCAGCCGCCTCAGTTATTTCAATGTTATTTTGAGCGTAATGCTACTTGCCTTTGTTTTTATAATTGGCCCAACTCTGTTTATTATGAATACCTTTGGGGAAGGAATTAAAAATTACTTCAGCAACATTGTTTATTTTAGTTACTGGAGCGAGTGGATAGCTACAACTGACTGGAAGGCAAATTGGACCATCTTTTACTGGGGTTGGTGGATCGCGTGGGCACCTTTTGTAGGGTTGTTCATTGCAAGAATTTCCAAAGGAAGGACCATTCGAGAATTCATATTGGGTGGTTTATTTGCTCCCGCTCTAGCTACTTTTATTTGGTTGAGTGTTTTCGGCGGAACAGCTCTTTATCTAGAAAGTGTCCAGAGTGCGCCGATTTCTGAAGCTGTTTCTACTAACCTTAGCACTTCCCTTTTCAAAACACTCGCCTACCTTCCTCTGAGCCAAGTTACTACAGTGTTATCCACACTGGTAATTATAACTTTTTTTGTGACTTCTTCCGACTCAGGAAGTTTGGTTATCGATATATTAACTTCAGGGGGCGATCAAGACCCGCCTAAAAATCAAAGAATATTCTGGGCTATAACAGAAGGGGTTATCGCATCGGTACTTGTGTTAGCAGGGGGCCTAAATGCTTTACAAACCGCTGCAATAGCTTCAGGATTTCCTTTAGCATTGATAATGATAGGGATGTGCTTTGCTTTGCTTAAGGAACTTAATAAAGAGATTAAGAATTTCTAAGGTATTAATATTACGTCTGCTTTATAAAGTCAGGATATGCTGATGACCATCCTGCAAAACCTCCTATCATGCTTGAAACTTCTTTGAACCCCTGTTCAGTAAAATATGCTGCAGCACCCTGGCTTGAAATGCCGTGGTAACAATAAATAACCAACGGTTTTTCTTTGTCAGTTTCTAATATAAATTGTTGAACCGTATTATCACTCAGGTGTATGGCATTTGGGATATGCCCTGTCTGGTAGGATGCGGGATCGCGAATGTCAACAATCGTAGCTGATGCATTGTCTTCCATTTCCTTTACTTTGTGAACGTCTATTTGTCTTACGGAGTCCATTAACCTTCACGATACTAAGTCGTATGAATTTTTTAAAATTAAATTGCAAGGCTAGAATAGAACTAAAATCGGTATATCTTACTACCCAAAAATACCACGCAAACTAAATCGAGGTTTCTGTTCAAAAAATGGTAGTTAATTATCTGACCATTCTGGGTTTTTAATCCATGTTCCCTTGTGATCTTGAATAAATTTTGGAACTGTTTCAGAAATAATCTTCGGTTTATCTTCTTTCTTATCATCATCAAGAGAAATAACTTTGTCGTCTCTCAGCACTTTTCCGCTAAAGGTAATTTTCATATCAAATTTCCTTATCATCAGATTTCAGCGTGAACTACTATCTCTATAATTATATTACATAAATCAAAAAATTATTTAAAAAATATTGCTCTAAGAAAATATATAAAAATAATCCCGCCCCTTTAGAGGGAGGGATTTCACCTAAAATAAATTTTACAAATTAATTTTTCTCTCTTGTATCTCCGCTCTTCTTGTCTTTGCCAATTTAGCAAGTTCTCCCAATGCCTTTCTCGCACGAGCCGCTGATGCTTTTACATTCTTTGTTTCGAAACTCTCATTTTCAGCAAGGTAACTCTCATAAGCAGATACAATTTGGTCATGAGTCATAATACTTTATTCTCCTATTTTTAGGCGAGGTTAAAATTCTTTTTTGAGTATGTGATTAACACAGATACTCGAATAACTCAAAATAAATAAGTCAAATTAAAAATAATAAATAATTTGGAGCTTAGGCTACTTTCTGAGTTTTTGCTGCTCGTTTCCGTTCATTTTCATCTAAGTGCCTTTTACGTAAGCGAATGCTTTCGGGTGTAATCTCTGCGAGTTCGTCATCATTAAGATAACCAACGACCTGCTCTAGGCTCATTATTCTAGGAGGTGCAATACTTACAGTATCATCTGATCCGGAAGCTCGTACATTTGTAAGCTTTTTTCCCTTACAAATATTAACAACTAGGTCATTATCTTTATTGTTTTCACCGATAATCATTCCTGTATAAACTTCCTCAGCCGGTCCCAAGAACATCACTCCTCTATCTTGAAGATTAAATAAAGAATGTGTAGTGGTACTTCCGTTTTCAAGAGATATTAAGACTCCGTTACTCCGACGAGCTAATTCTCCACAATACGGAACAAAATCATGGAAGTTATGATTCAAAATGCCTGTTCCTCGGGTAAGGGTTAACAACTGCGAACGAAACCCAAATAATCCACGCGTTGGAATGACAAATTCAAGCCTAACGGATTCTGTTCCCGCGTGAACCATATTTTTCATCGTACCTTTACGCTTGCCCATAGCCTCCATCACGGGTCCCATGTATTGTTCTTCAACGTCAATTATTGCAAATTCCTCCGGTTCCATTACCTTGTCTTTGACCTTTTTTAAAACGACTTCTGGCCTAGAAATAGAAAACTCATAACCCTCTCGCCTCATAGTTTCTATAAGAATGGTAAGGTGTAATTCTCCTCTACCTGAAACTTTGAATGTATCATTAGAGTTTCCCTCTTCAACTCGCAAAGCTACATTTTGTTTAATTTCTTTAAATAATCTTTCACGCAATTGTCTTGATGTAACAAATTTTCCTTCTCGCCCCGCGAATGGTGAGTTATTAACAAGAAAATTAATAGATAATGTCGGTTCGTCAATTTCTATTAAGGGCAATGCATCCGGGTTACTACGATCTGCAATTGTTTCTCCAATGTCCACTTCTTTCATTCCAGCAATGCCAACAATATCTCCTGTTACAGCATCAGTCGCTTCTTTTTTTTGCAAGCCATCAAAAGTAAATAATTTAGAAACTTTAAAATCCTCTTTATCGCCAGATCGTTTAATCAAAGTATATTGTTTGCTCGAGTCATAGCAACCACGTTGAATCTTCCCAACTGCAATCCGTCCTACATAGTCATTGTAATCAATATTTGAGACTAACATTTGAAATGTACCTTTAGGGTCGCCTTCATGTGGCTCGACTTTATCAATTATCAAATCTAATAAAGGTTTCATATCTTGGTCTTCTCCGCTTGGTGCAACACGACAAAAACCCTGTTTGGCTGAAGTATATATCGTGGAAAAATCTAACTGGTCATCTGATGCACCTAGGTTAACAAAAAGGTCGAAAACCTCATTTAGTGCATTTTCTGGATTTGCCCCAGGACGATCAATTTTATTTACCACAACAATAGGCTTCAAACCAAGGTCAAGTGATTTTTTTAATACGAACCGGGTCTGCGGCATAGGCCCTTCATAAGCATCAATAATTAGTAAAACACCATTTACCATTTTAAGAATACGCTCAACTTCTCCACCAAAATCAGCATGACCGGGAGTATCCACAATATTAATTTTGTGGTCCTTATATTGGATGGATGCATTTTTTGAAAAAATAGTAATACCGCGTTCTTTTTCCAAGTCGTTGCTATCCATGATGCAAGCACCTGCCAATTCATGGTCTCGAAACATTCCACTTTGCCGCAACAAACAATCGACAAGCGTAGTTTTCCCATGATCAACATGGGCGATGATACCTATATTTCTAATATTCTCTTTATTCATCTTTTATGGAATGGTTCTTTCTATTGAATTCTATAAAACTACTTAGCCAGCCTAAGCACCAAAACCTCGCATAGTATTTGTTTTTTATTTAAAAAGCAAAAATAACAACCAAAGTTATTTTTTTATCCACATTAAAACTGTTAGCAAAAATTTTGTTGCACTATAAGGTTCTCAGCAAGAGGAGGTGGTTCGATCTACTATATGATATGATGGAAACCGCGCTTGTGTAAGGTAAACCCATAGGCCTAAAATAGATATTAAAAATTCACACAGAGTGATTCAATTCTTGTTAATTTATTGATTATATTAGCACTAATACCTTGAATATAGAATCTTTTTTCAATTGTTTACAGATTATTATTATTTTTTTGGGCTATTATTATGCGAAAAAAGTTAGACTTTATTTCTAATATTTGAACTAATAGATAATCATTATACGCAAAAACATCTTAATTTTCAGTTGGTTACATTTAGATTAAAAACTATGGCCGCTAAAAAAGCTCTAATTACAGGTATAAATGGACAGGATGGATCCTACCTTGCAGAATTTCTTTTAGATAAAGGCTACGAAGTCCATGGCATGGTGCGCCGATCCAGCTCCTTTAACCGTAGACATATCGAGCACCTAACCACCAAAGGATTCAGTTCCTCAAATGCCATTGCTTTACATTATGGAGATTTAACTGATGCCCAAAATATTGATAACCTTATCTCCAATATTAAGCCTCATGAAATTTATAATCTTGCTGCTCAGAGTCATGTGGCCGTCAGCTTTGAGACCCCTGAATATACTTCACATGTAAATGCTCTCGGACCGCTTCGAATACTATATTCTATAGTTTCGAACAACCTTGGTAAAACTTGTAAGTTTTACCAAGCATCGACTAGCGAAATGTTTGGTAAGGTTGTAGAAAATCCCCAAACAGAAAAAACTCCATTTCATCCCAGAAGCCCTTATGGCATCGCTAAACTATTTGCATATTGGACCACTATTAACTACCGAGAGGCTTTTAATGTTTTTGCCTGTAATGGCATCTGTTTTAATCACGAATCGCCACGACGTGGAGAAAATTTTGTAACTCGAAAAATAACTCTCTCTCTATCAAATATTATTTCAGGAAAACAAGACAAACTGCGCTTAGGAAACCTTGATGCTTTAAGGGATTGGGGATATGCCAAAGACTACGTCGAAGGAATGTGGGCCGCCCTTCAGTTTTCTACTCCTGAAGATTATGTTTTTGCCACAGGTCAGCAATATAGTATCAGAGATTTTGTTGAAGAAGCTTTCGGACTCTGTGGCTATGATATTCAGTGGCGGGGTTCTGGTGCAAATGAGGTTGGGTTCGACAAAACATCTGGTAAAATTTTAATAGAAATAGATCCCTTACATTACAGACCTGTTGAAGTCGACACACTCCTTGGGAACTCTGATAAAGCTAAAAAACAATTGAATTGGTATGCAAAAACATCTTTTAAGGAGCTAGTATCTCTCATGGTAGAGTCTGATTTAAAAGGAAACGGAATAGATTCTAAAAAGTATATTTCCAAACCATAAATTGGATATTCAAAAAACTATTTGTTGGCTAGATTTTTCATTATTTTAGTCTCAAAATACTTTCTCTTTTTCTCTGCTAGGTGTAAATTAAACTCTACATTCTCCTATAATTTAATCATCAAGGAAATCTGTTATGACTGATAATGAACGTCGTTTTTCATTAGACCCTATCAAGGTTGATCCTGCATTGAAAAATCAAATTTTCTCAGCGGACGGAGATGAGAAAGTTGGTGAATGGAACGGTGAAGATATTAATGAACTAGTAAAGGAACTAGATCGAATAGAAGAACGCATTGATGCAAACTACAATAGCTTACCACACTCAGGTAATATCCCCGAGGACCTGAAGGGAGACATTGAAAAAGATTGTTCAATTTGGACTTGTGATTTTATGGGAAATTGTTTGACAGGCGAGCAAGGTACGGATATTCAGACGGCAGATCAGATTCGAGAAAAATACGTTGTAAAGTATGGCAGTTTGGAAAATTTTAAAGAAAAAATAAGGCTAGAGCGAGAAAAGTTTGTAGCCGAAATAAACTCAAGATCAAATCATCAATAAGGTTATCAAGCCAATCGCATTTAAAAATTTTAGCGTAAAAAATCAAGTAGCGATGGTTGAATAATACGTGCCGTTGAACTTAAAGAAGCCTGCAGAGATGTTTCCATAGCTGCGAACCTAGATGCCGCCTCAACCAAATCCGCTCCTTCTATATTAGATATTTGATCATTCTGGTTAACAATATTCTGCTGATGAATTTCTTCGGTAGAGTTTATCCTTCTAGTAACTGCCCCATAAATTGCCCTAGATTCATTAATACTTTCCAATCCTGAATCTAAATTTGCAAGAGATCCGAGAATAGCAAACGTATCATCATATTCCATTGCTTGCTTTAATTTAATAAGAGTATTGATAACATTTCTCCCGCCACCAATACCAAGTTCTTCTGCCGTTCTATCAATCCCAACATTGCTAACTACGGCAATGGTGGATTTGCTGTTTGAAACTACTCTAAGAGAATTCCCCGCACTATCGATTGATGCAGTTACATTATGACCTGAATTATTGATCAAACTGATAGCTTCAGCTATTGTAGTCGCAGAACTTAGGCTTACTACTCCTGAGGCGGCACCATTAATAATATTGATATCTCCAAGAGTCAAACCATCCCCAGAATTTAGCTCTGAAATAAGAGTACTGGTCGATAAAGCTGCGTTCAAGTCGGTTCCTTCAATATTTCCATCTTTCACACCAATAATTCCTAAACTTGATGCGGTTGTACCTCCATCTACTTCACTGACAATTAAAGAATTTGTTATTACACTGCTCGCATCTGTAATGGTAATTCCATTACCAGAACTATTTATAGAAGCTGTTAAATTTGAAGAGGCCGCACTAATTGCTGAGATTACACTTCCTAATGTCATGGACGATGTAATGTTGACCGTACTACTATTTCCTGCCCTATCAGTGATGGAAAAAGATCCTGCAGTAATTCCAGATCCCCTGTTTAACTCAGAAACTTTGGTGGCGGTGTTTAAATCTGGATTCAAGTCTGTTCCCAAAACCTCTGAACCCGGTATAGTTACCTTTACATTAATATTCTCTTCAATTTGAATCACTATGTTATCTGAATTTCCATTGTACACAGCACCTGAAGCACTTACTTCAAAAGGTGTTGTTTTGGAATCTGTTCCAGAAAAAACAAACATATTTTTAACTTTGGCATTCGCCTGCTGAAAAACTGATGAAATAATATTGTTCAATTCAACTTTTGCATACCCTCTTGTTTCAGAGGTTGACATGCCGCCAAGTTCGACCATTGAGAGTTCTTTTGCCCTGGATAAGCTTACTCCGATTGAATCCAAAGCTGATTCTCCGCGTGATAAAAAAAGTTGATTATTATTAATATTACGTTCAAATTGATTTATTTTTTTTATGCTTGTTCGTAGCGCTAATGTATCTCTCATCCCAGCTGGGTCATCCGATGGTTTGTGAATTTTCTTTCCCGATGTAATTTCTTTTTGTGCATTAAATAAATCTTCTGTAATACGAAAAATATTATTTAGTGCATTTCGTTGCTGCGTTTGGCTTGTTACTCGCATTACCATGTCGGTTCTCCGTCTACGATTTTTTGTCTATCAAATATTACATTCGGTTCAATGTGTCGAGCATTTCATCTACCATTGTAATCATGCGTGCAGAAGCGTTGTAAGCTTGCTGGAATTTGATCATCTTTATCATTTCCTCATCAATCGAAACACCCGAAATACTTTCTCTTCTACTATTTAGTTGAAGCATGACCCCTTCTTGTTGACGAAGTGTCGCCTGAGCTGAAAACGATTCAATTCCTATCGTGCTAACTATAGCGTTATAATATTCATCAAAAGTAAATGAACCATTTCCAGAGCTCCAAGTCACACTATTAAAAGCTAATTCATTTTGTATATTTGCCATTAATAAAGCATTACCTCCATCTCCACTTGTCGTGGTCCCGGCTGCTATTTTTTGTCCATCGGCAGTAATTGTACTTGAGACCGATATTAAACTCGCTGCATTTTCAGATACTGAAAATTTAACTTTATCACCCGAAATTGCAGCTCCGGAAATAGAAACCGCAAAACTATCTTTAATATTAAAGGTGCTTCCAGTTGTAAATGTAAACGTTCCAGAACTGGCATTTGTTGTTAGATTGTTCAAAATAAATGAGTTAAGCCCAGTAAATTCCATTTCAAATTCATCTACTGATATCGTGGTTGGGCTGGCATTAGTCATTTTAACTACAGTCGTACCTGTATTATCTACATCATGCTTTACCGTAACATCCATAGGCGTAAAAAAATCCAATCCAGAACTTCCATCAATACCAAAGCCTTTCCTATGAATGCTATTAAATTCCTGAATAAAAGATCCGCTCAGAATATTCATTTTATCAAGAATGGATTCTACTTCTGTATCTCGCATGTCTAGGTAACCACGTAATTCACCGCCCTTTATCGAAGACGTTATATTTTTTGTAGTTGACCCACTAGCAATATGTACATCCTTAAAAGATTCATTATTTCCATTCAAAGTTGTACTCAATGAAAAAACTTGGTCTTTAAGTACCAAAGCAGTACCGTCTTTCAATGTTAAACTTATTTGATTATCTGATTCTTGGACTAGTTGTATATCAATTTTTTTAGAAAGATCTTTGACTAACCTATCTCGATTGTCTCTAAGATCATTTGCTTTATACTGCGATGTTGGTTCGTTAGCGTGTATGCTCTCATTTAACTTTCCGATTTGTGTTGTAAGAGTATTAATTTCCGCAACCTCTGTTTCTATTGTTGCATCAATATTTCTCTGGATCGTAAATAGCTGTTTTCCTGTTTGATTAAATGTACTAGTCAAATATTCCGCTTTTGAAATTAGATCGGCGCGTTCTGGAAGTCCCTTTGGGTTAGTTGCTAAGTCATGAGTTGATGAAAAAAAGGAACTTAGAGCATCATTTAAACTACGTCCTGAGCCTTCGTTAAATAGTACTTCCAATTGTTCAAAAATTTCTTTTTTTACTTCTGTGCTTCCAGTCAGATCTCCTTCATCCATTATTTGAGTAAATAAAAACTGGTCATGCGATCTTTCAATACTTGCAACTCGAACACCTGTCCCGATTTGATGTAACCCGCCATATTTAATATGGCCCCTTGGTGTATTAGCTTCGAAACTAACATCTTGCCGAGAATACCCTTCAGTTTCTACATTCGCTACATTCTGACCTGTAACTTCTATTGCTAACTGCTGGGCCAATAAGCCTAACTTTGCTGAACTTAATGTGCTAAAAATATTTGTTGTCATTTTTTAATTATTTATTCAAGCATCCACGCTTAGCATGCTGCTATATTTCTTTGATTTTTGAATTTTCCCATTTGCATGATAAGGGGAAGAAGCAATTTCCCCTTCTTTATGAAGATTCACTAGCGACTTTCTAAATGATTCAGATGATTTTGTCATCAAGTCGCGTATGGAATGATTCAAAGTATTTACCGACTGTATTTTTCTCAATAAATTTTTTCGACTCTCGGCTAATCTAAGATTGAGCGGACTTTTATGAATATTTAATAAATTTTTCATCGTTAGATTACCGTGCGAAACTCTTAACCCCTTTGCAACCTTTTTCATAATTCTTGTTCGTTCTGATTCCAAATCTTTTAATTGATGCACTATTTCATCTTTCCTTATAACTATAGATTCAAGAGTCTCTATTGAATATTCAGCAATACAACTCCATTCTTCCCGTAAAAGTGAGATAAAGGTTTCATAAAGCACAACCTTTGCTTCCATTGTTTTTAAAAGGTGCTTTAATAAAGGATTCATTTTTTTCTAACCTTGTAAATTTATGGATTGGTTTAATTTCTGAGCCGATTCTTTATTTTCTTTTTGTTTATTTACTTTTGACTCCAAGCGCGCCAGGTCTCTATAAATTACATCCGCTAAACCGATTCCTTTTTGCTCAGACATTAATTTAGACATTTCTTCATCGTGTAAAGACTCAAACATTTTAGACGCGTGACTATCAAATAAACTTGATTTTTGAACACTAGACCGCATGGATTTTAATAATTGGTGAATAAAAACGGATTCAAATTGCTTCGCTACAGCTATTAATTCCTTATTACTTTTACCCCTAGCTGGATTTGCCAAATGGTTTAGCTCTGATAAACGGCTCTGCTCCATTTGAGGTAAAATGGAATTCTGAGGACTAATGCTAGAAGGAATAAACATAAAATATTAATTAAGTAGTTATTGAATATCTGCTTCTATCAAGTGACACATCTAATTCAAAGAAGCGCCCACTCCTTTAAAATTGCAAAGGCCATACCAAACTATCTCCCACCACCTAGAAACTATTTTATTGTTTAAAAACATATACTTAGAATATTTTTTTGTGCTCCAAGTTAAAAAAAAGCGGTAGAAAGGAAAATATTTCCTTCTACCGCTTGCATATTTTGCGCCTCAGATTAGATGATATCTAGATCGGCATGAAGCGCCCCTGAAGCTTTGATCGCTTGCAAAATTGCAATCAAGTCACGTGGTGTCACCCCAATTGCATTGAGTCCATTCACAATATCACCTAGTGATGCACCTTTAGACATCACAAGTAACTTATCTTCTCCTTCCTCAACAGGGGAAGGTGTTCTAAGGGGGTTTACCGCTTCTGGTTCCGCCACAGGTGCAGGAGCATCCGCCGCCAAAGGCTCCCCTTTAATTTGAATAAATAATGCTCCATGAGCGACTGCCACGGTCGAGATACGAACATTCTCTCCCATCACAACCGTTCCAGTTCGTTCATCTACGATGACACGTGCAATTGTATCTGGCTCTACATCCAATTTTTCGATACGAGAAATTAGCTCTGAAGTATTATCTTTATAAAAATTTGGGACATTAACTCTCACAGTTCGACCATCTATCACGAATGCAGATTGATCTTTTAGTTCATTATTTATAGCCTTCGAAATTCTTCTTGCAGTCGTAAAGTCTGTTTTCTTTAAAGCAAAGACCAATTCGTTTTTTGCATTAAATTTATGAGGTAATTCTCTTTCAATCAAGGCTCCGTTGACAACTCGTCCTACAGTTACGTGGTTTTTCTGTGTACCAGCCGCAGCACCAGCAACCTCAAAACCGCCTATAGATAGAGGACCTTGCGCAACCCCGTATGTTTTACTATCGGGTCCCTTAAGAGGTGTCATTAAAAGGGTGCCACCCTGTAGGCTTTTTGAATCACCTACGGACGAAACGGTCACATCAATTCGGTCTCCTTGGCGGGCAAATGAAGGTAGTTCTGCAGTCACCATAACTGTTGCAACGTTTTTAAATTTTAACGAGTCTACCTCTCCCGATGGAATAGTAACTCCCATTTTTTTGAGCATATTAAACACGGCCTGAATCGAGAAGAAAACGTTTGTCGCACTATCCCCTGTTCCTGCAAGGCCAATTACTACTCCAAACCCAATCAGCTGATTGCTTCGAACACCTTTTATATTCGATAAATCCTTGATACGCGCAGCCATAGCTGTGTCTGCGAACATCAAAATTATTATAACTATCGGGAATATTTTTTTTAGAAATTGTTTCAAAACTTTTATCTCCTCGTAATTTATTTTTATGGGGTGCCAAGTGTAAGCACAACATTTGCAAAATCCCCACCTATAGAATCTGTAATCGTTATAGTATAAGTTTCGGTCCCTGATGCTGGAACAGCAGGAGCTGTAGCCGTACACACATTTTCTGCTACAGCTAATGTTGGTAATGTAGTTGTTGTGGTAGAGTCATCACGGGTAATACTGCATGTAACTAACGCCGATCCAGTAAGCAATGTCGCAGTTACTGCTAATGTCCCATTAGCTGCCGTAATCGTCCCACTACCTGGAGTTACAACTAAAATAGTAGGTAATACCGTTACAGTTGTCGTGCCTGAAACCCCTGTAGAGTCTACGGCTGTTACTATTGCAGTACCTGCGGGTGCTGCCCCCAGGGCTTGAACACCTGTAAAAACTCCTGTTACAGGAACGATGGTTCCTATTGCAGTATTACTTAAGGAATAGGTATATGGTGTAACACCACCTGTAGCTGTAAACGTTTGTGTTCCTTGTTTAAGTACTTGTGCATTTTGTGGAATTATTGTAATCCCAAATGAAGGACCTAGCAGTGCACTTCCGTCATTTTCTAAATCACCTGTACATGCAAGAATTAGGATTGCTGATAAGAAACAAAGCAACCCTGTTTTCCATTTATTAATGTTTAAAGTAATTTGTTTTATTTTTTTATCTACGCTCATGATTGGTGGTTTATTTATTTTTTTAGAAACTTAATATTGGAACTGTGGTTGTCGCTGTTGCGTTTTCCACCGTTGCTGTAATATATGCTGTTCCTGCTGTATCTGGAGCTGTTAGTGTTGTTGTTATAACTCCATTCACGGTCGTTAGTGTAGCTGCACCTAGTGTTCCTATGGTTGCTGACATCGTAGCAACTGCGCCATTTACTGGAACTCCAGCCGCTGTCACTACCTCAACTCGAATAGTTGCTGTTCCTGTACTTTTAACTATACCTACACCTCCGTAGTGAGCCGTAACCCCGACCGTGTATCCCGAAAAACTAGGCCCAACTATATTTTCTAGGTCTTGGGTACAAGATAGAGTCATGATTAATGCAAGAGTTGCAATGAGCCATGTTTTCAACTTATATATGTAAGATAAATTTTTAAACATTTTTTGATTTGTATGAGCAGCTCTAAATTTATTATTAAGTTGGATCATAAGCATCCACCTACCATTTATAGTTTTTAATTATTTTTTGTAGTATTATTTTTAAAATGGCCAAACATAGCTCAGAGCCCGCATGAGCCAGCCTACACGCTGTTCATCGGCAATAACCCCGTCACCGGTATAAGTAATGGATGCGTTTGCGATCAATGAAGAATTAATTGTATTATTGTAGTTAACGTCTGATGGGCGAATAATTCCAGTCAAAACCATTAACTGTTCTTCATGGTTAATTGTCACCGAACGTTTCCCCTCAATTTCAAAATTTCCATTTTCATTGATAGCTATAATCGTCGCTGACACGGTACCTGTTAAAGTTCCACTTCGAGTAGTTGTTCCAGATCCTTTATTAGCTCTTTCGTTGGTTGCTCCAACCGTAGGATCAAACCCTGTACCTAACCCAAGAAAGTTTTTTACTCCCATATCGCTAGGCAGGCCTAGAACTGCGGTTGTTGCAAGCGAGGTACTAGAAGATTTTGAGGTATCAGTGGTCGCAGATTGTGTCGATGTCGCTGTCTCATTTAAGACGACGGTAACTATGTCTCCCACTTTTTTTGCTTTTGTATCCTCAAAAAGAAGATTTTTAGCTGTATCTCCTGGCCATATTCCCCCATCATTAAATTTTATAGGTTTTACCTTATAAATTTTTTGTGGAATGATAGTTGATTTTGGATCTATTGCTCTATGGGTATTGGCGCAACCGGTAACACCCGCTAAAGTAAAGGTAAGTAATGCTATATTTAAAGTATTTTTTAATAAAACAAATTTGTTATTTTTCATCTAGAATCTTACCTCGACCGTATTTTCATTAATTACTTCGGCATAAACCATTTTTTTTGTCTCTAAGTTCACTACTTGAACAATGCTATTTTTAAAACCATCTTCCCGAACTGTTCCTGGTGCTGTTATTTTTACAGACCCTTTTCTTGCCAAAATAATTACTCTTGATCCGCGCTTAACGGTTGGTACTTTCTTTAAATCTCTAAATTTAACTATTTTTCCATTTTGTAAGTTCCTAGTAGCTGCCTGACCTATTACCTTATCGAGTGTTGTCGGAATATCCTTTAAAATGCGTTCTGATCGTTGTCTTTCCACTACGACATCTGATGTGCCTATTACATTTCCACGTTGTAAAGAATTTACAGTTTTTACTACATCTTGATAGACGGCAACTTTTGCCATCACTCGTAGTCGTCTTATAAATTTACCGTCTACCTTAACCAATAATGTTAAAGGTATCTGTCCGACTCTTTTAGAGTTATTAGGTTTTCCAAAATCCAGAAGTAATTTTCCTTCGGGCAATTCCATATCCTTTGCTTCATAATTAATTTCAATATCCATTGACTCAGGATTCCAGTCCAGGCTATTGATTAAATAATTTTCTGCACTTTCTCTGATTTGTTGAGCAGTAACTGTTCTTGTATTTTCAGAATTAGCCCAAACGAATTTATTTGCAACGAGCATAAGTGCTATTACTAATAAGACTGCTAACCATTTTTTTTTAATCATATTTGAGGATCCCATTTTTTATCGCTTCATATTGTTGGCTGTCTGAAGCATTTCATCGCCAGTTTGTACCGTTCGTGAGTTTGTTTCATATGCTCTTTGAGCGGATATTAAATTAACCATTTCTTCTACTACACTTACATTTGACATCTCAAGAAATCCCTGCTGTGTCTTTCCGCGAACATCAGAGTTTGGTCCACCAACGGTTGGGGCGCCTGATGAATCTGTTTCTTTAAAAGCATTATTACCAATTGATTGAAGACCTGCGCGATTCTGAAATGTTGCTGTTTGTATTGTGCCCAATACAGTAGGGGCCGTTGCCCCGGGTTGAGTTACAGAAACACTTCCGTTTTCATCAATAGAAATTACTAATGCATCTGCTGGAATTGTTATTGCCGGTTCAAGTGGTAAACCATCAGCCGTTACAACTTGACCCGTATTATTCATTTTGAAGGATCCAGCACGTGTATAAGCGATGGTTCCATCTGGTAAAGCAATTTGAAAAAATCCTCTTCCAGTAATAGCAATATCTAATTCATTCTGAGTTTGAATAAAATCCCCTTGCGTATAAATCCTTCCTATAGAACCTAGCTTAGTTCCTAAACCCAACTGGCTACCTGTTGGAACCTGATTTCCATTTGGTGATAAGGTTCCAACCAAGCGTAAATTTTGATATAAAAGATCTTGAAACTCTGCCCGGCTTTTCTTAAAACCAGTTGAATTAACATTCGCAATATTATTAGAAATAGTTGCCACATTTATTTCTTGGGCGTTCATCCCTGTAGCAGCTGTAAATAGCGCTCTAATCATTTTTTTTCCTTTCTCTTCTTTTATTCTTTACGTTTTATTTTAAACGACTCTTCCTATCGCGTTTACTGCCTGATCATCCGCCTCATCCAACGTTTGTATAACTTTTTGGTATGCTTCAAATGCCCTAATTGTTGTTATCATTTTTGTCATTTCTTCTATTGAATTTACGTTAGATCTCTCTAACATTCCTTGTGTAACTTTCACATTGTCTGCTACCAATGGTTTGGCTTTATTCCCTTCTATTTTGTATAATCCATTTCCCTCTTTGACTAATAACTGTGGGTTGTCAAACTTCACCAGTCCCAGTTTCCCTGCCGGCTGATTTCCAAAACCATTTCCTACTGAAATTGTTCCATCTGGCCCTATGTCTATTACTCCGCCGTTGTTTTCTATTTTTATTTTTTGTTTGTTATCATCCAGTAGGTAATTTCCGTCTTTTGTGACCAAATATTTTTCTTTATCCATTCGCAAATTTCCGTTCCTTGTGTAGCGAATCCCCTGTGGTGTGTTTACTTCAAAATAACCTTCTCCATCTAATGCCAAATCTAGAGGGTTATCTGTTTTTTGTAATACCCCCTGAGAATGATTTGTAAAAACAGTATCTACTGCAACGTAAGCAACTGTTTGATTTGAGTCATTAGGGTCTAGAAGCTCATTCTTGGCTCCTTCAACACTTGAGTTTTTATCAAATGGGGGCATTATTTCTCTAAAAATTACCCCGTCTGTTTTAAATCCAGCACTATTAAGATTGGCCATATTATTTGCTAAAACATCCAATTTAACTTGTTGTTTGACCCCACCTGATGCTGCTATGATTAAACCTTCGTGCATTGCAAATCCTTGATAAGTTTGATTGTCTAGTTAAAAAGCAATACCTATACCAATTCTTATTTTTTTTTTCTTTTAGGTGGGATAATTCTACTAACCTCTTTAAAAATATAGGTTAATTTTATTTACGATATATTTATTTATTTATTTTTTCTATTTAGGCCGGTAATTTCTTCCCCCTATTTTTTAGCTTGAGGTAATTTATTCTACAACCTTAAACATAATTTTTTTAATATCTTATATTCTACTTATCTGAGTTTTCTGACTCTCTTGCGCGCGACATTCTTTCTCATTTTGCGATTATAATCTCAAAATATTTTCACCATTATTTTTTATAATTATCAAAATTTATTTTATTTTAATATTTTATTTCGTGCTCTAATCTGATGTTTATATTATTATTAATCAAATTTTATGTTTATTTCTTTTTATTATGGAGACACTATGGAGCATATTTCAGCTGATGAATTTCACAACCGTGTATCTAGTTTAAATTCTGATGATTTAATTTTAGATGTTCGTAGCCCATCAGAGTTTAATGAAGGTCACATAGAAGGGGCGCAAAATACCCCTCATGAGGAAGTCACTGGTGTGGTGGATAGCCTTAAGTCATATAAAACCGTTTACGTCCATTGTAAAATGGGAGGCCGAGCCAAAATGGCTGCGGAATCACTTCAAGGAGTTGGATTGGATAATATTGTCTGCGTCAGTGATGGTGGGATGCAGCGTTGGATGGATATGGGTTGGCCTATAGTTAAATAATTTATCTACAACTGTCCTTATTTTTTATTTATAAAAATCTTCAAAAAAAAACCGGGGAAGATATCGGCCTAAGCCGTTTCTTCCCCGGTCAATATTTAGCAGACTCCAGTCAGATTAGTAGTGAAGAGTATTCCACTGCGTCACTGCTTTTTGTCCATTTCTTTCCTTGTTGTTACCATTCCA
>JABHTG010000070.1 GCA_018697205.1 Nitrospina sp. | reverse complement strand
TAAGCACTCGGTTTATTGAACTTGCAGGAGAGGTTAATATCTCAATGCCTGAGTATGTACTACAAAAAACTTTTGAGGCTCTGAATCAATCTGGGAAAAGTGTAAAAAATAGTAAACTTTTATTGCTCGGACTGGCATACAAAAAAAATGTCGATGACCACCGGGAATCGGTCACTTTCAAAATCATGGATCTCTTAAGCAAAAATGGGGCTACCGTTGATTACAATGACCCCTATATTCCTGAGATAATGCCTGTACGTGAATACAAGCAATTCGTGGGCAAAAAAAGTGTGCCTCTGGAAAACCTGAATCAATATGATTTAACCATCATCTTAACCGACCATTCATCCTACAATTACGAAGCTATCGTCGAACAATCCAAAATTGTGGTAGACACTCGAAATGCTTGCGCCAAGATAAAATCTGATAAAATTATCAAGGCATGAACCACAGAGCATTATAAGTCATTGATAAATTGAAATATTTTAAAGTCCAATGTATAGTAACTTATCCAGATAGAGACTTTCCTTTTAACCAGAAACCTCTCGGCATTTTCATCCAATTCCCCAAAAGAGAGGGCATACAGGAAAACACACTAAATATCCAAAGTGGAAAATGACCTATGACTGACCAAAAGACTCCTCAACAATCATTTGATCCGAATTACCAATATCCTATAGAAGAAGAAATATCCTTTATAGATATTCTGGCAGTTATCGTTAAAAAAAGAGGTCTTATATTTCTTTTCACATCCATTTTCACGTTTCTTTCTATTGCCTATTTTTTCCTTGCTACACCTATTTATGTGGCCAAAGTTTCATTTTTACCACCACCCCAGGAAATTGAATTATTAAGCATTGATCCAAATTTATTTAAACAAACAATTGGTTATAGCTTAGGTGGTGAGAAAAATGGAAGGAAGGAACCAGAAAACTCTGTTAACATCCTAAATCAACTTACAGGCGACAAGTTTCTCTACCGTCAATAGTTAACGCGAGTACAATCTTTCAACCAACAAAAAAAAATACTCTCAAAAAAGAATATTTTAGAAAATTTTTTCGGCCAAACTCCTGCCCCTGAAAAGTTAGACGAGGAATTTATTGATATACACAATACTATTTCCATAAAAGGTGATAAAGTTTATAAGTCCAACAAATGTACTATCCCTCTCGACAAACCTATTGATCTGGAAATGACTGGGTCTAACCCTGTAGCTATGGCAGAGTTTCTAAATGCTCTGGCCGAATCCACAAAAACGGAAATCATTAAAGAAACGCAAGAATTTTTGCAAACTATGATTGACAAGCGGATTAAAATCGCCAACAAAACTAAAGAACATCTTCGTTTCAAAGCTAAAATAAACGCCCGCAAAAAGGCCAGCAAAGAGATCCAGGCTTTATCCGAGTCTCTTAAAATCGCTCAAAGTCTAAACATAAAGAATAATAATTTTCATCTACTGAAAAATAACGAGGCCATAAAAGAAAGCACACCTGCGGAGAGAATTAAACAAAAAAATATCAAAGGGCTAATGAAACCTTTTAAAGATGGATTAATTCCAAAATGGTTCCTATATGGAGAAAAAGCTCTCAAGGAAGAAATAAAAGTACTTAACTCCAGATTAAACCAGGTTATATCTGCCTCTCCCGAAACTGTGCAAAGCCTAGACAAAAGAAATAATAACTTTAATTTGTTGAACGGAAACGACGACAACTACATTGATGGCTTTGTCGACTTGGAAGTCCTAATAAAAAAACTGAAATCTTTCAAAGCTAACACATTAATCCCCATAGTTGTTTTAATTGATCAACCTAGTACCCCCCCTACTAAACCCATTAATCTTAAGGTTGAAAGAGTTATTCTCATTGGAATTGGGCTAGGACTATTGTTGGGGATAATTACAGCTTTCCTAAGTCATTCTATGGAAATATTGAGAAATAAAAACACTACAGATTAGAAAAGCGCCTGGAAAAATTTTACGGATATAACTCGCCTCAAAATCGTCATTTATTCCAGACACCACGACAATAACCAGACCATGCTAAACGTTGAACTCAGTCGCAGAAGCAAAAGCACATTAATGATAGTTACGGATATTTTTCTTATAACTCTATCCCTATGGCTGGCTTTCACTTTGCGATTCGGCGTGTGGTTTTGGCCCAATAAGGATCAGGTTTGGCTTTTTGCAGCTGCCCCTATTCTTGCCCTTCCTATTTTTATAAAATTCGGATTTTATAAAACGGTGGTGCGCTTTATAGGCCGCAAGGCGATGTTGGAAAGTTTACAAGCAACAGGCCTCCTTGTTCTCCTTTGGGTGTTAACCATTGCCACCTTTCTGCCTTATTATCTGGACATCAAAATAACATTCCCTCGATTTATTAGTAGTGAAATTATGTTTCCCCGATCTATCCCAATTCTTTTTTGGATCACTTTACTACTAACCATCGGTGGAAGTCGGCAACTCGCAAAATTGATACTACTCACACCTGATAACAAGCCGACTTCAAAACCAATCCGGAATGCTCTAATTTTTGGCGCAGGGATGGGCGGTATAGAACTAGCCACATCCCTATCTCACAAAAATGAAGTTAACATTTTAG
>JABHTG010000052.1 GCA_018697205.1 Nitrospina sp. | reverse complement strand
TAGAGTGTGCATTTTTAAGAATAATACTGACTATATTGGTCATAGCTATGGCACGCATGATAATTATCTCATATCAAGGCAACTTCCTTTTGATAATTGGGTAGAGCGCTTAGTCCCCTTTCTTGTGACTCGCCAACTATATGCTGGAGCAGGTAAAGTTGGTTCTGAAATACGCGATGATCACTCTTTTAGTGGACTGCAGCTTGCGCAACGATCTGATTTTATAGAAACGGTATTGAGTATTGAGACGATGACTCAGCGCCCTATTATAAATACTCGGGATGAGCCTCATGCGACACAAGATAAATACCGCCGACTTCACCTCATTCTGGGGGATGCGAATATGTCTCCTTATGCGACTGCTTTAAAGGTTGGAACTACTCGATTGATATTGACATTAATTGGTGAAGGTAAATTAAAACTGCCCGTGACTCTGGAGAATCCTGTTGAAGATGTTAAAACGATTTCGCATGATTTGACAGGAACTGTCGCTTTAAAGCGCACGAATGGCAAAACGATAACACCTCTTGAAATACAAGAATTCTATCTTGAGGTGGCAGATAAAAATCTTTCAGGGCAATGTCAAGAATCAGATTGGATTATACGTGAGTGGGCCCGTACATTGGATGAACTTAAACACCGCCCTGAAAAGCTAGCTAATCGAATTGATTGGGCAATTAAAAAAGATATTTTTACCCGCTTTACTGAATCAGAGGGAGTCGGTTGGGATGATCCTTGGATAAAAAGCTTGGATTTAGAGTATCATAATATTGATCCAGAAAGAGGATTGTATCGAGGACTAGAACAAACAGGTGATGTATACTCTATTTTTCCCGAAGATGAAGTTCAGCGAGCCATAAAACAACCACCAGAAGACACAAGGGCTTTGGTTCGTGGCTTAGCAGTAACACACGGTGCAAATAAAATAAAAAATATCCACTGGGCAGGCATCGAGTTTACGGACGGTGATTTTATAGACCTTTCTCAAATCATTACCTCTACTGATGTGCAAAATTTGATTAATTCCAAAAAGGAGCAATTCTCATGGCTATGAACGATCCTCTTAGGAGAGAAGAAAAAAAGGAACCTACTCCCGATCGTAAGGATAAAGGACCATCTAGTCCGAATATTGAGCGACCAGGACGTGACGATATTCTTAAGCGAATGAAACGAGTTGACCCTAAGCAATCAGAAAACTATAAACAGCGAACTGGCCAATGACAGAAAATTTTGAGCGAATCAATAGTTCTGGCGATTTTTTCGAACTTCTTAAACGGTCAGGTCACAACGCACAACAATCACTTTCGGGTATTCCTAAAAATGCAGCACTGGAAATTCCTCAAGGAACAACAGTTCTGGCATTTCATTATAAAGATGGAATCATTGTAGCTGGTGACCGTAGAGCCACTGCAGGAAATTCTATTATGTACGACCGTTGCGATAAAGTAATTCCTATAGATGATTATTCGTTGATGGCTATTGCAGGAGTGCCTGCTACAGCATTCGAAATGGCACGCATCTTATCACATAATTTTGAATATTATCGGCGTTCTCAATTAAGAGCTATGAGTACAGAAGGGAAAGTTAGGGCTTTGTCAAAATTACTCAAAGATAATGTAGCTATGGCCTTACAGGGTGTCGGCGGAGTGAGCCCTCTTTTTGCTATTTACGATACTCAGCAAAACAAAGCTTTTCTTTATTTTTACGATATGCTTGGGGCAGAATTTCAAATACTGACTCATGTTGCGACGGGATCCGGATCTCCTATGATAAAGGGTGTTTTAGAGCACGAAAATCTTTGGGGTCTTAGTCCATTAGCAGAGAGATCAGAGGGAGAAGCAACTTCTTTATCCATACGCCTCCTGCAGACAGCGGCTCAATTTGATTCAGCAACAGGACAAGCTCGACCTGAAGATAAACTGTACCCCATAATTGCAAAAGTTACTAAAGATGGGTATCAATTTATACGGGATGATGAGATGGAGACTATTTACAAATCTTCCATGAATAGGAGTTAAAAATGTTTGAAGAACCTTTTCGTTGGATGGAAGCCATTTCTACCCGCCATAGTTATGTTCGCGAAAAGTTGAGTAAAGGACAGCCAGTAATAGGGGTTCCTTGTAAGGAAGGGGCTGTGATAGTTGGATTTTCTCCTCAACCTGGAAAAATTTTTGAAATTTATGATCGTATCGCTCTAGGTGGGTTAGGGCATCCTGCAGATGTTGAGCGTTTGCGAATGACACTTTTAGATATGGCTCATGCTGAGGGTTTTAATCGTTCAGCCGAAGATGTAACTATTGGAAGACTTCTGCAGTTTGGACTCGCACCAGCACTAAAACAAAACTTCGAAGAAATCCAACGGGCTCCTTACCTGATTCAAATGTTGCTCGCTGAAATAAACCATGACGGCTACGCTGAGTTTTTTCGAGTTAACTATGATGGTTATTGGGAGAAATTTAAGCAAGGAACAGTTATTGTGGGTGATATTAAAGTTAGTGAGCGAATACAAAAAATGATAGAAGGCACCGACTTTATGTCATTAAGTTTAGATCAGTCTATCCATTCAGCGTTGCGTATATGGGAGGAAGGTCGTAAGAAACCTAAGTTAGCTGGCGAGTCTGATTCTTCTCCTGAAGAAAGTAGTGAAGTTGACGAAGAAATGGAAGGCTTCCCAGTTGATTTAAAAGAAGCATTTGAACGATGGAATCTTGAAGTAGGAGTGCTAAACAATAAAACTACGCGCAAGTGTCTTTTTCGGTCATTAAGTGAAAGTGAGATTTCTGCCTTGCAATCAAAGATGGGTTGATAATTATGAGAAAGCGAATTTACGGTATAGAAACAGAATATGGGCTATTGATAAAAGACCCTGGATTTAAACTTAACCCGACACAAGTTGCACATCACGTTAAAGACCATATTTTTAGGTCCTTAAAGGCGGGAGTTCTTGATCAGCACTATCGAGCTAATGATGAACCACCTGAAAATGGTGGGTTCCTTCTTAATGCTGGCCGAATATATCTAGATATGGGTCATTTAGAATACGCTTCACCTGAATGCCCGACTTTAATGGACCTTGTTACTTACGATCGAGCCGGAGATACTTTGATTCAGGATGCTGTGGATGAGTTGGGGTGGAGAGACTCTATAGGGGTCATTAAAAATAATGTTGATCTCGAAACAAATGCGACTTTTGGTTGTCATGAAAATTACCTTGTAGGTCGAGGGTTCCCTTTTGATGAACGGGAAAATCTTAAACTACTGTCAGCATTTTTAGTAACACGGCAAATTTACTGTGGTGCTGGTAGAATTGGTGGGTGCGACCCACACCCTTTGCGCGATTGGGAAAACCCATCAACTGAGGAACAAGAGGAAAGAGTTGATTTTCAGATTTCTCAAAGAGCAGATCATATTCCAAATGAATTTTACCGATGGGTCCAATATAATCGAGCGATAGTTAATACTAGAGATGAACCGCTAGCAGACCCAAGTAAATACCGAAGAATTCATTTGTTGGTAGGAGATTCAAATATGAGTGAGTTTGCTACCGCTATGAAAATGGGAACGACAACTCTAATTTTAGAACTTATGGAACAGGGGGTTGCGAACCCCGACTGGATACTTGCTGAATCGGTTGAGGCAATGCGTTCGATATCAAGGGACCAAAATTTTAAATGGGAATTGACTTTGAGAAATGGGCGGCAGACAACGGCACTCGAACTGCAAATGGATATGATGCAAACTGCAAAAAAACACCTGCTGGGTATGAACCAAGAAACGGATTGGATAATAAATGAATGGAATTTATTGCTGAATGACATACCTAAAGGACCTGAAGCATTAATAGGACGAGTTGATTGGGCAACTAAATACTGGATGCTTGGCGAGTTTAGAAAAGAAGAAAATTTAGACTGGCATGACCCATGGCTTAAGAGTTTGGATTTGGAATACCATAATATAAATCAAGATAGTGGTCTTTACTGGAGTTTAGAGAGTACAGGAGATGCTGGGAGAAAAACTACCGACGAAGCTATAGAGTATGCTAAGACAGTAGCGCCACGGGGGACTCGTGCAGATGGAAGAGGCGAATTCGTTAAGATTCTTATGAGTTTGGATAGCAAGCCGTTGTACCTCATCGATTGGATTGGATTTCGCTTTGGAAAAAATGAAGAGCCATTCCTGATGCTAGACCCATTCATTTCTTATAAAAAAGAAATACGTGATTACCTTGAAGGTACTGAACAAGTTGCTGCCGAACGTTTTAAACTTCCTGCGGACAGACCTGGAGGCAGCTAAGGTAATTAGCGGTATAGGTTTTAAAGCAAAGTTGATAAAGCGCTAACTTTTTAAAAAATCGACTAGTTCTATTCTCATATGGTTTTATAGCAGACTTTAATTTTTAAAATTTAAAAAAATATTTATCCATGAGTGAATGTCTGTTTTGTATGATTGATAAGGGAGATCTTCCTGCAGAAAAAATTTATGACGATGCTAATATTTTTGCCATTAAGGATATTAATCCACAAGCTCCGATTCATTTTCTTGTTATACCCAAAAAACATTTTTCAACTATTTTAGAAATCGAAGATGACGATCATAATATTATAGGCTCAATTTATTCTGTAGCTAACGAGCTTGCACGAAAAAATGGATTAGATAAGACGGGATTTCGAGTAGTACTTAATTGTGGGGTGGAAGCTGGGCAGTCTATTTTTCATATTCATTATCATCTTTTGGGTGGGCGTATTTTAAAATGGCCACCAGGCTAAGTCTAATGATTACAGCTAAAGAGCTTCACGATAAACTAAAAAATATTCGTATGGGGAACCCCGTTTGCCAATTCACAGAGCAGAATTGTGAAAGCCTCCTTCCGACGATCGAACGTATCGAGACACTTAAGCGAGATAGAAACGCAATCATTTTAGCGCATAACTATGTTGCTCCCCAAATTTTATACGGTGTTGCAGATCATACTGGTGATTCCTATGGTTTGGCTAAAAAGGCACGTGAATCTAAAGCAGAAATAATTGTTTTTGCTTCAGTTCGATTTATGGCCGAGACAGCTAAAATTTTAAATCCAGATAAGGTAGTGTTGGATCCAAATCCCAATGGTGGTTGTACTTTGGCAGATGGAATTACAGCTAAGGATGTTAAAAAATTACGTGCTCAGTTTCCCGAGTACACATTTGTTTGTTATATAAATACTACGGCTGAAGTTAAAGCATTATGTGATACTTGCGTTACTTCGTCTAATGTTTATAAAGTAATAGAGCGAATTGAAAATGATAAAATTTATTTTTTGCCAGACCGATTGATGGGAGAAAATATTAAAAAATACTTCAAGAAAAATGGAGTAGAAAAAAAAATAAAGTTGTATGATGGGACCTGTTACGTCCACGAAGAGTATCAACCGGAAAGTGTTGATCAGGTAAGAAAAAATTTCAAGGACGTAGAAATTTTGGTACACCCCGAATGTAGCCCTAGGGTAGTGGATAAGGCTAATTATGTGGGGTCAACCAGCGGTATGCTTGATTATGTGCGTAGATCTGAGAGAAAAAATTTTTTTCTACTAACTGAGTGTGGGCTAACGGGTATTTTAGAGTCTGAATTTCCAGAAAAAAAATTTGTAGGTACCTGCACCACTTGTCGATATATGAAAGCTAATTCATTGGAACACATTCTTCATACGCTTGAAAAACCTAGTCCTTCTAATATTATTGAGCTTGATCCTAGAGTTCAAAAAAATGCATTACGTTGTGTAGAGAAAATGTTTTCATATGTGGAAGATTACTCAAATAACTAACTAGCGCTTTGCCGTTTGATCATTATTTAGGACCAGTCATTTCTTCAGGTTGAACTTTTTTATCAAACTCCTCAGAGGTAAGCAACTTAAGAGCGATAGCTGCTTCTCTAAGAGTGGTATTTTCTTGATGTGCTTTTTTAGCTACTTTAGCTGCATTATCATATCCAATGTGAGGGTTGAGTGCTGTGACTAGCATCAGAGAATTTTTTAAGTGTGCTTCAATCTGTGGTTTATTCGGCTTGATTCCAGAAATGCAATGTTCGTTAAAAGATCGACATGAATCGCCAATTAGTCGAATAGACTGAAGTAAATTATAAATCATCATCGGTTTAAAGACATTAAGTTCAAAATTGCCTGATGAGCCTCCCACAGCAATAGCAGTATCGTTTCCAATTACTTGAGCTGCAACCATTGTCATCGCTTCAGATTGTGTGGGATTGACCTTGCCTGGCATAATTGAACTTCCGGGTTCGTTAGCTGGTAGAATTAGCTCCCCTATGCCGCACCGAGGTCCAGATCCAAGCCACCTTATATCGTTAGCAATTTTCATGAGTGAGCAGGCAAGTGTTTTCATCACACCGCTAGCCTCGACCACAGCATCATGGGCGGCAAGTGCTTCAAACTTATTAGGTGCTGTTATGAAGCTGCGGTTTGTGAGGGCAGAGATTTTTTCTGCAACTTTAACCGCAAAATCACGATGAGAATTAAGCCCTGTTCCTACAGCGGTGCCCCCAAGTGCTATTTGGCTGAGCCGGGGAAGACAACCTTCTACCCTTTCGACTCCATTGACTAATTGCTGTACATACCCACTAAATTCTTGCTCAAGAGTGAGAGGTGTTGCATCCATTAAGTGAGTGCGGCCAATTTTAACAAGACCTTTAAATTCGGAACATTTATTTTTCATCGCGTCGCGTAGGCCCGTGAGTTCAGGTAATAAATGGTCATAAATACGTTCTACCGCAGCAATATGCATTGCGGTAGGGAAAGTATCGTTGGAAGACTGGCCCATGTTGACATGATCATTTGGATGAATCGGCTCCTTGGATCCCAATTGCCCTCCGGCAATTTCGATAGCTCGATTAGCGATTACCTCGTTGGTATTCATATTAGATTGAGTGCCACTTCCTGTTTGCCACACACGAAGTGGAAAATGCTCATCTAAGGTTCCCGCGATAACTTCATCAGCAGATTTAATTATAAGGTCTTTTTTATTTTTGGATAAAAGACCTAACTCTGAGTTAACAAGTGCAGAAGCTTTTTTTAGAATGCCCATACCTCGTATTATTTCTCGAGGCATAGTTTCATTCCCAATATTAAAATAAATGAGCGACCTAGCGGTTTGAGCTCCATAATAGAGATCTGAAGGAACTTCAATTTCGCCCATACTGTCAGTTTCGATCCGCTTCATCATCAAAGAGTCCTCCTCAAAAAAGTAAAATAGTTTATTATATTTTTAAATAATGCTTTGACTGGGAATGATTAGGGCGATTCTAACACAAAGTATAAAGAGGCAGAGATTTAAGAAAAAAAAGTTAAGTTTCTAGGCAGTGGCTGGTTTAATTACCTAAAAAAGCCCTTAAAGCGCTATACTTTTGTGTTAGATCTTATGCAGAAAAGTCAGGAGTATTTTTAGTAATGTAAGTTTTAAATTTCTTTAAAATACGTTGCTCGGTTTGACGAATAGCTTCTCGGGTAATGTTGTGATCATCGCCAATTTCTTGAAGTGAGCGAGGATTTTCGCTAAGGATACGCTCTGATAAAATTTCCTGCTCGATAGGTTTAAGTTCTTTGCTAAAACTATTAATTTCTTGTTTAAGTGACTTGAGGAATTGGTTTCGTTCGGCATTTTCTTCGGGTGATGTAGTAGTGTGGTCAGCGAGAAACATAGCAGGAGTAGATTCTTCTCCTTCTCGCATAGGAGAGTCCACCGAAATGTCGCCGGCTCCTAAGCTTCTTTGGACATCGATCACATCAGATTCCTCAACACCAAAGTGTTCAGCTAATAGTTTTGGTGTGGGTGTATAACCTTGATTCTCAAGTTTCTCCTGTTCTTTGCGTAAATTATAGAGCAGTTTTCGCCGTGCGTTAGTTGTCCCAACTCGTACAAGCCTCCAATTGTCTAGCATATATTTAAGAATATAAGATCTAATCCACCAAGTGGCATAGGAAGACAAACGAACACCGCGGAAAGGATCAAAATTTTTTACAGCTTTTAAAAGTCCAACATTTCCTTCTTGGATAAGATCCATCATGTTTTGCCATTGCCTACGAAAAGTCATTGCAATTCGGACTACGAGCATGAGGTGTGAGGTAGTGAGTTTGTAGGCAGCATCAGAATCATTTGTTTCTAGAAGTTTGATTGCTAATTCCTGTTCTTCATTTTCAGTCAAATTTTCATATTGACGAATTTCATTGAGATATGCTGTCAAAGGATCAACTCTCGCAACGCTGCTATCTTGAGCCACTACTGGTAGCAAGGTCGAGTATTCTTGATCGACTTCTTTCAACTCAATCTCCTCTACCTCATCAGAGTCAACTATTTCTGCTTCGATTTTATTGGTATTATTCTTAATTGAATTATCATTCATAATTAAATTAAAATAGTGTTGATTAAAAAAACCTTAACTATATAGTTCTTGAATTATATATTGTTCAAATTTAAAATGGACAAATGGTCAGATTAGTTATCATACTAGCGCTTGTTGCTGGATTCATAATATTATATAGGTCTTTATTTGGAGCAAGCCCTCGAATGGAGGATCCGGCACAGACGGCTGATATGTCACAGGATCCTAATTGCGGCACCTATGTGCCTAAAAAACAGTCTATTACTAAATTAGTGCAGGGCAAGGAATATTTCTTCTGCAGTAAAAAATGCGCGGATGAATATTCCTCTAAAAAAGAATAAAATTATAAAAATACAGCCAGAATATTATTTATTTCTGATCAATTCAATGCCTCAATAGTGTATTTGCTTTAGATTTAGTAGTCAATTGTATGATTTTATAGAAAAGCAACTTTTATTTTTCTTTTTTATTATTTTTTCAAGGAATTAGCATGTTTCAAAGTGTAATAATTTATTTTTTTTTGGGAGTGTTTTTGATTATTCTGAAGCCAGTGACTATTCAGGCAGAAACTTCATGCCAAACCCTTGACAAGAAAAAAATTAAAGTGGAAGGCTATTTTTCGAAAAAATTTCGAAAAGAGAAAAGGGAAATAGCTAAAGAGTTTGCCGAAATGGGAGACACGCGTACATTTCTTAGGGCTTTTCCTATGGGTAAAAGTTCAGATGTTGTTGCTGTGGGTCGTTGCGTACCCGCATATATTGCTCGGCATGTTTTAATAACAGCAAAAAAATATACTGGTGGAGTGGGAAGTTTAGTAGTTCAGAGTTTTATTCATACTCACTGGATAGGAGTAGGCACTACTATGTTTGATGAGCCTTCTCAGCGTATGGTATCAGCCACTCAGGTAAATCAATTACTCAACCCAGACCTTGGTGATAAAGAATTTCATGCGCTCTACCGAAAATTTTCAAAACAAAATGAGCTGGTTCCTTTTTTTGGGCTTCAGGTTCCTAACTCAAAAATTCCTGGTAATACTAATAATACTCTCATGAGCCCTTAATCAAAGAGTGTTTCTTAAAAAATTCTTTCTACCGTTATGTTTAGTTGTTGGCGTCTAATATTTTTTATGTCCTTGTTTTTAGCTCTATTTTTATGGACCTCAGTTAGCACAGCTATGAAAGCAGATTGTTCTCCTATTGAGAAAAAGCCTGTAAAGGTTGAGGCTTGGATGTCCAAGCAATATGCAAAAAACTTACGTCAAATACGAAATGATTTTTCTGCAATGGGAAATACGCGAGTAACTTTATGGGTCTACCCAACAAAAAATCCATCAAAAATTGTGGCTATCGGTAGTTGTGTTCCCGCTTATATTGGGCGCCACATGCTTCGAAAGGCCATAGAATACTCAGGTGGAGTTAGTTCATTAGTGCATCAGGGTTTTTTTTCTTCTAAGTGGATAGGATTAGGTACGTCTCTATTTGCAGAGAGCTCTTTTCGACCAGTCACTAAAGACCAGCTTATGAAACTCATGGATCCTTCACTAGATACCAAAAAATTTCAAGCAACCTACCGTCAACTTACTACTCAGAAAAAAAAGGTAAAGGCATTTGGTCTTTTGTTGGACAATCCAAAACTCTTAGATAATCCCTAGTCACGCCGTATAAGTCGAACAGAGTGGGAAAGAGTTTTGTCTTCTTTTTCGTACCAATAAGGGAGTCCATTGATATAAAAAATAATTTGAGCTTCACGACCCCTCGTTTCAGAAGTCCATGTGGTATTTCCTGCCCCAGGAGAAAAAACAGAATCTAAGTGGATGTCTCCTCCTTTAAAGTCTTTATTAAGCTTATTTTTGTCGAAAAGTGATAGAGCTTCTTGTCCTGAAGGTATCCTCCAATCACTGTGTCCTCCAAATGATTTCCCATTCATTTCTTTGATATATATCTCTGTTTCATTCCAAGAAACATCTTTTCCGAGATCTATTCTAGAATCATTTTCCATCCAGGTAAGGCTGGTCTGAGAATCATATATAGTTCCGTTCGTATTCTTTAGAAATCTAGACTTTTGTTTTTCCATAGTTATAGATAGCCTCTATTCTTTATTGAGTTAATTGACTTCTTAGAGTAACAGAATTTATTAAAGCCTGTAAAGATCAGGGCGCCGATTCGTGAATAAATTATCTCCAGAAATAATAGATTTGTTTCGCGATTTCTCAATATCAATCTCAAAAACTTTTGTTTCTTCTTTTGTTTCAGATGCTCGGCAAAGAATATTGCCATCAGGGTCAACCACTTGGCTTTGCCCAATAAAAGTAAGCGGATTACCGGGAATACGCTGCTCGGTACCGACTCTGTTAGCAGTAACCACAAAGACACGGTTTTCCAAGCACCGGGTGATTATTGCTTGAGGGCAATGAGGAAGAACGAGGTTTGATGGATGCGCAATAAGGTCGGCTCCACTTAAAGCAAGAGTGCGGGCAGTTTCTGGGAAACGCCAGTCAAAACAAATCATTACACCAACGCGAGCTGTGCCTATATCAAAAACTTTTAAAGGTAAGTTACCTGGTTCGAAGCAATTTTTTTCGGTACCAAAAAGGTGAATTTTTCTATATTTTCCTAGATAGCCATTTGGCCCAATTACTACTGCTGAATTATAGGATCGGTTTTCATCTTGTTCCGCTATCCCCGCAATAATTGAAATTTGATTTTTATTACAAATTCGGATTAGAGATTGAGTTGTAGGACCTTCTGGAATTGGTTCACTAAGTTTGAGCGCTTCGTTTTGATTCAAGAAATGATAGCCAGTGCTGAACAGCTCGGGCAAGACCATTAAGTCAGCCTTGCGTAGAGTTATTAAAGACTCAACTTTCGATAAATTGTATTCGGTCTTGCCGAATAGGGGATCACTTTGTATAAAACCAACTCGCATTGGCAAATATTCTTTCTTAATTTCTTAAGGCGATCAGGCTATCGCAACTTCTGGGTCACAGAATAGAACTATTTAAGTTGAGAAAACTGGTGTCTCATCAAGTGATCGATTAGTGTCAATGCTGCCATAGCTTCAGCGATAGGAACAGCTCGAGGTGAAACACATGGATCATGTCGTCCCTCGACTTTGATCAAGGCTTTCTCTCCATCCGTAGTTACAGTATTTTGGACTTTATTAATAGAAGAGGTTGGCTTGACGACCATTCTAAGAATAATGTCTGATCCGTTAGAAATTCCGCCGTGAATTCCGCCTGAGTGATTCGTTTTTGTGGTTATTTTTTTTCCTTTATAGGTGTATGGGTCATTACATTCTGAACCATACATTGTTGCAGCTTCGAACCCAATACCAACTTCAATTCCTTTAACTGCTGGAATACTCATCATGGCTTTAGCTAAATCGGCATCCAGCCTATCAAATACGGGTTCTCCTAATCCAGCAGGGACACCCTTTATAATGATTTCAACCACCCCTCCCACAGAATCACCCTTTTTTCTTGCATGAAGTATATGGTCGACCATTTTTTGGGCTATTTTTTTATCTGGGCACCTTACGATATTTTTTTCTATTTGTTTAAAGTCTATTTTTTTAGCGATGTAGGGGCCTATTTGTTTGGTATAGCCAATAATCTTTATTCGCTTACGGGCAAGGAGCTTTTTCGCGACTGCTCCAGCAGCAACTCGACCTACTGTTTCGCGGGCACTAGAGCGTCCACCACCTCTATAGTCTCTAAATCCATACTTCATAAAATAAGTGAAATCTGCGTGCCCAGGTCGAAACATATTTTTAATTTCTTCATATTTAGAGGAATCAGCATCGCGGTTTTTAACCCATAATGCGATAGGGGTGCCTGTGGTTTTTCCCTTGAAGATGCCTGAAAGAATATGTACACGATCAGTTTCTTTTCGAGTTGTAGTAACCTTGCTTTGTCCTGTCTTTCTCCGGTCAAGGTCCTTTTGGATATCTGCGACCTTTAGGGAAAGGCCTGCAGGGCAGCCATCGATTACAACACCAACCCCTTCGCCGTGCGATTCTCCCCACGTCGAAATTTTAAAAAGAGTTCCGTATGAACTTCCTGACACGTTAAATTACCTTCTTTAAATTAATGGATATCTAATTTTATTTTAATATTTCAAAAAAAGGGGCATTTATAAAATAATACCGGGTTAAAATAAGGCAGCCTGACGGAATCCGCTAATAATTCTTTGAGTTTTGATGAACAGGTTTAAAGCTTTGGGCGATATATTTAAAAAAATAACTCAATCGACATATCACACCAAGAAGGTTTGCAATCAAGCAGCTTATTATCTCCCTCAGTGCAGAATTAATCATTAAAAGGACAGGTTTTATGAGGGTTTTTTGAGGAGGCTAATTTTTTGATGCTTATGTTAGGGAAGATCAAGTATTTTTATCTACCAACTCTCGCAGCTCTTTCCCAGCTTTAAAAAATGGAACTCTTTTGGCGGGTACGTCCACCTGAGCACCAGATTTTGGGTTTCTTCCAACACGTGCATTCCTCGCACGGACCCTAAAGCTACCAAAGCCACGAAGTTCCACCTTTCTTCCTTCACTAAGGGAGTCTGTAATGCTTTGAAAAACAGTATTTACAACGACTTCAGTCTGCTTCTTGGTCAAATTAATCTGACCGGACACCTTTTCTACTAACTCAGCCTTTGTCATGTTCAAGTTCCCCCGTAAAAAATAAATGGTTCACGAACTGATAAGATTGTATCACGGTAAAAAACTAAATCAAGTCGTTATTTTAAATGGCTTTAAGAGATTTGAATATATCGGAACTAGGCACTTTGTTAGTTAAAATATTTTGGAATAGAAAATATAAACAATTACTGCCAACCGCTGAGGTGCCACGTGTATTGAAGAGATGGATTGGGGATTCGATCGATAAGTGGTTGATTTATTGTTGTTTGTAGAACCCAGTCTAATAATCCGACGGGTGCTTTTTCTTTAATAATTTTTGGGGTACCTACAATTCCAACTTTTTTAGCTAATTGATCAATACTAACCTGCATTCCACCCATTTGATCAACTAAGTTAAGAGAATACGCTTGGCGTCCAGTTAAAATTCGCCCATCTGCTATTTTTGTGACTTCCGTGATGCTAATATTTCGCCCTGCGGCAACTGCTTCAATGAACTGTTGGTGAACATCGGTTACCACACTTTGGAGAAGGTTTTTTTCTTTTTGGGTCATGGCACGAGCTGGAGAACCTATATCTTTATACTCACCTGCTTTAATGACTTCAGGTTGCAGGCCTATTTTTTCCATTAACCCTTTTGCATTAGAGAATGCCATGATTACTCCAATACTGCCGGTTAGCGTACCAGGATTCGCAAAAATTTTTTCGGCGGCACTCGCTATATAATAGCCTCCAGAGGCAGCCAATGTTCCCATGGAAGCATAGACAGTTTTTCCTTTGTTGCGCGTTTTGAGAACTTCATCATAAATCTCCTGTGATGGGCCAACAGAGCCACCGGGGGAATCGATTCTTAGGAGGATCCCCCGGATACGTTTGTCTTGGCTATACCCTTTAACTTGTTTGACAATATTTTGTGAATCACTAATGAGGCCAGTGATATCGACGACACCAATCCTATTTAAAGCTCCTTGCTCTGCCATCCATTTTGAAGTAATAGACGAAATGCCGACAAGAGCGAGCAGTATAAGTATTAAAAATGACAACTTTTTAATCAAAGGTGTTTTTTTTTCTCCTGAACTTACCATTGTTATAGATGCTCTAAAATTAGCTAATTAAATTTAATCAGTTATTTATATGCTATCTTCTTCCTTTAACGCTTCTAACTGATTTTGTTCTAGCTTAATAGCCTCTAAGTCTAGGTTTTCTTCATAAGCTTTTATGCTTAGGGCAATTTTTTTGTTGTTAGTATCCACTTTGACAATTTTAGCCTTAATTTTTTGGCCGACTTCAATTGTTTTATCTGGTTCAGATACATTCTTTAAACCCAATTGGGTTACGTGAATTAGGCCTTCTAACCCGTCTCCAAACTCGGCAAACGCGCCAAACCCGGTTGTTTTGATGATAGTCCCCTCAATTTCCATTCCGATAGAGTAATTTTTGGCGATATCATCCCAAGGATCGGGTTGTAACTGTTTAACGCCAAGAGAAATACGGCAACTTTCTTTATCGATATTAAGTACTATGGTTTGGACCTCATCTTTTTTCTTAAGAATTTCCGATGGGTGTTTAATTTTTTTCCAACTCAAATCAGAAATATGTATAAGGCCGTCCACCCCATCTTCTAACTCGATGAAGGCACCAAAATCTGTTAAGTTTCTGATCGTGCCAACTACTTCAGCGCCAATAGGATATTTTTCTTCGATTTCTTCCCATGGGTTAGGTTCAATTTGTTTCATTCCAAGAGAAATACGTTTTTTTTCTTTATCAATCGTAAGAATAATGGCTTCGACCTCATCTCTAAGAGAAACTATTTTACTTGGGTGCTTAATATGTCTACTCCAACTCATTTCGGATATATGAACTAACCCCTCAATACCTTTTTCTAATTCAACGAAAATTCCATAATCGGTAATGCTAACAACTTTCCCCTTTATTTTTTTCTTAATAGGATATTTTTCATCTACATCAACCCAAGGGTCTGGGGTGATTTGCTTGAGTCCTAGTGAAACACGTTCTTTTTCTTTATCAAACCTGAGAACCATTACATCTAATTTATCACCCATTGAAAACATTTCCGAGGGGTGGTTAACTCGTCCCCAAGACATGTCGGTAATATGTAGCAATCCATCAATCCCACCTAAATCAACAAAAATACCATACTCAGTGATGTTTTTGACAGTGCCAGTAATTAGGCTACCTTCCTCTAATTTTTGCAGGGTTTCGGAGCGGCTGTTCAGACGTTGCTCTTCGAGCAGAGCTCGCCTAGAAAGAACAATATTTCCACGTTTTTTGTTCATTTTAATGATGCGCATTTCAAATACTTGGCCAATCAATTTTTCTAAATTTCTTATTGGACGTAGATCAATTTGAGAACCGGGAAGAAATGCTTTTAGACCAATATCCACAGTTAGGCCACCTTTTGCTTTCGCAATAATAGTGCCTTCAATGATTTCTTCAGCTTCATGTTTAGTGACTAATGAGTCCCAGAGTTTAATTTTGTTTGCTTTTTCCTTAGATAGAACAACATTTCCATCATTATCTTCTATTCGTTCCAGAAAAACTTCGACCTCGTCACCTACAGACAAGTCTTGACCATTTTTGGGGAACTCGTGCACATTAATAGTTCCCTCAGACTTGAACCCAACATCAACCGTAGCCAGGCCATTAGCTAGCTCTATTATAGTACCTTGGATAACCTGTCCTTCTTTAAATTGATGCAGGCTGCCAGAAAAATATTCTTCCATTTCATCCCAAGCTGCTTGATCCTCGGGTGAAAGTTTTTCTTCTTCATCGAAGTCATCTTCAAGTGTTGTTGTGATTTTAGATTTGGCCATGATAAAAATTTTCTTTCTTGAATTAATAAAGCATTAGCAAAAGCTTAAGTTAGTAATAGAGATCGTTAAAAAATTTACGAACTCGGAGTAATGATTTGTATTATTTTCTCTACCACTTGATCGACACTCAGATGGGTTGTGTCAATAAGTATGGCATCTTTAGCTTGTTTGAGAGGGGCTATTTTCCTACTACGATCTTCATGATCTCTTTGAATGATCTGTTTGATTATCGTTGGAAGATCTGTGCTTCCAGACTGACCTTTCCCCTTTAGTTCAATAAATCGGCGGCGTCCTCGTTCCTTTGGGTCGGCATCTAGAAAAAATTTTTTATCAGCTTGGGGAAAAACGACAGTACCAATATCTCTTCCGTCTATTACAACCTTGCCTTGTTGTCCAAGCTTTCGTTGTTGGGTTGTCATAATATCTCGGATCATTGGTTGCGCCGCTACAATAGCTGCCCCACGACTAATTTCTTCCACTTTCAATTGATCAGTAATGTTTTTACCATCGACGAATACTAATTGCCCATCTTTACCAGGAATAAGTTCTATTTTGACTTTAGAGGCAATGTCAGCAACTGCATCCTCATCCCTAAAAGCTGTGTTTTTTTGCAAACTTTTCCAAGCTACTGATCGATACATTGACCCTGTGTCTATGTATCGAAAGTTTAATTTTTCGGCGACTGTCTTTGCAACAGTGCTTTTACCACTTCCTGCTGGTCCGTCTATAGCAATAATCATAGCCTATAAAAGAAGATTGAGTCGATGCTTGTTTGCATTTTTAAATTGTTCTGTAAGTAATAGTTCGTTTTTTTGTTCAATACCTGACCTAAGGAGGTTTAGTGTTTCCTGAAACCGGTCGAGACAGTATAAAATAGAATCCTTATTTGAGGTGCAAATGTCTCTCCACATCACAGGTTCGCTACTAGCTATACGAGTAATATCTCTGAGTCCGCTACCTGCAAAATATGTTATTTGATCGTGGTTTTCGGATTTTAAACTCCCAAGGGTATTCATCAAAGCAAAAATTAAAACATGTGGCAAATGGCTGATCGCCCCAAAAATAAAATCATGTTCTTTAGGACTCATTGAGGAGACTTTTGCTCCAATAGTTTCCCAAAGTTCAATGATTTTTTTTAGTGCTGATGGATCGGTTTTATCTGTTGGAGTGACTATGCAGTGGGCACCATCGTACAAAGTAATGGATGACGCTTGGAATCCAGACATTTCGCTTCCAGCGATAGGGTGGACGCCAACGAAAGAAGCTTTATCTGGGATAATTTTTTCCATTTCTAAAATTAGCTCTTCTTTGGTCGAACCTACGTCAGTTAGTAAACAACCTGATTTAATATGCGGAGAAATCTCCACTGCCAATTGTCCAATGGTTTGAACCGGAGAACAAAAAACAATCAAATCTGCATCCTTTGCAGCCGATTGAATATCGTGAGCTATGTCGTCTATGATATTCAGATTTTTAGCTTTATATAGGGTTTCTTTGTTGCGCCCGTACCCAATTATCGATTTTGCTAGGCCGAGTTTTCTCATTACCTTAGCAAGGGAGCCTCCTAAAAGGCCAACACCAATAATGGATACTCGGTGAAATGGGTTCATTTTTTCAATCCTTCCTCGGATAAGAACCTAATAGCCTTAAAAATAGGGACATTTTTTCTAGAGTTCCCAATGACTTTTTGATTACTGAATCTTGGATGTGCCCTTCAAGGTCTACATAAAAAAGATACTCCCAAGGGCGGTCTCTAAGTGGACGGGATTGAATTTTTGTTAGATTTACCTTGTTTCGAGCAAATAGTTGCAAAACTTTGAGAAGAGAACCTGCTTCATCTCGAATAGAAAACATAATTGAGGTTTTATTATGCTTTACCTTTTTTGCCTCATCTTTACCAATAACAAGAAAGCGAGTATGGTTTTCTACTCTGTCTTGAATGTTCTCTTCAACAATATTTAGATCGTATACTTCTGCAGCAAGTTTACCTGCTATGGCAGCGCAAGTTGATTTTTTGATTATCGTTTTCGCTGCACTAGCAGTACTAGAAGTTGGAATTTGCTTCGCATTTGGTAGATTAAGGTTTAGCCATTGTCGGCATTGTCCTAATGGCTGTGGGTGAGAGTAAACAGTTTTTATTTTTTTTCTATCTTTAGCTTTGGAAAGTAAATAAAGCGAAATAGTGCTTTTTATTTCATCGCAAATCAATAAAGGTGAATCAACAAAACAATCTAAAGTTAAGTTGATTACCCCCTCTATGGAATTTTCAACAGGAACAACTCCATAGTCACATACGTCTTTTTCGACTTGGCGGAAGATGGATTCAATATTTGGGCTTGCTATAAAATTAGATGAATGTCCGAATTGTTTTATTGCGGCCTGATGACTGAAAGTAGTTTCAGGACCTAAAAAACCTATCCGGAGTGGTTTTTCAAGGGCAAGAGTAGCAGAGAAAATCTCGCGGAATACGGACCTGAGCGATTCGTCTGTAAATGGTCCATTATTTTTTTCAGTTACTCTCTCAATAATCGAGTGTTCTCGATGTGGGACATGAAAGTGCTTTGAACTATTTTTCCTAGACTTTTCGTGCCCAATTTTTATTGCGAGTTCGCCACGCTGATTTATCAGCTTGAGCAAATGATCATCTATGCGATCTATGCTATTACGAATGTCATGAATCTTGGCCAAAGAGCCATACCGCCTTTACTTGGATTTTCGATAACCCGCTTGGATTTCGAATGGAATGGTTGATGATTTCATATCCTAGGTCTAAAATGCAAGTAATATTTTTATAGAATAGGATCTTTTTTTAGGTGTGTTTTTTAAAGTAAAAGGAATGCAAGGGAATTTATTTTATTAAAAAATGTAGCTAATAAAAGTTGATAAACCCTTAGGGAGAGTAAATTATGTTGCTTCTCGAATTTAGTATGTCCCCCATGGACAAAGGGGAAAGTGTAAGTAAATATGTAAGCAGGTCACTTAATATAATCTCAGAAAGTGGAGTTGATTACCGTCTCAACCCTATGGGTACTGTTCTTGAGGGAGAGTGGGACGAGGTTATGGGTGTAGTGAAAAAGTGTTATCAATTAATGAGTTCCGATTGTAAGCGCATCACTTGTTCCGTGAAAATAGATTATCGAGAGGGACAAAAAGGCCGGCTGACATCCAAAATGGCTTCGGTTGAGCAAAAATTAGGGAAAAATTTGAATAAGTAAACTCTGGTGAGGGTATTGTAAAAAAAATATTCTTCCATTTTTTTGCAATTTTATTTTTGTAGTCCCATCAAAACTTGTCGAATATAGTCAACGACTAAATAAATCTCATGTTTGCTAAGAATATTTTCCCAAGCCATCATAGCAGTATTGGGTCGCCCTCTTGTGACGGAAAGAATCATTTGTTTGCGAGTGAGGTCTTTTTTACTAGTGCGCGTTGTGAAGTTTTTTGGAGGAGGAAAAAGAGCATTAGCTGCAAATGTTTTCCCATCACCTTGATTTCCATGGCAGACTCCACAACGCTCACGGTAAATTTTTTTTCCAATAATAGCTTCACTAGCTGAGGGTATGTGGTTAGAAGCTATTGTAGTTAAAGCCAGAGTCAGACATCCTAATATTTTTCTTTTAATTTTTTTGGAAGAGGACATAATTTATTCTTCTAGTCAAGGTCTTCAGGGTTTTTGATCATCATGGCAGAGATTATTTTTTCTTTGAGACGGTGGATAAGTTCTTCAAAAATAATTTTTTGATTTTGAAGAGACACGTAGAAAACGTCTATGCCTCGTCCTCCTTGGGTAGAAATTTTAGCACTATGTATTCTAACTTCAAAGTCAGAGAAAACTTTTGATATTTTGTAGAGCATCCCTAAATGATCGCGGCCTTCGACACGAATAATTGAATAATGGGGGTCATCTGAGTTGTTAACCTCAACCTGAGGAGTTATTGCAGCGGTTATTTTTTTTTCTGAAATATACCGAGTTCTTTTAGCTAAAAGATTAGCTAAGTTGTCATGACCGTTAAAAATATTACCTAGGTCTTCCTTGAGGTTTTTCCAGATTCCTAGGTCGCCTGCAATTGTCTTTTCGGTTTCTTCAATGTTAGCGCTTGTAACAATTATGCCGTCTTTCCTTATGAAAATTTTAGCTTCCAATATATTTATACTTTGAGCAGTAAGGGCACCTACTAGGATTTTAAAAGCATCAAATTTTATTGGACAACAGAGAATAACCTGGTGAAGTTTTCCTTCTTCATTGTAGCTATGATTAAATATAAAAGACTTATCCTTCAAGGATCTTATCAGCCGAATGTGAAGCGCAGCTTCTTCAACTTCAACGGTTTCTAGATAATTTTCAGGGATGTTATTAAAGTGGAACTCTAAATCTTCTGGAGGAAATTCCCAGTGAAGAATTTTGTAAGCTTCGACCCAGGTTGTGAGAGGTTTTGAGTGAAGAGATTCGGGGTGTTGAAAATAATCTCGAGATCTCTGATGCAAGTCAGAAAGAAGGACTTTTTTCCATGAGGTTAAAGTACCTGGAGCGACTGCTCGAAGTTCGGCATAACTTCTCAAATATAGCAAATCAAGCTTTTCGATAGAACCAATTTTCTTTACAAAAACTTCTATTACTGTTGGTTGACGTATGTCATTGTGAAGAGCCGTTTCTATCATTAAATAAGCATTGTTTACCAGGAAGTCTATGGTTTTAAACTCCTCAGCACTTAAGTCGAGGTTCACAGTCGCCAATGAAATATGTTTTAAATTTTTTTCTGCAGGGGCTAATTTTTTTTTATCTCTGATTGGTTGAATAAGGGTCGACAATTTGAGCAAAACTTTAGAGTTTAAGCGCTTGTAGGTTTTAGAGAATTGCTTAAAGCCATTTGGTTTATTTTCAAGCTCTTCGAGAAAGCGAATCATACGCAGAGAATGTTCATCAGCTGTATAGTGATGGTAAAAGTCGTAGCTAACTCGGCAGTGTGCGCGCCCATATTCAGGCAAAATCACACCCAAGATTCCAACTTCCTGCATAAGACGAAGGAACTTTTCTGAGTTCAAGTTTTTTAGAGTGTTAAAAATAAAATCTTTAATAGTGCTTTTTTGAGCAAGTACTAAATCCAAAGAATGGGTTTGTTTTTTTATTAACCGTTTGATTTGATAAGTAGGAATAAGGTTATATGTTTGACACAATTTGAATGTAGTTAAAATTAGGTTTGGGTTTTTCTCAAATAGAGTGTCGGAACCCTCCTCGTCCATTGTTAGGTTCCCCCCAGAAGCATGGAATCCATACCCAAGATTTTTTTTTGCCAATGAAGAAAGGACCTTTTTTACGGTTCGTCTGGTTTCGATGCATCGTTGAAATATAATTTCCGAATATTGATGAATGTTAGTGGCGTGGACAAAATAGTTGCGCATGAATTCTTCAACCCTGAGCGCTTCGTTTTTTTCTTTGTACCCTAAATTAGTGCTAGCTTCTCTTTGCAGGTCATAAGTAAGGATGTCCTGTTTTTTGTTTTTTAGATAATGGAGTTCGTTGCGTACTCGTAAAGTGAAGTCAATAGAGAGGTTTAATATTTCTAATTCTTCTGTAGTGATAATATCGTTTCGAGGTATTTCTCGAAAAGATAGGCATCCGAATCTAATGGCGACAGCCCAGAGTGCAGTGTGATAATCTCGCAGCCCACCTAAACCCTCTTTGATATTAGGTTCTGGGTTGCTAGATGGTCCAACGCCCTCTTGATGGTGAAGTTTCTTTTCTTTAGATTTTTCGTCAAGAAATCCTTTGATATTTTTTCTTAATGAATTTTTTTCTATAGATTGAAAAAATTTTTTATATTTTGTTTGGCTTCCGATCATAAAGCGTGTTTCAATCATCGAAGTTTTGGCGGTGATGTCTTTTTCCGCTAAGAGTAAGCATTCTTGAAGGGATCGGCAGCTTGACCCTACTTCGAGGCCAAGGTCCCATAGGATGGGAAGAAAATCTTGAATAAGTAAATCGGTTGATCGGCGAATATTTTTTGAAGTTAGAAAAAGAAGATCAATATCTGAGCAAGGGTTTAGTTCACCGCGCCCATACCCACCTACTGCAATTAAAGAAAATTCCTCTAAAAGAGTTTCGGGAGAATTTTTTTTTCTGGTTGCCGCTAGTTCTTTAATTAGGTGACATAGAACCGAATCGATGAGAGAGGTGTGCGCTTGGATTACTTCGCGCCCCCCAGCACCGGAACGATGGAATGCTTTGATTTTATTCTGTTCAGTTTTGATTAATTCTTTAAAAGCGGCTTTATATTTTAGTAGTCCTGCTGGATTATCTGGGATAGGCGAGAAAACACTAAAATCAGTTCCAAACGGATATTTTTGGTTTGTATAGTCCATAGTTGTAGCTATCATTATTGTTTCATCAAAATTGCTTGACAAATCAGGGAGGAATATTCTAATTTACCTAACCTCAATTTACCAGTAAGCTTGTAACTAGTAGTTTTTTATGTATTAAAAACTATATAGACTTATGAACTGATTAGAAGGGTTTTTTATGGTAAACGCACGTAAAAAAATAACAGTTGTGGGTGCTGGCCAGGTAGGAACAACCGTTGCTCAACTGGCAGCTTATAAAAACTTGGGTAACGTGGTTATTGCCGATATTGTTGAGGGATTACCTCAAGGTAAGGCCCTAGACCTTCAACAGTCAGGTTGTTTACAAGTATTCGACAGCATTGTAACAGGAACTAATGATTATCAGGACACTGCGGGTTCAGATATAGTTGTTATTACAGCCGGTCTTCCTCGAAAACCTGGGCAAGATAGAAGTGATCTTTTAAAAATTAACGCAAAGATAGTAAAAGAAGTGACGGAACAGATTATGAAATATTCTTCTGATCCGTTGATTATTGTTGTTTCTAATCCTTTGGATGCCATGGTTTATGTGGCCAAGCAGGTTTCAGGTCTACCCAAAAGTCGTATTATAGGAATGGCTGGGGTGCTCGATTCTGCTAGATTCAGAACGTTTGTTTCCCTTGAGCTCAATTGTTCTCTGGTTGATGTTGACGCAATGGTTCTTGGAGGCCATGGAGACTCTATGGTTCCTATGCCTAGATACACGACCGTTTCAGGTATTTCGATTACCGATTTGATGAATACGGAACAAATTGATCGTTTAGTTAATCGTACTCGTTCGGGAGGTGCTGAAATAGTTGGTTTACTTAAAAAAGGGAGCGCCTTTCTTTCTCCAGGTGCTTCGGTGGTCAAGATGATTGAAGCCGTTTTACTTGATAAAAAAAGGATGCTTCCATGTACTGCTTTTCTTGAGGGGGAATATGGATGGGATGGGATTTTTTTTGGCGTTCCTGTAACCCTTGGAATTTCTGGTATTGAAAACATTATAGAACTTAAACTAACTGAGGAAGAAAAAAAAGCAATCAACACATCGGCTCAAGATGTAAAAAAAATGATCGACGAGGTTGATTTGTTTCTTTAAGCAGTATCGAGTAGTTATTTTTATTTGATTAGAATTTGAAATTGCTCGTAAGGGGTAACGCCAGCTTCTTGGTCTTTGCATTCTAATGTAATCTTATCCCATACTGACTTGTCTGCTTTCCACCTTGGCTCTCCTGTATTCTTCTTAGTTGTATTTGGGCATACTAAATAAGTTGTTACCTGCAGTTTTTTCTGCCCGATTTCTAGAATCAAGAAATGGTTCATAAGAGCGCGCGAAGCTAACGCGTCGAATACAGCTTTTGGTGCGCTTCTTTTTTTATAGCCTTGTTGATCTGCAAACGGTCTTAAATAAGCACCACCACCTCCTGACACCACAAAGATAGTTCCATTTCCTTTTAAATAGTTTCCCGATTTAGATAGCTCAAAGAGAATTGATCCGTCTTGTTTGGGTTCTTTAATTTGATGAAACCTTTCATATGAATGTTGATTACCTGAGAATATAAGATCAGGTTTGAGTTGGGTAAGCTGTTTTAAAACGGTGTCTCGTTTTTCAAGATACCATGCTGTGGTAATAGGTGGTTCATGCAAGGCTATAACAGTCCATAACCCCTGGCTTTTGGCATTATTAATTCGAGGCGCTAGCCAAAGTTTTGGATCTTGCCATGGGTATGTGTTGAGAATAGCAAAAAAAGTATTGCCCACGATCATTGTTCCCTCGTAAGCTCGCGGTTCATGTGACGATGTTGCGTAATAATCAAAGTTGCTGGACATTTCATCAATTTTTTTCCAGCATCCCGATCCTTTGGGTTTTTTTTTATTTGGAGGCAAGTCGTTGTCTCCAGGGACGAATAATTTGAACCTAAAAGGATCAGAAAGGGTTTTTTTTATTTTATTTAAGTATCGCTCTGGACATGCTTGTGGAAAAATTTTTGGTTGATAAACGAAGTCTCCAAGGTGTAGTAGTAAATCGGGACGATGTTTTTTCAGAGCTTTGGCTACGGCATTAAAACCCTGACTATAAGCGCGCTCGCCAATGCCAGTATCGCCCACTACTCCAACACGTAAGGTGTTGTTAAAACTGTTGATAGCGGGTTTTACCTCAGCCTGTACTGTAGAAAATATTAAAACTAAAGCTAAAAATAGACTCGAAATTATAAGAATTTTGTTTTCACCTAGCAGTTTTTTCATAGGTATTATCAGTTAAATGATTTTAACAGCGCAAGATTTTAGTTTATAAATTCATGACCACAAGTCTGAATTAAAAATTTATTGATTACTTTGAGCCTAAAGGAGGAGAGTTAGTATTGCAAACTATCAATTAATTCTAAAGTTGAATGAGGACATCTTTTTTAAATTATTCCAAGGGTAATTTTTCTATAAAGGCGCGGATTTGGTCTCTCACGCGGCGAAAGTGAGATAAGGCCTCCTCTTCACTTTTTGCAGACTTTGCAAGACTCGGTGGGTCATCAAAACTGACATGAGTAATTTTGATTTTTTTTGGGAAAACTGGACAAGATTCTTTAGCAAGATTACACACAGTTATCACTTGATCAAAAGGAATGTCTATTAAAGACTCGACAATTTTAGAAGAATAGAGGGAAATATCTATTCCTGTTTCTTTCATTACGGTAACTGCGTGAGGATTGAGTCCATTTGCAATGATTCCGGCCGAATAAGGTTCAATAGTTTTACTTTTGAGGTGGTGTGTCCAACCTTCAGCCATTTGACTTCGGCAAGAGTTACCGGTGCATAAGAAAAGAATTTTTAATTTACCTTTCATGTCTCTAAATAGTATATACGTTAGGCGTGGAAGAACTATACAAATTTTTTTATTGTTGCTTCAAAGAGGCTTCTAGATATTGTTGATTTTCACTTTCTATTTATTTATTGTAAAAATTTTCACCCTTTACCTAATCTTTTCCTAATTTATGGATCTCCAAGAAATAAAGTTGCGACATGAGTTTCCGGTCAAGGCAAACCGGATTTTTTTTGATCATGCTAAGGTCTCACCATTACCTAGAAGGGTTTGTGATGCAGTAAATAAATTCACTAGTGATGCTTGTGAGAATGGAACAAAAAATTATAAGAAATGGATGGAGGAAGTGGAGAGAACACGTGGGAAATTTTCCCAGTTGATAAATGGAGATATTGATGAAGTCGCATTTGTTAAAAATACTTCGGAAGGAATTTCTATTGTTGCCAATGGGTTAGATTGGAGTCCCGGGGATAATGTAGTGATTCCGGACATTGAGTTTCCTGCCAACGTTTACCCATGGTGGAACTTAAAACGTTTCGGAGTAGAGACCCGCATGATGAAGTCGAAAGATGGTCGTGTAGAGTTCGATGATTTGATTGCGCAAACAGATAACCGAACACGAATTGTATCAGTTAGCTCCGTTGAGTGTAATAGTGGCTTTAGAAACGATTTGAATCGAATCGGTACATTTTGTAGAGAAAGAAAAATTTTATTTTGCGTCGATGCCATCCAGAGTTTGGGAGTTTTAAAAATGGATGTGAAACGCGATAACATAGATTTTCTTTCTGCTGATGGGCATAAATGGATGATGAGTGTTGAAGGGTTAGGGGGGTTTTATATTTCAAAAAACGTGCTAGAAAAAATTTATCCAGTTACGGTTGGGTGGGATAGCGTAGTGAATGCATGGGATTTTATGAATTATGATTTTACCTTTCGGCCAGATGCTAAGCGATTTGAGGAAGGGAGTTTTAATACTATGAGCATCTACGCATTCGGTGCAGCACTTGACCTTTTGGAGGAAACAGGTATTGATTCGATTCAATCCGGTGTATTGTTGCAAGGGGATTATATTATGGAAGGTCTACAAAAACGCGGATTTAAAATATTAAATTCGAAGATTCGTAAGGAAAGATCAGGGATTATATCCTATGAATTGAAAGCTGACCCACAACGATTTTTAAATTATATGCTCGAGAACGATGTCTCTTTAACAGTTCGCGATGGACTAGTTCGTCTTTCGCCACACTACTATAATGGATTTAGTGAAACCGACCGCTTTTTTGATTTGCTAGATAACTTTTTTAAATAGGAGCGTCAGGTGAATAAAGTTGTAGGTTATGAGTTAAAAAAAGAGTCTTGAGTGTTAGTTTAAATCAATGGTAGTGACAAAGCTTGAGAGGTTTTCTTTAGAGTTGAATTTTTTAGAAACTTTTTTAGCTTGTTTTTTATTACCAAATTCATCCATGTGAATTTTAAATATAGTTTCGGCATTTTTTGTGTCAGGTGTGACGTGGGCTTGGTACCCTTTTTTTAATAAGCCTCTGACCATTTGATTGGCGTTTGATTCTGTTTTGAAGGCACCCACCTGGATTGTGTATTGGGCTTGTTTACTTTGAACTTGGGTAGGGGTTGCTGAGGTTGTAGTAAAAATACTCGTTGGGTTCATTTTTGTTGTCTCTGAGCCTAGGACTGCTTTTTGTAGAACCGTTTTTCTTGGTATCCAGTTGATATGGTTGGGGTCTATTTCCTCAGTTTCTGGAATGAATTGTTGCCGAGCGGAGGCTGGTTTTTCTCGAATATTTTTTTGAGCTTTAGATAAAAAGGGAACTTTAGTGAAAGTATCAGAATCTTCACGCCACTCAGCTTTAAGGTCGTTGGCAGTTTTGATTTTTTGGAGGTCTCGTGTTGTTGATGATGCAATTAGGGGTTCTTCAAAAGTTTCTTTTTTGTCGGCGTCCTTTGGGTTTTTAACGGTTGCGGTCAGCTTAGTCACCAGCTTCGATGTAATGCGGCGTAAGTTGAGCTTATTGGTTACAAATCGGATTGGTCCTAAAATAGCAGATGAAATGCCAGTCGGAATCTTCGCTAGTCCTTGGTAATCCTGTTCGGTTTGTTCTGCGCGCCATAAAATTTCACCTGTCCGCGTGTCGACTAATTGTGCAGAGACTCCGATTTCTATCGAAGAATGGACGACAAGGTAAGAGCGTTCCATTCTATTAACTCGGCTAATCAATACAGCATCAGCACCAAGGATCTCGGCGAAACGCATTGGGTTTATTTTGAGAAAATCTGCAGGATTGTTTAGATCGTGCTGTTTAAGAAGACCATCTACTACATAGCGCTCGAGAATGTTAAAGTTAGATTCTTTGAGATGAGCGTAAAGGCCTTGGCGCAGCATTCTAGCTGTTTCTTTTTGGTCTTTTTTTATAATCTCTACTGGAAGAATCGCCACTGTGTGTTGCTTAGAGAATTGATTTAAGTTTCCTGCAACCTTGGACTGTAAGCTAGTACTGCAGGATGTGAAGGTTGAAGTTAGTATTAAAACAAATATGACTTTAACCATTTGTCTAAAGAGTGGTTTAAGTTGGCAGAAATTAGTTTTTAAATTATCGCGCATTCTCTACTCCATTGTTGCTTCAGTTGCTTTGGTGGCTAGTGCTTTTTTATAGAACTTCTTAGCGGTTAGACCTTTATTATCTGATAAGCTTGTAATAATTAGGGCCCCATCAATTAGATCACCTTTTTTAATACGATAGCTTCCGGTATAGAGACCCGGTGAGACTTCCTTCATTGGTATTCGTGTTTTGAAACTTCCTATATCAAAGTGACCAAGTAGGGCAGGTTCCCCTTCCATAGTTACATAGACAAGGTCATTTGGTTGTAATTCGTTATTTCCTCTGATATTTGCTTCAACAGATTCAATATGGGGGAGATTAATTTTGTTATAACGTAAACTCGCGGGATCAGGGATTTTTGCAAGCACTTTCAGCGCAAAGGACTCAGCAATTTTATGGTAGGCTAAATCCACCTCGGAGTTAGCGGCCTGATCTTCTATCATATCTACTAGAGAAGGGGTGGCAATGCCCGAACTGTCAAGTTCTAAATGTTGGGTGTCCCACATCACCTTATTTGATCGTAAGTCAACCATTTCTAATTTTGCTTCGATACTGGTCTCAGCATAAATTCCAGCGGTGAAGTTAGTGGCGTTGATGATTTTTCCTCGGATAATCGCATCAACCTCAAGAATTTTCATCAATTGGGCGTTGGGAACATTATTAATACTGGTACCACTTTGTATTATAGGGGCTAATTTTAAATCGACTGTATTAAGTGGTATATCGTTGTATCCCAAGTAACTGAAGTAATTAAAAAAAGTTTTGCGTAGAATTGAATGAGTATTGTTAATTTTTTTAATTTTTAAATCGTAAGAGAAAGGAACTATTGCTACGGTTTTGGGGTAATCCCAACTTTTGCCGGTCTCTTGAAAAATATCAACATCTACTTTGCCGCATCCCGTAAAAATAAAAACAGCGAATGTTGCCGTAGCTAAATATTTAAATCTTTTGATCGGATTGTTTGGCATCTAGACCTTAATATAATAGTACGTCTATTATAAGACATTGAAATAATTAGGTCAATTTAATTTAAAAATATTTTCTTCAAAATCACTAACTTATTTATTGCCACTCATTGTGAACAATAGACAATAGGGAAGGTCCTACCAAGTATTAAAACAAACCAAAACTTCAGTTGGATCTTATTAAATTTAATAAAATCAGTAATTTATTTATTTTTTAAGCTAGAGCTTATGTTGACTCATGTTTGGTTTCGTGGTAATTTCTGCGCGTTTATTGAACAATTTCACAACCCTCTCATTTTGCAGCATTATTCGATTATACAGTCACTTTTTTTGTACCGTTTTAATCGCATGTCCCAATAAGATTTTATCTCGCTAGTTATGAAATCAATATTATTTGATCTTTACAACAAACTTGTTTTAGCTCATCCCAAAGCATGGCTCGTATTGATTGTTTTGATTTTAGGGATATCTGGGCTTTACGTGAAAGATTTTAGACTAGATGCATCTGCTGACTCTTTGATTCTTGAAAACGATAGAGATCTTCGTTATTACCGAACAATAAACAAGGCCTACGGGACAGAAGATTTTCTGATTATTACTTATGCTCCCTTTGGGGAACTACTATCAAAACAATCTTTGGATGGCTTGCGAGAACTAAAAGAAGAGCTCTCTAAGTTAGAAAGAATTGAATCGGTTATAAGTATTTTGGATGTTCCCTTATTCGATAGCCCAAGGATTAAAATATCAGATTTAGAAAGCAACAAGACGACTTTGGAAACTCCTGGATTGGATAAGAAATTGGCCTATAAGGAGTTAACGACTAGCCCAATTTATAAAAAGTTACTAGTTAGTCTCGACGGCAAAACTACTTCTTTACTAGCAATCTACAAGAGAGATGAAAAATACTACTCTCTTATGGATATAAGGAATAATTTAAGAGAGAAAAAGAGAGCCCAAGGATCCTTAACTTCTGAAGAAGAAACAAAGCTATACGAAGTTTCTCTTGAATACAAAAAGCATCTTACACATATTCAGGAAATTCAAGGAAAGGAAATAAAAAAAGTTCGCTCTATTCTGAAAAATCATCAGAATCAGGCAAAAATATTTTTGGGCGGTTTGCCTATGATTACATCTGATATGGTCGATTTGATAGCAAGTGATCTTTTTGTATTTAGCATTGGGGTGTTTTGCCTCATGGTTATTTCGATGTGGTTCTTTTTTAGAAAAATTAGATGGGTTGTTCTCCCATTGCTTTGCTGTGTTTCTTCGGCTTGGATAATGATGGGCTATCTCGGTTGGTTAGACTGGAAAGTAACGGTTATATCTTCTAATTTTATTTCTATTCTTACTATTGTCACTATCGCACTTACGATTCACCTGATCGTTAGATATGGAGAGTTGTATGCCGAGAACCCGAATATGACTCAAGAGGAATTGGTTTCTTCAACCACTAGACTCATGTTTCAACCCTGTTTTTATACTGCAATTACAACTATTGTAGCTTTCATTTCCCTGATGATTAGCGGGATACGTCCCGTGATTGATTTTGGATGGATAATGACTATTGGGATTACTTTGGCATTTATTCTATCTTTCATTCTTTTTCCATCACTTTTAAAGTTGATGAACCCGAAGGAAGCAGTGTCTGGTCACGATACAACAAAACGCCTAACAGGTAGTATCGGATTGTTTACTCTTGATAATAAAAAGAAGATTTTTTTTATATCAGGAAGCCTTGCTTTAATGAGTATTTCGGGGATATTTCAATTGCAGGTAGATAATCGGTTTATTGACTATTTTAAAAAAGATACAGAAATTTATCAGGGAATGAGTGTTATCGATACTCAACTTGGCGGAACTACGCCATTAAGTATCATTATTGATGCCGAAAAAGATTTTTTTAATTATTTGCAAGAAGTTAAAAAAGATAGGCTGGAAACAGACGACTCCGATGATCCATTTGGCGAGGTTGAAGAATATGAAGAGGAAAACTATTGGTTTAATTCAGAAAAACTTTTAGAGGTTGAAAAAATTCACGATTATCTTGAAACCTATCCACAGGTAGGGAAAGTGCTCTCTATCGCAACAACTTTAAAGATGGTTAGGTTGCTAAACGATGGTCGGGTTCCAGATGACTATGATTTAGCATTGTATAGAAAACTTTTCCCAAAAGAGGCAAAAAAAACATTTCTTAATCCGTATTTGTCCGCTGATGCAAACCAGGTCCGAATTACACTCCGCATAGAGGAAACAAACCCGACATTAAATCGGGGAGAATTGATAGAAAAGATAAAGCGGCATTTGGTAGATAAATTAAAAATTGCTGAGGAGAGGATACATTTCACCGGCATGGCAGTTTTATATAATAATATGTTGCGCAGTCTTTACCAATCACAGATCTTGACGCTTGGAGCGGTATTTTTTGCAATCCTATTTATGTTTGTGTTTTTATTTCAGAGTATTGGCTTAGCTATGTTGGCAATAGTTCCCAATATTCTTTCAGCAGGTACTATTCTTGGACTGATGGGTTGGTTGAAGATACCACTAGATATGATGACAATTACCATCGCAGCGATCACAATCGGTATTGCAGTAGATGCTGCCATTCACTATGTTCATAGGTTTAAACGCGAATTTTCGAATAATTCAAACTATAGAGAGGGAGTGCTTATTTGTCATAGAAGTATTGGTCGAGCAATTTACTATACCTCCATTACTGTCACCGTTGGTTTTTCCGTCTTAACCTTGTCAAACTTTATTCCCACAATATACTTTGGTTTTCTTACTGGAATTGCAATGGCTGTGGCTCTTTTAAGTAATTTAACTTTATTACCTTTGTTAATTGTAGTTTTTAAGCCCCTTGGTCCAGAAATTAAATAACTTAAGAAAATTTTTAAATCCAATCATATTAAATATATACAATTTTAATGCCTCAACTTAGCTGTGAGCTCTTGATAGAGCTCTTTGTATTTGATAAAGTTATGCATTCATAGGCTAGAACAAATACTTACCCTTTAGAAGTTGGAGGCTTTTAATCTCAAATGAAACAAAAACCGTTTTTCATATACTGTTTTATAGTCTGCATGATTGCAAGTTTGGTAATAGGTTCTGTCTGTTTTGGGGATTCAGAAATCACAGGAAAATTGAAAAGCACCATCGACAAAGTGATATCAATTGTCAAAGATGAAAACTTTAAGAAAGACCAAAAAGGTCGAAGAGAAGCTTTGCGAAAGGCCATTGATGAGCGATTTGATTATCGCCAAATGGTGATACGTTCACTTGCTAAAAACTGGAATTCACGTTCAGATCAGGAGCGTCAGGAATTCATTTCATTATTTAAATCTTTACTTGAAAATTCTTACGCAAGTAAGCTTGAGGCTTATAGAGATGAAAAAATAAATTACGTTGGTGAAGTGGTCAAAGGGGAATATGCCCTTGTGAAAACTGAGGTAGTTCGTCAAAGTAGTACAGTGGGGGTTGATTACAAACTTATCCAAACGGATGGTGATTGGCAAGTATATGATTTTGTCATTGAAGGCGTCAGCATGATCCGTAACTATCGCTCACAGTTCACGAAAATTATACGCAATGATTCCTACGAGATCTTGGTTGAAAAGTTGACAGCTAAAATAGCTGAGTTAGAGCAAGGGTCCACTGGACCAGAAAAATCATAGTAGTAGATAAATAACTAGTCATCCTAGTGATAATGTTAGATTATTTTTCTTTCAGGGTAAGTAATTTTTCTAATCCACATGTACTCTTAAAGACTTCCTTTCAGGCGTCCTAAATTTGATCGCTATGATTAAAAGTACTGCGCCTACTAGAATTGATTTGGCTGGGGGGACCTTGGATATATGGCCTCTCTACCTTCGATTTGAAAATCCTCCAACACTCAATGCGGCTATTAATCTTTATGCTACCGTCGAATTAACTCCGAGAAGTGACCGTAAAGTTTTTGTCGAATCGAAGGACCTTTCCTGTCAGGCCAAATTCGACTCGGTTGCATCTTTACCCGAAAGACACCCTTTAGACCTAATTTTTAAAACACTGAAATACTATCGGCCAAAAAAAGGATTAAGTATTGTAACCTCAAGCGAGGCGCCGCCTGGTTCTGGGATTGGTGGGTCGTCAGCTTTGAATATAGCTTTGCACGGTGCGCTTAACGCATTTACGAAAAAGGGTCTCAGTAAAAGGCAGATGCTGGAGGCAGCGATGAATATTGAGACACAAGTTATTTCTGTCCCTACCGGTTGGCAGGATTATTTCCCTCCATTGTATGGAGGTGTTCGTTCTGTGCGGCCAGGATTTGATGGAGTTGACTCTATTGCCTTACCAGTTTGCTTAGACGAACTTAGTAAGAGTATAGTTTTGTGTTATACGGGAAAACCTAGACGATCAGGTATTAACAACTGGAAAGTCATGAAGAGGGTTTTAGATGGGGACCAAGTAGTTACTGAAAAGCTGAATAAAATAGCACAGATAGCAAGAGAAATGGACAAAGAATTGACCTCAGGTAATATAAAAAAAGTTTCTGCTTTGTTTGCTCGTGAGTGGAAGGCACGAAAAGCACTAGCTCCAACCATTAGTACTCCTCATATAGATAAGCTGATAGCAGGAGCAATAAAAAAAGGAGCACAGGCTGCCAAGGTATGTGGTGCAGGTGGAGGAGGGTGTATTGCATTCATGGTGCCACCTAGCAAAAGAGAGACAGTTGTTTCTGAGTTAACAGGTCTTAGCGGTAAAGTAATTCCATTTCATTTTGTTCAGAGAGGACTTCGTGTGCAGATAACCTAAGTCCTCTCGAATCTAGTTAGCTCGTAAATTTTTTTTTCTATAGTCTAAGAGCGTTATGTCAAAAAAATTAAACCCAAGAGCTAAAACCCCCCTCATAGTTGCTTTGGTAGTCGTTTTTGGTTTATTGTTCAGGGTTGGTCTGGATAAATTTTTTTATAAAGAACCAAATCTGGCAATTGCTCCACCGATTGATGCTGAGGACAAAGGTGATCGATTTATCCAAACGGCTTCCCAAAATTTTTTTTATCACGAATTTGACCAAGCCATAGAAAATTATAAGAAAGCCATTGCACTATTTGAGAAGCGAAAAAACTTTAAACGTGCCGCGCGAACGTATGAGTCAATTGGCGATACTTATAAGTTCTCCCGTAATTTAAAAGAAGCAAAAAATGCCTACATAGCCGCAGCTGGATACCACCAAGAATTGCAGAACAAAATAGGAGAAGCGCGGGCGATGAAAAAAATGGGTGAACTTTATATGGAGTACTCTGAATTCGGTAAAGCTGGAGAATGGTTCGGTAAGGCCAGTGTGAAAGTTAGAGATGCCAAACCACATATTGACAAAGCAAAAATTTATGAAGCACAGGGGCATTATTTTTTAAAAATGGAGCAGATTTATAAGGCATTAGGGTCATTCGAAGAGGCAAAGGCGACCTTTGATGAAATAGGATATCCGTTAGGCTACGATAACATTTCTCCAATGATTCAAAGGTTAAAGCGGCAACAAAAAAATAACGTAACTTAATATGTTTGATGTGACTACTAATTAAAAAATTTAGACAGGTAGGTTGTTGTCGTTGTGGAAAATTAAAGAGTGTGGTTCTGATCTAGTCTATTCCAGCCTCTTCTGTCTTGCTAGATTCAGAAAAACCATGGGTGGTTTCTTTTTTTTGATTTTTTTTGGGTATTTCGTTCTCTTTTGCGAGGCGTTCTTTAATTAAGCCTATATCCTTCTTATTTTTTATGATGTTTTTAATAAGGTTCTTCATCTCCTCATCAGGAAACAAGTTGTTGAGGTCTGTTGTAGCATCTGGAAACAATTCATTCAAATCAATTGTTTGCTCGTCAAGGGGCTCTTTTGGAATAGATGGGGTGCTGTCCCCTGAGTTAGTCCGTTTTTCAACCGGCTCAAATGAGGAGCTTGGTTCTTGGATTGGGTTAGTATCTTTCAAGTGGGATCTCCTTAATTTATCTAAATAATAACTAAATAATTAGCATAAAACAATTTTTTGGTTTTTATATTTTTTCAAAATCTTGCTAGCCAAATTCCAAAAAAAACTGCTAAAGAAAATACAATTAGGATGAGTATAGTAGTTTTTTTTATTTGTTGGATCGTTTTTGGGACAAGGCCTCGATTTTCCGGTGATAGATCCAGATTAGCAATTCCTGCTCTTAAATTGAACGTCTGATAAAGGCTTAAAAAAAAAGCAACGACTACGCAGATGAGTTTCATACCGAAGAGGTTGTAATACCCAGGTTTTAATCCCATTTGTCCCGTGTAGTTTTCCAGTAGATAATAAATCCCTGTTCCAATTAGTATGAGTAGGGAAGTAAAAACAGTAGGTGCTAGTAGCTCCACTAGTTTATAAGGGTGAGAATGTTCTTCCGAGTTTTTTTGTATAGGTATTTTCTCCATAGATGGTAGCAAGAGGATTACCGAAAATACCATGCTGCCGATAGCGACTGCGGCTGCCATAAGGTGAAGAAAAATTATAATATTGTTTGTCATTTTTGTTGAATTGCTACGAAGCAATTAAAATAATACTAAACCTCAATATTAATTATGAGGGACGGAGGAGAATAAATTGATCAAATATTTTTAATGATTTTTATTATTTTTTACTTCTTGCTCTAAAAATAGAGTTAAAAGCCTTACGCCAAACCCCGTAGCACCTTTTGGGGTATAGGGTTTTTCTTCACTGGACCATGATGTTCCGGCAATATCAAGATGACACCAAGGGATCTCCCCTACAAATGACTTTAGGAATGCCCCGGCTGTAATTGTGCCCGCTCCAACTCCGGGGGAAGCTATATTTTTAAGATCAGCGATATCACTTTTTATGGCTTTTTCATGTTCTGGCCATATAGGAAGCGGCCATAGGCGTTCGCCGGTTGTTTCTCCACACTTTTGCAGATTAAGTATTAGCTCATTATTATTTCCCAAAACAGCAGCGGCCTCATGTCCAAGAGCAACAATAACTGCTCCTGTAAGGGTTGCAAGATCGATGACAGCTTTTGGCTTATATTTTGCTGCATAGGTGAGAGCATCAGCAAGAATTAGTCTACCTTCAGCATCTGTATTTAATACCTCGATAGTTTTGCCAGACATGCTTGTTAAAATATCTCCCGGCTTAATGGCGCGGCCACTTGGCATATTTTCGCTCGCAGGAACAAGCCCTACAATATTAAGTGGAATTTTTAAAGCTGCGGCTGCACTTAAAGTTCCTAAAGTTATTGCCGCGCCAGACATATCCATTTTCATTTCATCCATACTTGCAGGTGGTTTTAAAGAAATTCCTCCTGTGTCGAAGGTAATGCCTTTGCCAACGATGACTACCGGCGGGTCATTTTTAGTTCCTCCATTATGTTCCAAAACTATGAAGACTGGGGGTTCCTCAGAGCCTTTGGCAACACCAAGAAGAGCGCCCATTCCAAGTCGCTTCATGTCACTCGTTGCAAGTACTTTACAGGTCATCCCAAAAGATTTGGCAAATTCTCGTGCCTTATCTGCTAGATAGGTTGGCGTTGCTATGTTACTAGGTTGAGAAATTAAATCACGCGAAGCCAGGACGGCTCTAGTAATTTTTTGGCCTTTTGATGCAGAATACCGCAAGGATGAAACTTGAGACTTCAAACTAGTTAGTAAAGTAATTTTTTTTAAACGACTAAGTTTATCTTTTGCAAGTTGCTTATGTTCATCAAAATGGTGTAGTGAAAGGAGGCTCCCTTCTACCACAGTTTGGGCAAAACTTTCATTCGACTCAGAAAGTGCAACAGAAATATAGTTGGCTGGGTCGTTTGCTGGAATAAAAAAAGACACAGTCTTTAGATTTGATTTTTCTGCGAACTTTGCGGCTGTGCCGGCTGCCTGACGTAGCTTATCTGCAGTAATCTCAATGCTCTTGCCTAATCCCACAAGAAGCAGATGTTCAGCTTGCATTGGTTTTTTAGTATTTAGTAATATGGTTTGATTCAGTTTTCCCTGAAATCGTTTGTTTTTAAAAGATGATTTTATAATTCCATTTAACTTGGTGTCTAACTCGGCAAGTTTTCCAGAAGGATTTTTTTCTTCTGTAGAAAATATGACTAAGCATTCTGTTTTATGCGCTATTAAGCGCTCGTTTTTTATAGTCGTTTTGATCATGAATCGTCCAGTTTTATTATGTTTATGTCTAATATTTTTAGGAAAAGTTTATAGTTTAGGTGAAGTTCAATCAATCGAAAAGTTTTTAATTAAGAGCCTAATTTTAAAGGCATTATTTTAAGAACCCGTAATAAAGCATCTTACATCGCCATCTATTTAGATTATACTGACTTTCCAATAAAAATTGAGTATAACCAAGATAAACTATTATAATTTATTTCGGGAGAATTGTCTGAATTTACCAGTTTTGATGTCTGAGAGAGATTGACATTTAGCTTAGAGCTTACTAGAATTGCTGAAATTTTCCTGATTTTTGTGAGAGTTTTGAATTGGTTGATTGTATTTTGTGGATTTCAGCATATTATTAAGTTTAAGAGATTCACAGATTGAATTTAAAATCACTAGATTTTATTTATAATAGTTTCTTTGAGATAGTTTTAGGGAGAGTTACATGGAAGCGGTAGAAACAAAAGAGCAGGCTACCGAACAGGATAAGGGAACAGTAAAGATCACTATATGCAAGAGCCTTAGTGGTATAGCTGAAGGAGCTGAATTGGTGCATCAGGAATTTGAAAAGCAAATCAAAGAACTGGAAGCCAATGCTGAGTTAGGGCCTGGAGGATGCAGTATGGGGCAAGTGGGTTGCCGAGGTTATTGCAGTAGAGACGTTTTGGTTGATGTCTATGTTCCTGGTCAGGAGCCTGTAACTTATGAAAAAGTTAAACCAGATATGGTTGTAAAAATTCTTAAAGATCATGTTATTGGTGGCAAGGTATTCAAAAAAGCTGCAGCGAAGGATGACTATTACGAAAACCTTAAGAAACAACAGCGTGTAGCCCTTGAATTTGGCGGGAAAATTGACCCAGAAAGTATAGACGAATACCTAGAGGTAGGTGGCTATTCAGGGCTTAAAAAAGCTCTTCAAATGAAGCCTTCGGACATTATTGAGGATATTATTTCTTCAGGATTGCGGGGTAAAGGAGGAGGGGGCTTTGTTACTGGCCATAAATGGAAAAGCGCAGCAAATGCTCTGACAGATGATCTTGGCACTCGCTACATTATGGTAAATGGTGATGAAGGAAATCCAGCCTCATATATGGATCGCAGCGTTATGGAAGGTTGTCCTCATCAAGTAATTGAAGGTTTAATTATTGGAGCTTATGCAATTCAGGCCACGGAAGGGATAATTTATACACGGTCCGATTACGCGATTGCAGTCAGACGTTTAAATATGGCACTTGAACAAGCGCGTGAACGGGGTCTATTAGGAAAAAATATTGGTGGTACAGATTTTAATTTTGATATTTATGTTCATGAGGGAATGGAAGCATTTATAGGTGGTGAATCTACCGCTCTTATGGCTTCAGTTGAAGGAAAACGGCCATTTCCAAAGGCACAACCCCCTCACTCATCCGAAAAAGGCCTTTGGGGTAAGCCCACCTTGCTGAATAACGCCGAGACCTGGGCTACGGTTTCTTCCATATTGAAAAAAGGAGCTAGCTGGTATTCGTCGATGGGAAATGACAACGCTAAAGGAACTAAGGTATGGGCTCTTTCCGGGAATATTAAGTATAACGGTCTCATGGAATTCGATATGAAAACGACTTTCCGTGAAGTTATTGAAGATGTTTGTGGAGGCATTGCTAAGAAGAAAGAGCTTAAGGTTATTCATGCGGGGGGTGTTACAGGAGGTTTTCTACCGCCATCTAAGGCAGATACGTCGCTTGATTATGAGAGTCTTTTAAGTGAAGGCGTTCTCATGGGGCAAGCTAGTTTCGCAGCTTATGATGAGTCAGCATGTGTTATTGACTTAGCTAAGTTTTCAGTCGGGTTTAACGAAGCAGAAACCTGCGGTAAGTGCACCCCTTGTCGTATTGGGTTGACCTTGATTAAAAATAAACTCGATGATATTTCAGAAGGGCGGGGCAAATTAGAGGATCTCGATAAACTCCAATCACTTTGTGAGGAAATTAACGTGACGGCCCTTTGCGGTTTAGGGGAGACAGCAGTAAAGGCAGTGTTAACTGGTATTAAGTATTTTCGCTCTGAGTACGAGCGACATATTGTGGATCAAACCTGTGATGCCGCTCGTTGTACCGGCTTGTATAAGTATGTAGTTAAGGAAGAGGATTGCGTCGCCTGCGGAGCTTGCATAAAACCATGTCCGACAGGAGCTATTACTGGTGGTACTCGCAAGGTTGCTGCTCACATTGATATGGATTTATGTATAAATTGTAATGCTTGTTATGAGGCTTGCGCTTTCTTGGCAATTGTTTAGATTTTTATCGAGCAAAGGAGATATCTTTAGTTAGATTTCCTCCAAATAAAGACTTTTTATCTTTTTGGAAGGTTAATTTTATTTACGGAGGCGACTTTTTTAGCCGTCTTATAGCCTGCATCCGCGTATCTTGCAATCCCTAGCTCAGAGTCATTTGCCAGCACAAGTTCCAGACGTCTTCCTTTTTCATTAGTACCATCGGCAACGATCACCACTTCTGCATGTAAAGATTTCCCAGTTCCCGATCCACCTCCTTGGCTAAAACTAACCCAGCTTGCACCAGAAACAGCATTGAGCGAAAAGTTAAGTAATGGCCAGTCAGCAATAGCATCACTTTTATCGAGCATATTTTTAGTTTCTCCTGAAGGTATGGCCATACTGCCACCATCGATGTGATCGCGTCCAATGACAATAGGCGCAGCCACTTTCCCAGACTTTACAAGTTCGTTGATTATGTATCCCATCTTAGCGCGCTCTTTATAACCAAGCCAGCAAACTCTAGTTGGCAGTCCAAGAATATTTACTTGATGTTGAGCTTGTTTGATCCAACGTTTGAGGGCAAGTTTCTTTGGGAATGCGTTAATTAGGGCTTTGTCAATAGCCAGCAGATCCTTTTTTAAACCTGAAAGTACAGTCCAGCGAAATGGTCCAACGCCTTTACAAAAAAGGGGGCGGATATATTCTTCGATAAAACTCGGGAAAATGAATGTTCCGTCTTTTTTGCGCATGGATAGCCCGTAATTTTCAGCTTGTTCTTGTAGCTGGTTACCATAATCGAAAACTATGGCGCCTTTTTTTTGAAGTGCTTTTAGCGCATGAGCATGTTTTAAGAGGGTGGTTTTAGATAGTTCAAGATATTCTTCGGGATCTTTATCGCGGTACCATAAATTCCATTTATAGTTTTTTCCTTCCGGGATATATTCCATCAGGTTGTGAGCTGGAGTTTGATCGGTGACTATATCGGGAATACGTTTTTTCTTGAGAAGCTCTGTAGCTACGGTTGCTGCATTTCCAACGATGCAAACACTGGTGGGTTTTTTTTCGTAGAGGCCCTTATCTACCCACTCAAGCGCTTGGTCTAGTGAGTCGGTAACCCAATTAAGATAACCGTCGTTTACTTGTTGTTGTGCTTCTTCTGCATTGACTTCAGCCACAAGTACGCAGGCTTCGTTCATAGTACCGGCAAGTGGTTGGGTTTCCCCCAAGGAACCGAGCCCAGCTGTAAAAATCCATTTTCCCCTTAGGTTAGACGTTTTGAAATGTCTTCGCGCACAGGCGTTAAAGACTTCGTAAGCTCCTTGAAGAATTCCTTGCGGTCCAGTATAGCACCAGCTCCCAGATGCCATCTGCCCATCCATTGTGAGGCCCATGAGATCTAATTGATTAAATGTATTTGGGGTAGCATGGCTAGGGACAAGGTTACCATTCGCGATGATAACCCTTGGTGCCTCAGGGTGTGTTTGAGCTATGAAGACAGGCTTCCCAGACTGAACGCATAACGTTTGGTCAGATTTTAATTTTTTAAGTTCTGCGATGATGCGGTGATATTCTTTCCAGTTTCGAGCTGCGCGGCCAGACTCGCCATAAACTAGAAGCTGTTTCCAGTCAATTGCAATATCATCGTCAAGACTATTTTGTAGCATGCGCAAAGCGGCTTCTACATCCCAATTACAGCACCTTGGTTTTAAATGTCGGCTTGCACGTGGGGCAAACTTCGGGCACTTTCCCATCGCTAACGGTCTCTTGGTGGGTAAGGGCTTTTTATTAGAAGAACCTGCGTTGCCTTTAGTTTTGTTCTTATGCATAGGGCTAAGTTTCCTTTTCTAGTTTTAGCTATAATACGTCCATAGAGCTAGAAAAGAAATTTGTAAATTGCTATGTTATTGTAAATTTTTATGTTTAATGAAAATAAAGCTTTAGTATTTGGAGCTCTAAAATGAGGTGGGTTATTTTTACTATGATCTTGTGAGCCCATTTCCTTGTACAGAAAGCCGTCTTTTGGTATATTTTTAGTATAAAAAATCGTAAAAAAAAAACTTTTAGCAGGAGAAAAGATATGTCCCATGCAGTTGACGCGCTTAGGTTAGCAGTTGAGTTTGAGAAACAAGCTCTAGAAAAGTATAAGGAGGCAATCCCGCATGTAACTAATAAGCAAACACGTCAGGCAGTTGAAAAGTATGCCGCTGAAAAAAACGAGCAAATCGATTCATTGCACTGGATGATTATGGCTGAGGCGGGGCAGTTGGAAACCGAGGAAGCGCCAATCGCTGAAGAAGGAGCTCCTAAAGCAGGGAAGTGTCCTTTTACAGCACCCCTTGCAGAAATGGGTGTTGATATAACTAAGATGGGCGATATGAGTAATATGGCGGAGATGATGAAGGGGATGTCGAAAGATGAAACTCAACCGTAAAACTACTATTAACTTAAAAAAATACAGCTATGCAGAATGAAACACCTTATGATCTATTCATAGAGTGTCGGAGTTGTGGTGTAGAAAATATGGTCACTGATTATGTTCCTAGCGACCCTATATTTTGTAACCAATGCCGAGAACGATTAATAGATGATAAGCTGGCGGAGACTCACCTTGAATATATTTGCCAGTCATGTGATATGAGATTAGTTCTTTCGCAAGATACAGAAGTTAAAATAGGTGAGTCAGCTTGTGCGTGTGGTAGTACTGATGTTTTACAAAAAGGTCTAACAACTTTACCTTCTGAAGTTTTAGAAGCAGGTGGATTGGTTGACCAAGATGGTGGAGACGTATTAGAAGACACAGATTGGTTAAGGCCGGGTGTTTCAGGAGATATTGACGATGATAGCTATGAGGATATGTTTAACCAAGATCCCGGTCAAAATTGATAGATCTTTTTAACGCCTTGTGAACTGTGTTTATATTTATAGAAAAACATCTTGCCTTTATTTTTTTATAATCTCTTAATGTGATATTCTGGCTTATTTATCTTATATAGGCCTGTATCTACAATTTATTTTATATTGTGTTCCAAAAACAGCCCATTGTAGGAGAGATTTGGGCCGGCAATCTTGACCGGGCAGTCTCGTTAGTTGGAGAAAAGGAGAGCTTTCTTTTTTGCGGTGACATTGACCCTGATTCGATTGGTTCAATGGTATCTTTAGCTCTTTTTCTAAGATTGATGGACAAGCAGGCTTCAGTTATTCTTCCGAATGGGTTGAATGAGAACCTAAGATACCTCATAAATATTTTAAGCCATAATTCAATCCGAATACTCAAAACTGAAAATGACATCAAGACCCTAAGAAGTGATGTGCAGGTAATTGTTGTATGCGATACAGCAAACGCTAAGCTAGTTCCTTTTTGTTCAGTTTTATTGGAAGAGTTTGTTGAGAAAAATGTTCAGGTAATCGAGATTGATCATCATTTTGGTGCAGACAGTGAGGCAGTGACCAAAGATGGGATTAAGCTTTTTCGTGAGGCAAATGCAACGACTGAAATTATAGGCGAATTGCTTCAAAATCTAGCTAGAAAATTCCCAGAAACAGTTGATCCTTTTAGTCAAAGAAATAT
>JABHTG010000054.1 GCA_018697205.1 Nitrospina sp. | reverse complement strand
TACAAAAGCAATTCAATATTGGGTACCATCTATCGCAGCAAGTGCAATAACCATTTACAAAGGAGATGAATTTAAAGAATGGAATGGTCATGCTTTAATAACCTCTCTTAAGGATCAATCTTTAAGAAAATTGGAATTGAATGATTTAACTAATGTGAAGGAAGAAATAATTTTTAAAGATGAAATTGGAAGATTAAGGGATATACAAGTTCATCCAAATAATGGAAAAATTTATTTTTTAGCTGGAGATAGTTTGTGGTTAATGGAAAAAAGTTAAATCTATTACCAACCCATAGCCCTACCAAAAACAACCACCACAGCAACTTAATATTTCTTCCTAATACTTACCCTTCTGTTTTTAATAATAATTCCTGTAGACCCCCTTTTTAAGTAGTGCTAGAACCTCAGAATTGATTCTGATTCATAACCATACCTAGTTGCGGTACCATCATGTTGGGTTACAGTTTAGGCTGTAGCCCATTTTTTATTCGTGTAGGCACAGTGTAGGCACGAGAGATCAAACAAATGAGGGTTTATGCTGGTTAGTGAGGGGTTGTTGATAGTGTTTGGCCCCTGATTTAATGCCTTCTTCCTCTTACTTTGCTTATACCCACCAACTAACATAAAATAACCTTATTGCCAGTCTTTTGAAGGGGGTGGCTAAATAGGATAGTTATGAGGATTAAATCTAAATGCACAACCCAATTCTGAAGAATATAATCGGAGAAAAACCCTTGTCCAAAAGAGAGCTGGAGATTGGAAATCTTTTAGCCGCCGGGTTGTCTGCCAATGAAATAGCCAGTAAACTATCTATCTCCCCGGTACTGCAAAAAAGCTCATACTAAATCCAATTTACCAAAATCCAGATTTATCTGAAGCAAAACTAAGGAAACAAATGCTTTATATAAAGAATCTTGAGGAGATAATTTTTCAAAGACATCAACATGTTGAGTGTGATGAACTCTATATTATCTCAGGCTATCTTGGCCCAAGTCCGGTGCTCAGAACCAAGGAGCTGCTCTTTAAGACAACGGTTGTGTACGGAATGTATGCTTCTGAAGGTATTAAAGTTAGCCTGCATAATGCCTTAAGAAAGAGTCAACAAGATATTAGCAATCTAGATATTTATTATTCGCAAATACCGGTTCATTCTAAATGTTATATATGGATGAACAGAAGAAATGTAAAATATGCTCTTATAGGTTCTGCTAATTTTTCACGCAACGGACTCAACACTCCCTTTCGGGAAATTCTTGCTGAAGCAAGTGTTGATACATTCCAACCGCTTAGTGATTATGTTTCCAAAGTATTGTCAAGCTCCATTTCTTGCCTCGATTCTTCAATTACACCAAAAGCATCTTCACCCGTTCCAACTTTCAGTGAACCCGCGGGTGCAGGCACTGAGTCAGATGGATCGACAAACATATGCAGAATGACATTGCTTGATCCTCGCACAGGAGAGGTTCCCGAAGCGAGTGGTTTGAATTGGGGACAATCTGCCAGGGCTCATGTTAATCCGGATGATGCTTATATAGCCATCAGGGTTGGTCATATAAAAACGCATCCTGCGATGTTTCCAAAAAAACAGGAGTTTCCTTTACTAATGGGGGGGGAAGGAAGACCCCAGCGGAATAACGATTCGATTGATATGCTGTGGGATGATGGGATTACCATGAAAGGTCTTATGGAAGGGAGTCAACCAATAAGCAGCATTTCTCACCCTAAGCAAGTCAGCACCTTTCCAAATAAGAGGGATTTTGGGAAATATATTCGCGATAGGGTTGGCGTGCCTTCGGGAACTCGTGTAACAAAGGCTCAGTTGGAAGCTTACGGGCGCACTCACATTGATGTTTCGCTGATGGGAGAGGGAATCTATTATTTTGATTTCTCAGTTATAGTTAAGAAAGTACCTAAACAGTTTCTAACTAACTCTTAAATCATATTTAAAAACTTCAATATCGATTTTGCTAGCACAGAAGAAATAACAGGGGGAACAGCGTTTCCGATCATCTTATATTGATCCGTCATGCTTCCTAGAAATTCAAAATCATCAGGAAACCCCTGCAGCCTAGCTGCTTCTCTAACAGTTATAGAGCGTGCCTGTTTTGGGTCTGGATGAATGTGTCGGAGACCGTCCTTATAAAGGTGTGCAGGAATCAGATTACTTGGTCGGTCTTTTCTTAACACGTAATATTTGTGAACCGAGGAACTTTTTCCTGTTCGTTCGGTATAAAATTTCTGTAGTGCTTTGACGCTTACAAATCTCTCCGCTCCTGATAGGACATCATTCGCAAGGTCTCTGAATATACCTATATCACGTTCACTGTGATAACGAGGAAAGTGGCAACTGATTTTAGTGGTATAGGGTTTGTGGGAATATCTACGACCATTCCTTTTTATATTTTTTGTCGAGACAGGATACATTTTTGGAAGATCGCCTATTGCATTCTGAACAGTAAACTTTTTGTGGACTTTGAAATTTGTGAGGACAGCCTCGTAAAATGTTTCCAACAATTTTTGGTTATTTCTTTGTCCCGTTTTTCTCAATCCTATTATGATTAGTCTTTTCCTGATTTGAGGGACACCGTATTCACTGAAGTCTACTGTGGTTTTTTTTAAGTCATTTAATATTTCATACCCCGCCTTGTCAAACTCGTCTTTAATTTTATCTATAATTCGGAATCCATCGGGCTTGGCACTGAGCATGCCCGTAACATTTTCAAATAGAATTAATTTTGGCGAGAAATGCTTGACAATATCAATATAAGATTCAAAGAGGTAGTTTCTGTAATCTAGCCTCATACCATTTTCATCTCTTACTCTCCCTGCTATCGAATATGCTTGACAGGGTGGACCTCCGATAATTATATCAACAGTCTTCCTAGGGTAAACTGTACTCTTCAATCCCTTTCCCGAACCAAAGCATGGATCATTTTCCCAACCACTAATTACTTCTTTGGTTTTTTGGATGTCAAACCTAAGTATTCTTTCTATAGCATTTTTCCTTCTCCATTTTTTCTGAAGCCTGTGAACTAGCGTCTCGCATGGCGCTTTCTCCCACTCAACGTAGGCAACTAAATCAAAGAATTTGGATCCTTCAAAGCCCTCTGAAAGGCCTCCGCATCCGGCAAACAAATCAAACACAGTAATTTTTTTCATCTTTATTTTTCTGCAAGGTATTTTTTTATTTTATAGGCAAGTGCTTGACCAAGCATCGGTGGAACAGCATTCCCGACAAGTCGGTTCTGAACAGTTTTGGAACCCCAGAAAATGAATGAGTCAGGAAAGGTTTGAAGACGGGCATTCTCCCTGATAGTGGGCACACGATTATATTTATAGTGGAAGTGGTTTCGGTGCCCAGTGTCTATTGTTCTTGACGGTTTTTTGCTGTGGTATCGTGTCCAAGCTTCATTAAATTTCCTCGATTCGCCAATGCCAGGAGGAAGGTCCTTATAGTTTCCTCCTTCGGGAACCATGGAAATCACTTCTTTGACAAAATCCTTATGGTTTGTCGCAACATGATTAAAGAGATGCTTTTGACTGCCCTTTATTTTTTTTTGGAACTCACTAAGAACCACCTCGTCATACACGTCTTTTTCCTCACCCAATGAATATTCTCTGGAAGGTAAATCGCCTATAGCTGCTTCGCAGCTTACATAGGTTTCTTGACTGTGGGTGGGTTTGGGGAAAGTGAAATATCCCAATTCTTCCGCAAGGCCTACTATGAAAAATCTATCTCTAAATTGCGGAACTCCATAGTTAGATGCATTTAGCAAGGAAGCGTTAGGGTTGTATTTCAATTTTCTTATCCGACTGCATATTTCACTAACGATAGCACCATTGTATAAGCCTTTCATTCCTTTGACATTTTCAATAATAAAAGCTGTGGGTTTAAAATATTGTACTGCGCTAAGAACGGCAAGATAAAGGCTATTCCTAGGGTCATCAAAATTCCTTGGGCCAGTTAAGGAAAAACCTTGGCATGGCGGCCCGGCAATGATTATATCAATTTGCTTTTTACCTATATTAGATAGAAGCCCATCTAACCAAGACTGCTTTGATAAATCAATATTCAGGCTATGGGTATCTTTAAAGTTTTTTTCCAAAGTAAAAAGGGCTTCTTTGTCATTATCAATACCCGCGATAATTTCAAACCCTGCTTGTTGAAAACCCAATGAAAAACCACCGCAGCCACAGAAAAGATCGAGAACTGTTGGTTTTTTGGATGGCATAGGGTCTGATTTAAGATTATTTTTAGAGCTTTGAGATATGCTCTTTGTTGGGCTTTCATGTGAGAAAATTTTAAGTTGTGTCATATCGACCTGATTATATACTGTCAATAACAGTTAAAGATTATTTATGAAGTTAGTTGGTATATATCGGGAAATGTTTTATGAGGTTTGGGTAGGAATTTGAAAATGATATTGCTTAATGATTTTATGTTTTTTGTTTCACACTCCCAAATCACCAGGACTCGCCAACCAAGTGATTTTAGTTCCCCTATTACTTTTTTATCTCTAATGGTGTTTGTTTTAAACTTATTTTTCCAAAATTCAACCTTACTCTTGGGTTCATAAGAATATTTACAATTCTTATGTCTATGCCAAAAGCACCCATGAACCATAACTATTGAGGAATACTTTGGGAGGATTATATCAGGTTTGCCAGGTAAATCTTTTCGATAAAGGCGAAATCTATACCCAAGTTTATGCAGCAAAGACCGTACTATTTTCTCAGGCTTTGTGTTTTTAGAGCAGATTCTTCCCATATTCCAACTGCGATTGCTGGGAGTTAAATGATCCATATAGTTTTTATGAGTATATGATTTTTCTCTAAGTTTGCTAACAGATAATAAACTGGAAACCAAAGAAATGAAAACCAAAGAAATGAAAACCAAAGAAATGAAAACCAAACAACTGTTACTCAGTTGCGATGATGCTCATTTTCTGTAATACCCTAATTTGCATTTTTCTCCATGCGCTACCATTCTCTATTTTTGGCCTTTGTAGGGTAAAAGTATCTGATAGTTCTTTAACACGAACATCCATCCATTTACGCATGTCTATATGAAATTGGCGTAAATGTTCTGAAGCATTAACCTCATTCTTTTTCACAAGAGTCCTTTTACAATAATCCTCATAAGCGGATTCCCCAACCTTTATCATAAATCTCGTTACTGGTTTATAGTTTGTAAGATTACTTTCTCGTAACCTTCTATC
>JABHTG010000046.1 GCA_018697205.1 Nitrospina sp. | reverse complement strand
GTTCTTGATCATCCTGAAACTTACCCTGAAACAATTCGGTCATATTTCGAAAGTTATATTGCAGACACAAAAGGTGATTTATTTGAATCTGAGGAAGAAGTACGAGCTTTTAGCCAAGAGGAAGAGAATATAAAGAAATATATCATAGGGAGTAGTGGTCGCAACGAGTTACTTTACCATAAAGCTCTATGCTATTTGTCGTTTGAAGATTTGAATCAAATGCTTTACTCAGTCACAAAAATGTTTCTGCTGGAGAAGGGAAAGATGACTGATGAAACAACCAATTATTTGAAAAATCTTGAGCGATTTAGCCTTTTACGTAAGCGATCTTTTAAGGATACGCATTTAGAATACGTAGAAACATTTGAGTATGACTTTAAATTTATTTCTGAAATAAATTTTGAAATAGACCCAGGACAAATTAAGCGATGTGATCCTTTAACTTTTCGCATAAAGCATAATCAGGATCAAATTTCTTTGATTCAAAATGCTTTAAATATATACGGGGAATCTACCGCAGGTCTTGCACGACTGATTCAGAGAAACAACTTGAAGTTGATGTTCAGGGGTTTTGAATATAACTAGGGGTTGTCATACAGAGTATAAATCCCTTAGACCTTCATTGGATTTTACTCTTGGGGAGAATCCAAGAAAATAGCTGACAGGGTTTTAGGAGTGATTAAATGAGTAAGTCGGGATTGATCGAAGATGGCGTGGGAGCTTATCCCCCGGTTCGAAGTTTGGACAACTCAAGCAGAGTTGGACAAAATATAGAACTTGAAGAGTATGTTGATTTTCTGAAGAACAATTTCTCAATAAACAAAAAACTCTTATTAGTTCAGATTCCTCAATGGGATTTTCGTTATTTTAATGTATCTACAGCCCGAAAAAGAGGCTATTACGCATACCCCCCAACTGGGCTTCAATATCTGGCTTCAGCACTGGAAGACCGTGATCTGGAAGTTAAAATCTTAGACCTAAATTACGAACTTCTAGCTAGAGTTAAAACTGACGATACGTTTGAACCTGATAAATGGCTCACCATTTTAGATGAGTACCTGGAAAAATTCCCGGCTTCCTTCATTGGGGTCTCCTGCTTATTTGATACTGGAATAAAACCTCTTCTGGATATATTGGGTCACCTTAAAAATAGGGGCGATGCCATAGTCCTCGCCGGAGGAGTGGTCCCCACTTATGACTGGGAAAAACTCCTTTCACAAAAACTTTGCCATTTTATTTGCGAAGGGGAATCTGAAAATAAAATTAATTTTCTTCTAGGAAAATTTCTTGATGACAATATTGATTCTGAGCCTACACCTGGAATCCGGTTCAGGTATCAAGATCAATTAAAAGAATCTTTCGGGCCTACAGATGTTGTCAACCCTAAGGGCAATTTGATAACTACCTATCAGCAAATTCCTATAGAAAAATACTTTAATGTGGGCTCGCTAAATCCATTTACAAGAATGGCAACAACCGAAAACCCTTATGCGGCCATAATTCTGAATCGAGGATGTCGTGCAGCTTGCACATTCTGCGCTGTAAGGGATTTTAATGGTAAAGGAGTTCGTACGCGAAACGTAGATGAACTATTAGAAGAGATTACATACCTGAACAGGGAGCGTGGAATAAAGCACTTTGAACTTCTCGATGATGATTTTCTCAGATACGATGACGCGGTTTTCCAACTCTTGCAAGGAATCATTGACAACAAGCTTGATTTAACTTGGTCTGCAAACAACGGTTTAATTTGTAATGCATTAACTGATGATATTTTAAATCTATTCCAAAAAACTAATTGCACTGGGTTTAGAATTGGAATTGAATCTGGAAATGCAGAGATGCTGAAAGAAATCCAGAAACCTGCTACCCTGCCTTCCTTAAGAAAAGCGTCTAACCTTTTGAAGAAGTATCCAAGCCTTTTTATCGGGGGAAATATCATTGTCGGCTTCAATGAAGAAAAATTCCATCAGATGCTGGACTCTTTCTGGTTTTCAGTTGAAATGAATGTTGACTGGACAGCATATACTGTTTGCCAAGTTATCCGTGGCGCCTCTGCTTTTGAAAACTTCACCGAATACTTTTCAGAGCGAATGACCTCCCAAGGGAAGGCCGTTGCCAACATGTCCCCCTCGAGAGATAGTTTAAAGGGAGAAATTGATACAGCAGAAGATATTCTATCTGGTCTGGACATCTTCGACCTACCTCTTGACTCACAGCCAAATAAAGAACAGGTTAAGGAGATTTGGTTTTCTTTTAATATGATCGGAAACTTTATAAACAACAAAAATTTGAAGCCAGGCAAACAACCTAAAAAGTTTATCAATTGGGTTTCAATGGCTCAAATTTCCTATCCACAAAATCCTTACATGTGCCTATTTTTGGCGTTAGCCTATCGTTTGATCGGGAATGAGCAGGCTACAGAAGAACAATACCAAAGAATGTTGATTAATCTGGAGAACTCTAAATATTGGGCAGAACGATTTGATCAGTTTGGCTTGAGTGTTTTTGTTGAGGATTTCCCCAAAACTCCAGAAGCGGTTTCTAAGCAGTTGGAATATTTGAGAGCAAGTATTTTTGAAAAGATCAAACCAACCATACCAGAAAATGTTATTCCGTACCTTTAGCTTTTTCTCTACGCATTAATCTCCATTAAGACTGCCTCAAACCCCGATAATCAGTTAACCTGATCTAATATTTAGAAATAAAATCTTTATTTTTTTTCAGCCACTCAATTCCAATGGGATTTTCAACGTTTCGGCAATGAATATCTGACTGAGACATTAGTTCTTTGAAGCTTTCCATTAATTTTTCTTCTTCGGGAGAATACTGAAAAACACCTTCCGTTCTTGCCATCATTTCTTGAGTGACTTCAAGAATATCCTGCGGGCTGTTGTCCTCCAATTCAAGCCCCAACTCTTCAAAGTTGTTTGAACTAACATTTAATTTAAGTTTTACGCCTTCTTTGAATTTTAGATACTGACCCGTTTTAATAAACTTAAACTTTTTTGGAATGTATATGCAATTTTTCCCAAAGGGAGCTATATTGAACTCCGACATTTCAACATTAGCCATAGGATTATCAAAAATGTGTGATACGAGACTCATACCCGACGATGACCCTACAAAGAATTTGCAAGTACCAGCAAGGAAAATGTCTAAAAAGTCGCCTTGAAATTCTGAGACTGAGTAGTCGATAAGTTTTGGATGTGAATATGAAATTGGTTTATTGACGACTGAACCGACTCTTATTACTGTAAGGCCCTTT
>JABHTG010000045.1 GCA_018697205.1 Nitrospina sp. | reverse complement strand
CGCTGAAGCGGAGTTGTTTAGAAGATAGTCTGCGAGTAAAGGGTAGCTTATCAGTATTTCTATACACCCAATCAGGATCACAATCCAAACGAGAAGCAACCGCACCAACACTTAAAAGGCTATCTCCTGTAGATTTATTTTCTACCTTACCAGAGTACGCCACGGCCAATAGAATAGGTTGAATAGATGCCATGCCAGAAAGCAGATCAATAGCCTGCTCAGAATTAAAGGTTTTCGCCAACGATGGATCGTTGATCAGATCATCAAGCGTTGCCCCCTTTTTTATTTGAGTTAATTTATCCATAAAATCTATTTCAATAAACGTATCCACCAAAGGTGACATTACAAACTATTCTCGATCGCCCAATCACTGCATACAAGGCAATATCGCTAATTATTATCTTGCCAGCCCAACATAACCCTTTACCCATAATGGCTTCGGGAAATGCGACCATTACAAAAACTACTTATTCGATACACTTATTGGAATATGTTTCAAACAAATGTATCTGGTAATTATAAATGCTGCACTCCGTGGCCAGTCCCATCCCGTAATCCAGCATAAATAAGGCGAGTTTTACCGCTTCCTATACTCAGGTATCAACCGCACAAATATCGTTCAAATTTGTATGCTTTTTACCGGTTGCTTGTTGGATAAGGGGACTGTTCATAGCTTGGTCGGCTAAGGATTTTCGCTGTTCACTTGTTAGGTTGCGGCGATGATAGGGATTTTTTCCAAATCTAAATTCAAACAGTGCGCAATCAGGAGATGAGCATTCAGAAATAAGTTTTTTACAGTCTTGTCCTGTTCCACCCATACACTCCTTGCACATTTCTCCAATTGCTTTAACCGGGTTCTTATATTTCTTCGGTTTGTATCTATCCATCTAGATCTCCTGTGTTTTTCTATTAATATGGTTACTATAGAATAGTAATGTTCTCGTTACTGAAGGATGCATTGACACTAAAATTGCCTTTCCCCTTTATTGGGTTGGTCTTAAGTGTGTTTACGTTTGTAACGTTTTCATTAGCAGCGTGAACTTCTCCGATACCCTTACAAGTAACGTTTTCTTTACTTATGCTGGTAACATTTTCGTTAGCTATTTTTGATTCACTCTTTCTTTTTTTTCCAGATCGCTCCTCCCAATTTTCAGAAGTAAAACCAAGCTTGCGTGTATCCTTTGGGAGTGTTTTCCTTACAAAGCTTTCCTTTCCGTATTTCATCCACCTATCACTAATAAAATAGGTGGTGCAGTCTTTGACCAAACCGCCTCCGTGATGATTAATATCTATAAAACCAAACTCGATTAGCTGTTTAATCGCTCTTCTGAACCTTGGTTTGGTAATTCCAAATTTGCTCTCCGCCTGAGAATACGGGAAAACAATTTCCCCATTGTTAGTGATTTCCCACGACTCCTTGCCTGCACGACTACCTACTTTTGCTAACTTTCTGCGGGCTAAAAACAAAAGAAACACTTGAGGAGAAACTCCCGTCAACTTCATAAACGCATTGGACTGGATAATTTGACGGTCAATAACTACTGTTTTTGATTTGCTCATAAAAATATTTTTTAAAAGTTAGTTGTCAGAAAAAGTTTTGAAAAACTTATTAATTTATTTCTTATTTATTTTATATATACATATCTAGCGTGAAACAACTTGGTCAGTTAACCCTTAAAATTCAATGCTTACAGGTATGTCAAAATTAAAAACAATTGCACATCCAAAACCAAGGTTTATAAATGCATATATTTAAAGGGGTTTGTGCTAGTCAAAAATTTAACTTTTTAAAGCACTTTTGAGGAGTTTAAATAATCAGAACTTTTTTTAAATTAAAGTTTCTTAACGTTTTAGGATAGACAATAGAAAGGTATGGGGGGGCAAATATTCGGGCATACGGTGGAAGGATACTTTTCGGTTTTTTAATATTTCAAAATCAAAAAAAATCCAGAATTATTTTTCGGGTTCAAAAGATTTTATAATTTCTTTCGCATTTCTCTTGGATTTTTCCACCACCCACTTTTTGGTAACAAAATATAAGTTGGGTTTTT
>JABHTG010000096.1 GCA_018697205.1 Nitrospina sp. | reverse complement strand
TCCGCTAGCCAAATTCAGTTACAAATATGCTTTAGAGCGGTCTCGTATAATCATCCAGATTACTTTATTGCAACTTTGATTTCTCGCTTGTTTGACGATGGTGTGACTTCTAGGTTACAAAAAATTTTACGAGAAGAGAAGGGGTTGGTTTATTCTGTTGAATGCAGGGCAACAAGCTTACCTGATACAGGTACGATTGACTTTGATGTGTCTGTGCGTTCTGAAAAAGTTGTTGAGGTTGCAAAAATTCTTTTAAGTGAAATCAATAAATTTATTTCAACTGGAATTAATGAAGATGAGTTAAGGCTTGTTAAACAACGTTATGGATATGATTTAGACTATGAGTTGGATGATCCATATAGACAGATCATGAGATATGGGTTTTGTCACCTCTACTCGATTGATTATACAGTAGAAGAAGAGTGGGTGAAAATTTCTCAAATTACATCTATGGATATTTTAAGGGTAGCGCGTAATATTTTTATTTCCGAAAAACTTAATTTTGTTCTTGTTGGTCCTTACACTCCTAAATTAAAAACTAGCTTAGAACAACTGGTTTACGAATTTTAATTTTTTTTATAGATTACCTTCCCCTTATATAATTGATAACTATTAATTATTTTATGAAACGACTAAAAATTTTTATCATTTGCTATTTTCCTACTTTTATATCGTTGATTATTATTTTGGTACTGGGATCAGGGTGTGGTTCGAATTCAATGGAGTATTGTTTAGAATCTGGTGAATGTGATTTGGCAGTTGATGTTGTTAACGTTTCTAGTGAGATACCAATTGATCCTAATGATCCATTTTGGAGAGATTCAAGCCACATCCAATCCAGATCTATTGAATTAGGGCCTCAGATGATAACAAACCCTAGATGGCCTGACCCTTCAACAAAATCAGTCAAAATATCAGGTGTCCAAAATGAGTCGGAGTTGGCTCTTTTGCTAGAATGGAATGATCCTACTCTGGAAAACAAAATTGAAGTATCTGCTACTCATACTGATCAAGCCGCCTTAATGTTTCCGATTCATCAAGGCGAAGAAGTTCCTTCCATTACTATGGGAAGTGAGAATGAAATTGTTAATATTTGGCAATGGAGAGCAATTTGGGAAACACCCTTACAAGAAAAAATTCGTAACATCGATAGAAACTTAGGAACTGCACTTCCTGCTAATACCCGTCGATCACCAGTTGAGGATTTAACTGCGGCTGGCTTTAGCACCCTTACCACGCAGGAAGAGCAAGATGTTTTGGGTCGTGGAACTTGGGAGGATAAAACCTGGCGCGTCGTATTTAAGAGAACTTTATTAAGTTCGGATAACGCAGATATTCAATTTAAATATCCAGTTGTTATGGCTATCGCTATATGGAATGGTGGAAACGGTGAGCGTAATGGCCAAAAAGGTTTATCAAACTGGATACTTCTTCGACTCTAGGTACTCTTAAAAAAAGATATGAGAATTAGTTCAACGCTAAACTAATCAGTCACGGTAGAATAGAGTGGCCGAAAAAATAAATCCCCTGAGTTTATTAATATTAGTTTGATTGGTGATAAGATCTTATGATGAGATTATTTTTACTAAGTTTAATTGGTTTTTTCCTTTATTCTGGATTAGCATTTGCTGCTGATTGCCCAGGTGCTGCTAGTGAAGCGTATGATGGTTATAGGGATGCAAAAAGAGCATATAATTCTGATGATTTAGATAGTTGCCAGTCTTATGCACGTAAAGCATATAGACATTTTTCTTATGCGGAAGATGAAGCGATTAGTTGTAGTTGTTCTAATGCTGAGAGTGAAGCGTACGATGGTTATAGAGATGCAAAAAGAGCATATAATTCAGGTGATTTAGATAGTTGCCAGTCTTATGCACGTAAAGCATATAGACATGGGTCATATGCTGAAGATGAAGCAAATAGTTGCAGCTAAAAAGCATTTAATTATAAAAAACCTGTTTTTTAATTAAAGAAGAATTAGTGGAAAGTTTATTTCATGAGTAATATATATGCTAGTTTTAGATTTAGACATTATTTTCTTACTAAACTAATAAGTCACTATTGTTTTTAAGGTTTATTTTGAAGTTGTCAAACCTGTTAGTGAGTGTACGTCCAACACTTTCTTTTAATTCTCTTGGTACCCAATTTATTTTTTCTACGGGCCAGTTCTCAATATCTTTAATGTCTAATCCTGCTTTTTTGTAAGGCCCCTCTAAAGATTCTTCTAGTCCGTATACAATACCGTTAGAATAAATATTTAAATACTCCTCTTCAACGGCCTCTGGGTCATGCAGCCCCGAAAGAAATTTTTGCATTAAATCTTTCATGATAGGATCAGCATGTTCATGAAAATCTGGGGTCAACGCATCGTATAGGGTATAGAAAATAATTAGAACATCTTGTAGAAGGAACTTATATTCTTCAGTTGGTCTTTTAACAGGTCGTTTGTCTATATTTAGTAATTCTTTGACAACTTTTATGTTTCGAATCGTATCGTAAATGACCGAATCAACCCATGGTCTGTTGTTCCAAACATAAAAAGCTCTAAAGAATTTTAATTTATTATTTTTTTCCCACATTTGAAGTACAGTTGTAGGACGTTTTTTGTTCGTATATGGGATTTGTTCCCCCCAGCGTGGGTCATTAAAGTCGAGTCCATAGTTTAAAAATGCAATGGCTACACTTTGGTGATAGAAAACCATTAAATCTTCAAAATTTTCTTTTTCGTCAAATAAAGTATTTTGCGGTAGATTGACAAGACAATACAAACGAACAATGTTAGTTCGTGCCTTTCCTTCTTTATCTGCGATTAGATATTGTCCACCCCATATTCCAGCAGTAATGAAAATTTTTTCTTTTAGTTCATTTGAAAACTTAATCGAAGCTTTGTATGCAATGGTTTTGTATATTTCGTTAAGGCAGTAAAGGTTAAATTTTCCATCGTCATGAAGAAGACGTTCAGGAAGTTTTGGTATTTCACTCATCGGTAATGGCGCCAGTGGATGCAGAGGAGACTAGTTTTGCATACTTCGCTAAAACTCCTCTTTTGTATTTTTGAGGAAGTGGTTTCCATTTTTCTTTCCGAAGTTTTATTTCCTTATCAGAAAGTACTACATCAAGTAATCGACTTTCGATATCGATAACTACTTTATCGCCTTCTTCAATAAGTCCGATTACTCCTCCCACCTGTGCTTCAGGTGCTACGTGCCCAACAACGAGGCCATGGGTTCCTCCGGAAAACCTACCATCAGTAATGAGACCTACCTTATCTCCGAGCCCTTTCCCAACAAGTGCTGACGTTGGTGCTAGCATTTCTCGCATGCCTGGGCCACCTTTAGGTCCTTCATAGCGTATAACAACAATATCCCCTTCAATAATTTGGTCGTTAATGATAGCGTCTAGGCATTCCTCTTCAGAATTAAAAACCCGTGCCGGGCCTTCAATTCGACGAGTTTTGATTCCAGAGACCTTTGCAACAGAACCTTCTGGGCTTATATTCCCTTTTAGGATAACCAAGTGGCCTTCAGAAGAGAGTGGACTTTCAATTGGGAGAATTATTTTTTGATTTTCATTAGCTTGGCTGGGAACCTCTTTCAAGTTATCTGATATGGTTTTTCCCGTAACGGTCATGCAATCCCCATGTAAAAGGTCCTTACTTAGTAGCATCTTCATTACTTGTGGAATGCCTCCAGCGCGATGAAGGTCAACGGTTACAAATTTCCCTGATGGTTTAAGGTCACAAAAATGAGGAACTCTTTTCCTGATTTTTTCAAAATCATCTATTGTTATATCTAGGTTCATATAACTGGAGATCGCCAGAAGGTGTAAAACGGCGTTTGTCGAACCGCCTACTGCCATAACAACTGATATCGCATTTTCAAAAGATTTTCTTGTAAGAATATTTTTTGGTGTGATATTTTTTTCTAACATGGGGAAAAGAGCTTGAGCACTTTTTTGGGCATTCAATTCTTTTTCCTTATCTTCGTTTGACATTGTAGAACTATAGGGAAGGCTCATGCCCATGGCTTCAATTGCCGAAGACATGGTATTTGCCGTATACATTCCACCGCAAGAACCAAACCCTGGGCATGCATTTTTTTCAATATCAGTTAATTGGTTTCGATCAATCGAACCTGCACTGAACTGCCCAACGGCTTCAAAAGAGCTGACAACGGTTAGGTCTTTACCGTCGTGGTGCCCTGGTTTGATAGTTCCTCCATACACAAAAATACTTGGGATATCTAATCGAGCCATAGCAATAAGTGCGCCAGGCATATTCTTGTCACACCCGCCGACACAAATGACAGCATCCATGCTAGCGCCAAGGCAAACCGATTCAATAGAATCAGCAATGACTTCACGACTGACCAAAGAGCATTTCATTCCTTCTGTGCCCATGGATATTCCATCACTGACCGTAATAGTGCCAAACATTTGAGGCATACCATTGGATCGTTTGATTTCAGCCTTTGCCACATCAGCTAACTTCCCAAGACCTGCATTGCAAGGAGTTACATCACTTTGACCATTTGCTATGCCAATAATAGGTTTAGTAAAGTCATTATCATTAAATCCAACTGCGCGAAGCATTGCACGATTTGGAGAGCGCCTATCACCTTGAGTGATGACACAACTTTTGCGGTTCAAAGTAGGTTTAACTTCATCTGTCATGGCAAGCTCCTTTGTATCCATTAAACAAAAAATATAATTCAGTATAATAAAACGAGGCAGACTTTTTATCTTATAATGTTAGATATAAATTTTAAACAAATAATTTCAATTAAATCAGGAAACCCAATTAAGGCATGGTGGGCTTAGGTATCCAGATGGTTCAGTTGGATGAACTACGGCACAAAATTGCATAGACGATGCAGGTTTGATCTCTAATTTTCCTTTACTAATATTAATTGTATGCAAAAAAGGGACAAGGGGTGTTTTTTTATCACCTTCCCAGGTTTTTTGACGCGCTCCATCAATTTCAAGAAACCGGGGTAATCGATAGACTCGCTGGGCGTACAAATAGTCCAGGCGTAAAATATCAAGAGAGGCCGATGCGCTATCTAAATCAAATGTATCATGAATTATTTTATATTGTGAGTTTAGTGAGTGGGGTTGGTTAAGTAAATTATTAGACTCCATGTGTTCAAGAAGTAAATTAAAGACTTTAATTGCAGGCAGTTTTTTTAATAGAAATTGAACGGTAAAACGGAATCGCTTTGAATTGTAAAATATATCAAAGATGTCTTCAAATTTTTTTAAATAATTTAGCTGAGAAGCAGAAAGGTTATTATTGAGAATAAATTCATATGGAGGTGTAGACTGATATTCATACCCATAATCATCAATAATCTTTTTTATGGGTGCTCCTGGTAGAAACTTTAAAAAGCCTAACTGTAATTCATGAGGAAGCAACATGCAGACCTCTTCAAATGAATTTAGAATATCGTCAATGGTTTCGCCTGGAAGGCCGAAAATGAGGTCACAATGAATATGTATTAGGTTTGAACTTATCAGGCGTTCAATAGCAGAAAATAGCTTTTGGTTATTTTGTTTTCGTTTAATTTTTTCTTGCGAGGATTGATCAGTGGTCTGGACGCCTAGTTCGAATTGGAACATGCCCTTCGGCACTGTTTCTAAAAAATCAAGTAGATCCTTTGTCAAAAGATCACCTACGACTTCAAAATGAAACGCTACACCATCAAATTTTGATAACCAGCTCATTAGTTCCTTCATATGTAAAGGTTTAAGGTTGAATGTGCGGTCAACGAACTTTATTTTAGTGACACCTCCCTTTATTAATAAGTTGATTTGTTGGTGTATCGTGTGGTCATCAAAAAAGCGCACAGTTTTATCCAAAGCAGAAAGACAGAAGGAGCAAAGGTAGGGGCAACCTCGAGAGGTTTCTAGGTAAACTATACGATTTTTAAGTTGAGATAAATCCTCTTTGATATAGGCGGGAGTTAGTTCGGGAAGGTTTTCTCCATAAGATTCCCAGTCCTTTAATTTTTCATCCGAGGGAATGGTTTTCTTGTGAAAGTGTCCAAGAAATTCAATCCATTTTTTTTCTCCTTCCCCGGCGATGACTGTATATTGATCCGTTGAAGTCATATCAAAAGAAACCTCAGGCCCCCCGATTACAACTCTAATTGAAGGGTCCTGTTTTTTAAGACGTTCAATTAGTTCGAAAGATTGTCCTCGGTTCCAGATGTATACGCTTATTCCCAAAATATCAGGTTTGTTATTTAAAATTTCTGATGCAATCTTCCATATGGGTTGGCTGATTACAAATTCTTGGATCCAAACATTTTCAAACCCTTGACTTTTAGTGACATTGCGTAGGTAGCGAATGCTCAATGAAGAGTGAATAAACTTGGCGTTTAGCGTAATAAGACCAATGGACGGGGACATATCAATTAAATTTTATGTTGAATAAAAATCTATTTTAGGACTCTTGGGTCTTTGAAGCAAGGCGGAGTTGTTTTAGTACTTCTGACATGACTTGCAATAAAATGTTGAACGTGCGGATTGAATAATTCTTTTTATTGGTTGGGTGCATACGGTGCAGGGGTCATTTTCTTTTCCATAAACTGCGAGGCTAAATTTATAGTAACCTTGCTTTCCATCGGTGCTATAAAAATCTCTAAGTGTAGTTCCACCTGCTGTAATACTTTTTTGCAAGATATTTCGAAGCATTGATAATAGAAGAGTCCATTGGGAAAAATTTATTCTTCGGGCGGGTTTTTTTGGAGAGATTTTTGCTGCAAATAAAGTTTCGCAAGCATATATATTGCCTACTCCAGCAATGCGTTTTGAGTCCATTAGAAAATTTTTTATAGAAATTTTTTTACAATTTTTAGCAAGCAATTTCATTTCATCAGCTGTTATCTCTTTTCCTAAAGGGTCTGGTCCTATTCCATTCAAAAGAGGATGCTCTTGGTTACTTGGCACCCAAAGCAGACAACCAAAACGGCGAGGGTCAATGTAGTGAAGGAATACTTCGGGGTCAAACTTAAATACTGCGTGAGTGTGTTTTTCAAGTGGTTTCATCGAGGGGGCTTGGGTAAACCTACCGCTCATTCCTAAATGAATTAACAGCGCCCCGTCAGGTGCATGCAAAAGAATATATTTTCCTCTTCTTGTGATTTTGGCTATCGTTTGGTTGATTAAGCCTTTACGAATTTTTGTTGCGGGAATCGGGAAGCGGAGGTTTTTTCTTAAGAAATTAAGTTCTGACAGTCGCTTGTTAAGTACCAGAGGTGTTAGTGCCTGTTTTAAAGTTTCGACTTCCGGTAATTCGGGCATATAAGATAATTTTTGATGTCATTAGATGGTATTAATAGAAGTAACCTCTTATGAGAATCAATCTGCGGGGTTTTCTTCTTTGCCTGAATCTTCTTCTGACTCATCCTTTGAATCTTCTTTGGGTTCTGATGGTTTTTTAGAAATTACAACCTGTGACGGCCTAAGGACTCGACTATTAATCGTGTACCCTTTGACAAATTGGCTGAGGATAATATTTTCTTGATGCTCGCTGGACTCTTCACTGGTTAATACTTCATGAACCGTTGGGTCAAACTTTTCCCCAATAGCCTTTATTTGCTCGACCTTTTCTTTTTCCAAAAAAGAACTGAACTGCTTAAGTATCATTTCAAGTCCTTCCTTTAAACTTTTAGTATCATTGGAAGTGTCTTCTAAAGCGCGCTCAAAGTTATCAAATATGGGGAGCAATTCTTTGAATAACCGTTCATTAGCATACTGTGAAAATTCTTCTTTTTCCCGAGATAACCGTTTTTTAAAGTTATCTGTTTCGGCTTGAAGGCGAACAAACTTATCTTTTTCTTCTGCGAGTTCGTCCTTTGCTTTTTGCAGATCTTTTTCAAGTATTTTGATTGGATCAAATTCAATTATTGCTTCTTCAACCGTTTCATCTTCTTTAAGCGATTCATCATCGTCGGATGATATATCAGCTGTTTCTATTTCAATTGTTTCGACTTCATCAGCAATATTTTCATCGGCTACGAGGGGGTCTTTCTTTTTCTTACTCATATAATTTTTTTGTACTCCATTTTTCTTTTTGATAATAGTTTGGAAACTTTTTTTGCAGTATGATTGACGACAGAAATAATATTTTTATAATCCATGCGCTTGGGACCAAATACGGCTATTGTTCCCATTTTGTCTTCATCAAGACCATAATTATTAGCGATTAAACTACACCCACTCATCTCCTCATCATTATTTTCTGCGCCAATAACAACAGTCAAACCATCTTGTTGAAGACATGAATCTAATAGCTTAATTAGCTTAGTTTTTTCTTCAAGAGTTTTAAATAAAGTTTTTATTTTTTCAAGATCTATAGTGAACTCAGGTTGATCAAAGATATTCAACTTTCCTTCAACTAAGAGTGTCTCGTTTTCATTTTCTTCATTGAAAACCTGTGTGGAAAGTTCCATGGCTTGATTGGTTAGCTTGTTATAATGTTCCTTTTCACTTCTGATGCGACGCATCAATTCAGCACGTATTGCTTTTATAGTTTTTCCACTAAACTCTTCGTTAAGATATTTTGATATAGACGTTAGTTGCTCCTGCGCCACATCTTTTTCAATTGGTATTATTTTATTCTGAATTACGCCCAATTCTGAATAAAACACAGCGAGTGCCTCTTGCAATCCTACTTTTGTGAATTGAATATGGTGGAAACGAGTGTTTGAAAAGGTTGGTAGCATGACTAGCCCTGTCTGATGAGAACTTTCGGATACTTGACTGCATGCAGTTTCTAACACTTCGTCAAAACTTTGTTTTGTAGATATACGTTCATTATCTTCGGGTGGTATATTTAGATTCTCCAGATTGGAGAATCCTGTAATATGATTTACAAAAAAACGGTATCCTTGATCAGTTGGGATTCTTCCAGATGACCTGTGGGGCTGGTGTAAGTACCCCATTTCTTCGAGGTCAGACATTACGTTTCGAATTGTTGCAGGACTTAGTTTGTTGAAGTGACTTTTAGCTAGTGAGCGAGAACCAACCGGCTCGGCTTTTTCTATATGGTCCTGAACAAGTTCTAATAGAATTGATTGACTTCTTTCATCGAGGACGGGAATCATAGTTCAGCTTGTTTAGTTAAGTGAATGAAAGTTTCTCAGTGAAACTATCAAGAGGGTATTCGGTTGTCAATAAGCTTGAAGGACCTTAATTATCTGCTTGTTAATTATGTAGTAAATATGTTTTTTGTAAATCTTTTAAAGTTATAATTTCTTTATAAGTAAGAAAACTATTCAATAATTTGAGTTCCTATTCCTTCCTCAGTAAATAGTTCTAAGAGGAGTGCGTGTTTGATGCGTCCATCAATGATGTGGGTTTTTGGGACGCCCGATTTTAACGAATCAAGACAGCATGTTACCTTGGGTAGCATCCCATCATGGATGACTCCTGACTTGACTAGTTTGTTGGCTTCTTTTCGAGAGAGTTCAGGTATAAGGTTGCCGTTTTTTCTTTGAACCCCTTTGGTGTCAGTCATTAAAACTAGCTTTTCAGCTTTCATTGCAGATGCAATAGCAGCAGCAACGAAGTCTGCGTTGATGTTAAGTGTTTCTCCACTTTCTCCCTTACCTAATGGAGCAATGACGGGGATGAACTCATGTTGGTCAAGCACCTCTAGTATCCTAGGGTTTATTTTTGTGATTTCTCCAACCAGCCCCATATCGATAATTTCTGGTCGGTCTGTTTCTGGAGAGTGTTTGATTCGTTTATGTTTCTTGGCATGGATTAGATCGCCGTCTTTCCCAGAAATTCCTACAGCATTACCACCGTGTCGGTTGATTAGTGAAACTATTTCTTTGTTAACTTTTCCGCCAAGCACCATTTCGACTACGTCGATCATGTCCTTGTTAGTAACTCGTTGTCCATCAACGAATTGAGATTGAATACCTAGAGCATCCAAAGTTTTTCCTATCTGAGGGCCACCCCCATGTACAATTAAGGGATTAATTCCAGTGTATTTCATCATGACAATATCCTGAGCAAAATCTTCTTTTAGTTGGTCAGAAGACATTGCATTACCACCATATTTGATTACGATAGTTTTCCCATGAAAATTCTTGATGAAGGGAAGAGCTTCAAGGAGAATCTCGGCTTTTTGAATGCGTTTTTCCATTAGAGGTGTTAAAGAATGTAACGACTCAGATCTTCGTCTTGAATAATGCTATCCAATTTTTCGCGGACTTTTTCTGCGTCAAGTATTATTGTTTGCCCAGATAATTCTGGCGCATCGAAAGAAATATCTTCCAGAAGTTTTTCAATGACTGTCTGGAGCCGTCTTGCACCAATATTTTCGGTCCGTGTGTTAACGGTTGCTGACATTTTAGCAATCTCACTAACGGCTTCTTCAGTGAACTCAAGTTTTATATCTTCAGTTTTAAGAAGAGCTATATACTGCTTGATTAGAGCATTGTCAGGTTCTGTAAGAATGCGAACAAAATCTTGTTCCGTAAGTGAATCCAGCTCGACACGAATGGGGAACCGTCCTTGGAATTCTGGTATGAGGTCAGAAGGTTTGGTTGAATGAAAGGCTCCTGCAGAAATAAATAGAATATGATCGGTTTTGACAATGCCGTAGCGAGTATTGATAGAGGACCCTTCGACGATAGGTAATAAATCTCGCTGCACTCCTTCACGAGACACATCAGGTCCTTGACCTCCTTGTCTTCCAGCAATTTTATCTATTTCGTCAATAAAAATGATACCACTTTTTTCTGTTCGCTCGAGTGCTTCCTGGGTGGCTTTATCGTGATCAATTAGCTTGTCAGCTTCTTGGCGGCAAAGCACTTTAAAAGCTTCTGGAGCTTTCATTTTTTTTGTTTTTGTTTTTTTAGGCATTATAGAGCCCAGCATATCTTTTATATTGCTTCCCATGTCTTCCATGCCACCACCAAAAACTTCAACCATAGGACCAGTATTTTCTTGCATCTCAACTTCGACCATTCGTTCATCAAAGCGACCTTCTTTTATATAGGCTGCAAATTTTACGCGAGTGCTGTTGTAGTGTTGCTTTCCTAGGGCGTCTGTATCTGGATCGTCCTTTGGGCTTTTTTGTCCTGCTGGAGGAGGCAGAAGAAGATCTATTAACCTCTCTTCAGCTAGGTCTCGAGCCTTTTCGCGGACTTCTTTTTCCATTTCTTCTTTTACCATATTCTTACTAAGTTCCACTAAGTCACGCACCATGGATTCGACATCACGGCCAACATAACCTACCTCGGTGTATTTTGATGCTTCAACTTTTATAAATGGTGAATTAGCTAGCTTGGCTAAACGCCTAGCTATTTCAGTTTTTCCAACACCCGTAGGGCCGATCATCAGTATATTTTTAGGAGCTACTTCGTCACGGATATCCTCAGGCAATTGTTGGCTTCGCCACCGGTTTCGAAGGGCGATCGCTACCGCTCTTTTAGCTTTGTTTTGACCTACGATGAATTTGTCAAGCTCTACTACGATTTCCTTTGGTGTTAAGGATGCAACAAACTCATCGTGCGAAACTTGTTCTTTAAGAAGTGTAGTGTTGGTGAACGTATCCATGGTCTATAATTCTTCTATGGTAAGATTTGAGTTTGTGAAAACGCAGACTGACTGGGCGATATCCATAGATTCTTCTACAATTGCTCGAGCATTGAGTTGAGAGTGTTTGAGCAAGGCTTTTGCAGCTGATTGAGCAAACATACCACCAGAACCGATAGCAAGTATACCGTCATCTGCTTCGATAACATCTCCGTTTCCAGAAATAAGGAACGAATGGTCCTTGTCGGCGACTATAAGCATGGCTTCTAGGCGGCGCAGTAACTTATCAGTACGCCAGTCTTTCGCTAACTCTACAGCGGACCGAGGTAGATTTCCTTGAAACTTTTCTAACTTTTCTTCAAAACGAGCGAACAAGGAAAATGCATCCGCTGTGGCACCAGCAAACCCGCCAATAACTTTATCGCCATACATACGGCGAACTTTATTTGCCGAGTGTTTCATAATGGTATTGCCGATACTTACTTGGCCATCTCCTCCCATAGCGACAGATCCATTGTGCCTAACAGCAATTATAGTTGTACCACGCATTTTTGATTCCTAACGATCATTAAAGGGTTGTTTTGCCTTAAATTTCTACTTTATAACAACTGTTGGTGAATGGCCAGAAATTCTTGGTTTTGTCCGTGCCCTAGGATGTGCTTTGTCATAAGTTTCTATCAGCCGATCAACCGTAAGGTGAGTGTATTTTTGAGTGGTAGATAAGCTGGCATGCCCGAGCATTTCTTGGATTGCTCTTAGGTCGGCTCCTGCTTCTAGCATGTGAGTAGCAAAAGTGTGACGCAGTGAATGCGGAGAAATATTTTTTGGAAAATTATTAGATTTAATATATTGGTCCATTATTTTCCTTACACCTCTTGTCGAAATAGTTTGACCGCGTTTGTTTAAAAATAACCCAGAGGGGGATGTGGTTAGTCTTTTATTTTTTATATGCTCAGTTCTGAACTTTAAATAAGATTTAATAGTTTTTGTGGTTTTCTTTCCAAGAGGCAATAGCCTTTCTTTTTTTCCTTTACCTAATACTTTTATAGTTAGTTGTTCTATTTTTAAATCGCTTAATGATAAGCCAACCAATTCGCTTATACGGATTCCCGTGTCATAAAATACTTCAAAGATAGCTTTATCTCGGGTTCCTACAAATGAGTCAGGTTTAGGCAGCGCTAATAAGCGAAAAACCTCATCAACCGATAGGTAAGAGGGTAGTTTGTTAGTTTTTTTAGGTATGGGAATAGTTTTTATAATATTTGTCTTAATGTCACCTTCGCGACATAAAAAATTAAAAAAGGACCTTAATGTGTATAGTTTTCTCCCCATAGATGCACCAGAGTGAGACCTCTCATAGAGTTGACTCATAAAGGATCGAACGGTTAGTCGGTCGACTTGTTCGATTTGAATTTGAGAATTGATACAAGCATGGCCTGTTTCTTTTAGAAATATTTCAAATTGGATAAGATCGTTGAGGTAAGCCGAGATCGTGTGACGAGACGCATATTTTTCTCCAATTAGAAACTTTTCGAATTTCTTGACTAGGGTTTTCATGGCATAACTCCTTTAATATCAATTTATAAGCAAGTTTGTGGAAAGTCAAGTTGGATTAAGGTGTGCCCAGATTTGATAGGTGAGTATTTTTGTTTTTAGGTTTAAGGGGTTATGATTGATATATGATTTTTAAAATAATTTTTTTAGGATATTGAAATATGAGTGCTGATGAGGAGGTGAGAAAAGCTCAGGCAAACTTTAAATCTATTACTGATATAAAGGAGAAACTTGAAATTTTGACAGAGCATGTTGAGTCTCGCAAAGAATCTCTCGAAGAAGAAATAGAAGAAAGCCTTCACGAGTCTATTCGAAATGCGCGTGACTGTTTAGAAAAAATACAGGAGAATATAGAGCCAAAGCTTGAAGGTATAATTCGAGAAAGATTAGATATTTTAAAGATAAAAATGGATCGGTTTACGGAAGAGGGGCTCGATGCTCTTCATAAAGAAATCGACAACCAGACCCCTATCCTCATCCAAAAGATTTTAGAAGAGGTTGATGGACTGGTTACATCTAAGCTAATATCTGCTCGCAACGAACTTTCTCATTCTGCAGAACAAAAAGTACAGACTGAGGTAAAGAAAGTTTTGTCAATTGATAAAATAGAAATGGAAGAAAAATACGCCAAGCTGTGGAAAATATGCTTTATCTCTTTGTGTTTTTCTTTAGCAGCATTTGGAGTTATTTTTCTAGGTAATTTTTGAGAGAGTAAGATATTTTAGGTGGCTAACCAAAATAAGAAAAATAACAAAAGACAAGAAAGAATAACTTGCAGGCCAAATGGGAATTCGGGCCCAGTAAACAAAATAAGAACAGTGCATGCGCATAGAATTATAAATGCTAAGGCTCTTCGAGTACTACCCTTCATTATCGGTTTTAATGGTGATCTATGTGAAGAGGAATCTTGCGGATTGTTTTCTTGATTAGATTCTTTCATTAGATTGTTATATGAATAAACTATGCATCTCGTTAACAATTAAAATATCTTCTACTTCAGAGAAGATATCTTGGCTTGTCATTAAAGGACTTTCATTTGAAAAGTCGACTACTCCTGTAATTAAGTCTTCTTTAAAAGCAAGTCTAGGAAAAGAACCTAGGTAATCTTGGATACTTTGAAGAGTAAAAGACCTTTTGATCTCATCAACAAAAAGGTCTATCGCTTTTTCTAGATGATCAACTTGCTCGAACACTCCTCTATAGTTCTCATTAATTGTAAGCGTGTAGCTAATTTGAAGGCTTTTATTTTTCTTTAGAGCAGGGTTCTTTTTATTTTCTGAAAGGTTGCCTGTGTAAAGAAACTTAAGTTTATTACGCTCATTTTTTAATTGAAGATAGACAAGGCTAAGCTTTTCCCCAATTAGAAAAGTTAATCCATCTCGAGTTCCATGCTTTCTAGAAATGGTTGATGCTATCTGGCAGTAATCCCTAATTTTCTCTAAAGTCATGCTGAAATCCTCGCAAACACGCTGGCGAGCCATTATAAATCAAGCCGCTAAAAACTAAATGTCTTTGAAATAGTATCCTATTATTCTTATATTTTTCATGAAGTAAACACTATTTTAATAGTTCTTGCTTTACAAGACGATATTCTTTTAAAAGCAAGTAGTTAAACTGCTATTACGCTTAGTGGAATGAGCGAGGAAAGTAAAATTGTGCAACTTTTAGCGCTATTTTTCTTGTAAATGAGTGGATGAATGATTCATTTCCTTTGATAGGACGAACATGTATGAAATGCATTCCTGCCAAACGCGCTCCTCCATCGGTAAGAAAATTATCACCAATCATACAAACGACTTCTGGGTCATCTAAGTAAAGAAAATCCTTCATAGCCTGTTCAAAACCACATTTATCAGGCTTTGGTGGAACATTAGTTACCACATTAACTCCCTTAAACTGATGAAACCTGTTCTCAGATGCATTGGTGTAAATGGCTACCTTGAGCCCATGGTTAACCATTTGGTCAATATGCTCAACGACTTCAAGAGAAAAATTTCGAGCGTTATGTTGTCCTAATGTACCGTCAGCATCGATTAGCACTCCTTGAATTCCGTCGACTTTTAATTGAGCGACTGGTACTTCTATAAAATGATCAACGGCCATATAGGTTTTAAGGAGATTAGGGCGAAAGGGCATCAGTAAAAAATGTAATGTTTTTGCAAAGGTTAACCTATCACGTTTAATTTGCTTATCTCCTTTGGTGGCTTCTGACATTAGTCATTCATCGTGATGGTTTTAATTTTAAAACTAGAGCAAAAGCTGATTATCGCCATAGAATATTGTAAAATCAAATAATTATTAGAAGAGTCCTATTCCATTATTAGGTTTTTTGTTAAGAATGATTATTTAATGGGAACTTGCGTTTTGTCGATAAGAAGTAGGGTGCTTAGGTCAAAATTAAGTGGCGGCCCTGATTCTATTTACAGTAACTTTAGCTAGCTTTTAAAGAAATAAATAATTTAGGAAACCTTTATGACAAAAAAGCGACAAAGACACTTATTGATTATAGGGGGTGGAGTATTTCAAGTTCCTGCTATTAAAGTTGCCAAATCGATGGGGCTAAAAGTAGTTGTGACTGACTACAATGGTGATGCAGAAGGAATGCTGCTGGCAGATTATCCTATTGAAGTAAGCACTCGAAATATTAACCTAACGGTTAACGCGGCGAAACAATTTCATTCATCCTGCCGACTTGATGGAGTGATGACGGTTGGGACTGATGCAACACAAACGGTGGCTGCAGTTGCTAACGCATTAAACTTACCAGGTATCCCTTTCGAGGTTGCTGAACGCTCAACAGACAAAGTTAAGATGCGCCGACGGTTACATGAAATGGGTATTGCTGTCCCAAATTTTAGGCCAGTCTGGAGCATAAACGACCTTAATACTGCGATAAAGGAAATGCCTTTACCATTGGTCATAAAGCCTTGTGACAATATGGGGGCTCGAGGGGTTAAAATGATTAATGAACCTCATGAAGCTTCCTCAGCTTTCCACGAGGCCAAAGAAGCTTCTATTAGTGGAAAGCTTATTATTGAAGAGTTTATGGAGGGGGCGGAACTTAGTCTAGATGCTTTGATTTTTGATGATCGTATTCAAGTGACCGGTATTGCAGATCGAATCATTGAACGAGCACCCTATTTTGTGGAAGTTGGTCATACACTTCCATCTAATCAATCTCAGGACAATCAGAATCAGTCTGCTGAATTGTTTTGTGCGGCTATTAAGGCCCTGGGAATAGATATTGGTGCGGCGAAAGGGGATATTAAGCTTACTGCAGACGGACCTAAAATTATCGAAATTGCTGCTAGGTTGAGTGGAGGTTGGATGTCAACATTTACTTACCCTTTCGCAACGGGTGTCAATTTAATGAAAGCGGCCATTGAAGTGGTTCTTGGTGACACACCAACGGACCTTGAACAAAAATATGAACTGACATCAGCCGAGCGTGCAATTATCCCAAGGGTAGGAAAAATTTTATCTATTAAGGGGGTGGAGGATGCTAGAAAGATTAAAGGAGTTAAAGAAATTATTTTTCTAAAGGAGGCAGGTGATTCGTCTGAAGAGCTTCGAAGTAATTTGGGTAAAACAGGCTACGTAATTACGACTGCCAAGACCCGCGAAGAAGCCATCCGTATAAATGATTTAGCACGGCAGACCATTCAAATAGAAATTGGAGAACCAAGCGAGCTTACTTGGGAAGTTATACGTAATAATGCTCGAAAAAAATTTTATATTGCCTGTAAAGCATGTACTGTTTGTGATGGAGTTGAGTGCGCTGGTAAAGTCCCCGGGATAGGAGGAATAGGGACAGGTTCTTCTTTTACTGAAAACCTCCACGCTCTTGCAAGGTATAAAGTTAATCTACGAACAATACATAATGTTAAAGATCCTGATTTATCGATAGATTTATTTGGACAAAGATTATCAATCCCAATTCTTGCAGCTCCTATCACCGGGATGGAAACTAATCTTGCCGGTGGAATGGATGAAAAAGATTATGCTGCAGCCGTAGTCAATGGATGTATTAGCATGGGAACTATTGGCATGGTTGGTGATGGCGCAAGTCCAAATAAATATCTAATTGGGCTCGAGGTAATCAAGAAGCTAGGTGGGTTGGGTATTCCTATTTTTAAACCCCGAGCTTACAATATAGACATTATTAAAAGATTCAAGGCCGCTGAAGATGCAGGGGCCATTGCTATTGGTATTGATATTGATGCAGTGTCATTCAAGACTATGGCTTTAAAAAATCAATTAGTCGGCCCTAAGTCTATTGATGAACTTCGTGAATTAAAATCGCATCTTTCTGTTCCCTTTGTTCTTAAGGGTATTATGAATGCGAAGTCGGCTCTTGCTGCTATAGAAGCTGGAGCAGATGCAATTGTTGTGTCCAACCATGGTGGTCGCGTAATGGATACTATGCCGGGAACTGCAGAGGTATTGCCTGAGGTGGCAAGCGCGGTTGCAGGACGGGTGAAGATTCTTGTTGATGGCGGTGTCAGAGAGGGGCTAGATATCCTCAAAATGTTAGCGCTTGGTGCTGATGCGGTGATGATAGGAAGACCTATTTGTATAGCCGCATTTGGAGCAGGACAGGAAGGAGTGGAGTTTTATCTAGATCAAAAACGAAGTGAATTAAAGAAAGCAATGATCCTTACTGGGTGCCCTGATATCAATCATATAGATCCCTCAATTATAGTTCGTGACTCAAAAGGTCAATTACACTAGTTTTCTAGCTTAGCGCCCCATCTTCATTGATATTGACAAAAATAGTAATTTATCTAAAATACATCCTCCCGATTCTATAGATTATTGGGTTAGACATTGCGTTAGGTTGACTATCCGATTTTATTCAATTAATAGTTAAACGATTTATTAGCGAAATTAGGCTATATCGGTAGAAGACTTATCTTGCTATTAAAAATCAACAATTATTATTCGCTAAGCTAGGAGATTAAAAATGCAAATCACCGGCATGCTTTGGGGCAGGAAGTTGCTGGATCTTGTTGAGTATCCTCACTCTGAAGTTCGAGGCCCAGAACTGAGT
>JABHTG010000069.1 GCA_018697205.1 Nitrospina sp. | reverse complement strand
GAAATGGTAAAAGATGAGTTTGAATTACTCGTTGGTGATGCTGAGCGGCCTTTAAAGATGCTGGGACTACCTTATCGTGTATTGGATCTTTGTGGTGGTGATGTTACATTTTCATCAACGCGAGTTCATGACTTAGAAGTCTATTCTCCAGGAACGCAATCTTGGTTGGAGGTTTCATCTATTGGTACTTTTTCAGACTTTCAAACAAGAAGAGGAAATAGTAGGTTTCGTCGTAGCGAGAAGGATAAGCCTGAATTACTTCATTCTTTAAATGGATCAGGTTTAGCAGCACCAAGAGTATGGGCTGCTATCGTTGAGCATGGATACCAACCTGATGGGTCAGTTCGAATACCCAATGTACTTGTTCCTTTTATGGGAGGACAAACAGAAATTCGACGTCTATGACGTCTATTTTTTATAAACCTTGGAGTTTGAAAGTGAAAAATAAAAAACAAGTAGGTAAAGCTTTGGGCCGTATACCCAGTGGCCTTTTTATAGTGACAGCTAAATTTGAAGATAAAGAGGATGCTGTTCTCGCTAGTTGGGTTAACCAGTGTTCTTTCGACCCTCCTGAAGTCACCATATCACTTGGACAGATGAGAAATGCTAGATTGTTAATAGAATCTTCTGAAGCATTTATAGTCAACGTCCTTGGTAAAGATTCTAACGATTTAATGAAACACTTCTTCAAGTCTCATGAAGGGTCGATTTTTGAAGGACTAAAAACACGAAAAGGAATTGATGGAATACGAATATTGACTGATGCAGTATCTTATCTTGAGTGTAAATTATCAGACGCGGTAGTTTCTGGAGACCATGTTGTCTATTTTGGAGAAGTAGTTGGGGGGAAAATACTAAAGGGGGGAGAGCCAAGTTTTCATGTGCGTGACAATGGATTCAACTACTGAGTCAAACCAATCATTTTTGGTATGTCATAGTTAGTTATTATCCAATATATTAAAGTTCCAATAAAGGCAATGATACTGAGCGCAAGTGCAATTAGCTTTAAAAGACGCTTTGGGTCTTCGTGATAATATTCTTTTACATCATCCGTAAAACTTTCCACTACCCCTTCGTTGGGATTTTTTTTCCAGGTACGATCTATTGCATCTCGGCCGTATATGACTCCGAAAATAACAGCTATAATCAATATTTCAATGGCACCTATCATGCTTTTTTTTCCTAGTTCGCTACTGTTCGATTATTTTTTGCTAGCTTGCATATCCTTTTAACTTTTTTTCTTGGGTGGGAAGTTGAGTCAGTTGCTTTTCCCCTTTGTTTTCTAGGCTTTTTGCACAGCGAAAACCATAATCGTCTAATCTAGAATTCGGGTAAGCGTTATTGCGAAAAGATGAATAAATGAATCCTTTAAGGTCTCGCCATGACCCACCTCTTAGGACTTTATACTCTCCTCCTATTTGACCCTTGGGATTGATGTGATTTATAGGATCGTTATAATACTCTCGATCAAACCAATCGTCTACCCATTCTTTAACGTTTCCAGCCATGTGGTGAATACCATAAGGACTTACTCCTTCAGTAAATAAATGGACAGGCACCATCACATGGTGCTTGATATCTTTTGTCCATATTTGGCGGTACCTGGCAAGGCTGTGTGCGGGTGGTTTATTACCCCATGGATATATCCTTCCATCTTTTCCTCTTGCAGCTTTTTCCCATTCGGCCTCTGTAGGAAGTCTCTTGCCTTTCCAGCGACAGTATTCAAATGCTCCTTTCCATTTAACATTATTGATCGGGTGGTTAGCGAATCCTTTTCTTGGTAGGTATTTACTGTTGAAGAAAAGAGTTCCAAATTTATTATCAAGATAATAGCCGTTTATATTATCAACATTATTTAAAAATACAGCAAAGTCATTAGCAGAAGTCTCATAACGATCAATAAGGTATGAGTCTAGATATGTTTTATGTTCGGGAGACTCATCTTCACCGTGATCGTTGGATCCCATTATGAAAAATCCACTAGGAATAAGAACCATATTTTTTGAAGATTGGTTTGATGTAGATGGATCGTCGTTAAAGTTTGAATGATTTTCGTTGGCTAGTGGTAATTTTTGGCTAAGCAGGGTTCTTGCTTCATTAGAAAGTGCACTTTCGGTAGTAAGAGATAAAAAATGGGTTAAATGAGGGAAGGCCATTTTCTTTTTTCCGACTTCCATTAATACCCAACCAGAGTAAAAAGATGCTTCAGTGCGATTAGGAAAAAGAAGTGAGGTATCCTTTAGATCTTTTAAAATTCCATCTAGAATAACATCCGATTCTTGATCTAGAGCTTTCCGATACCATTTTTTTGCAGCTTCATGGTCATTATTTAACCAAGCATATAAACCGAGGTTCATACTAGCAAGTGAATCTAGCTGATCTGAACGAGATCCTATGGCTAGTCCACGTTTAGTCCAGGCTATCGACATTTCGAACTCCCCTTTGCGATAATAAACCCAACCTAATTGAAGGTATGCTGGGAGATGTTTTGAGTTTATTTCTAAAATACGGCGGTACTCTTCAATGGAATTATCAAAATTCCCTGCTTTATAAAATACTTCTGCTAGAGTTTCACGTGCTTCTATATTGTCAGGGGTATGCGTAATGATTGGACTAAGAATTTCAAGAGCTAACTTAAAATTACCAAGCTTATTGTAAATCTTAGCTATGGAAGTTTGGGCGCTAATATCATTAGAATTTGCCTTTGTTAATTGTTTGAGGTGTAAAAGAGCGCCGAGGTAATTTTCTTTTTTGAGATAAATTTTAACTAGCTGTTGATGGGCTTGAGTGAAAGTCGGTTCGATTTGAATCACCTGTAGGAACGATTCAATAGCTTTTTCGTTGTTAGAAAGGTCGATATAGGTTTGGGCAAGATTAAATAAGGTAGGGACGCTACTAGGGTTGGCTTTTAATGCTTTTTTATATTGAGAAATGGCTAATTCATATTGCTTCAATTCTCCATAGATATTAGCAAGGTTGTTATTTGCTTCAACTGACAGTGTATTAATTTTTGCTGATGGCTTTAAATAAAAGAGAGCTTTTTGCGGGCGAGCATTTTGGTAATACACCATACCAATATTTGAAAGATAGGCGCCTAAAGATTCTTTCTTGTTTAAACTTTGAGTAAAAAAAGGTGCTTTAGCCTCAAACTTAATACCGAATCTATTCTCATAAAAGGAGTTAGGATAGGATGCTCCAAACTCCGTGGATTCAATATTTATATGTTCATTGCCAGAATGATAACGAACAAAAAAATGGTTCGGTAGGGCAACGCCATAGAGAGGAAGATCTAATTGGTCACCAATTATGAGGTATAAAAGTGAAAGGTTCATACAATATCCAACCTTTGACTTTAGCATCCCATGTAAAAATAATTCATCTTTATTTGTGGGTATCCCACGCGCATCCACATTATCAGTATAACGATATCCTTTATCCTGATGGATGACTTGTTTTAAAATATCTACAGTATCTTGAGCAGTACTTTCTGGCTTCAGTTTACTTTTAACAAGTGCTATCAACTGGTTTATTTCACTTCTTAATAATTTTTCGTCTAAAGATGGATTCCAGTCTTTTGAAATCAAAATCAATGCTTCAGTTAGGTCAATCTTTTCTGTATTTTTCTCAAAAATCGAAACTAATCGACTTTCAGATGATATAAGAGGGGCAGTTTCAGCAAATATATTACTTATATATAGGACTTTATATAAAAGCGTGAAAAAAAATAACACAGAAAAAAATGTCCAAAAATTTTTTTTCATAACGAAGTATGTCCCCGTAATATAGGATGTGAATTTTTATTTTATTAATCTGGATAAAAATATTATATCAAATGGTTTGAGATGATTCTTCTAATTTAATAATCCACACTCAATATTTAAAGGTAAATATTATTCATTCCGGACCAACCACCCCTCAAAAAGAAGTATTGCCCCTACTAACATCATGAAATATGTGAATAAAGGTATAGTCTTGTTTGTTTTATTCCAGCTATTATTTTTGTATCCATTGGAGAAAATAATATTCGCTTTAGGTAACAAATTATTAATCTCCTCGTTAGATATCTTTATTGAAGATGATTCTATTGGATCAATATTAACGGTAAATGAACCTGCAGACTCTGCTCCGAAAGGTAAATTGGCAGGTGTTAAATTATCTGTCTTTGAATTAGAAATATATGAACTTTGAAAAAGTTGATATACCCCGGGCGTGTATGTGTTTTGGAACTTAACTTTGCCATCTAGCAATGGTTGAGCGAAAATCTTTTCTTCGGGAGTGATAATATAAATTTTGTTATTTTTTTTAGGATTTGCCCAATTAAAGGGTTCGCCTACTAATAATTCCTTTTGTATTAGACTATCTAGCCCACTAGTTGAATACTTAACCCAGCGCTGAATCCATGGTAAAAAAGTTGGCTGGATCGGGAAATTATTCCAATCTCGATCGATGCTGGATACAAATAGAATAACTTTTCCTTTGCCAAATATTGACTCTATAAAAGCTGGAAATTTGTTATTAAAAACTACAGGGGTGGTATATTTAGTTCCTTCTCTAGCTTCAACGCTATAAATCGATTGAAACTCTATACTTCTCATCTCCTCAAGAGTTTGCTCTTTAAAAACCTCTAAAACGGGGTGTTTGCTTGGATCAATGAGGAACCGAAGCGGCTCATCATTTTTTTTGACCTGATGCATAGATTTTAAAAATACAGGAAGAATATTCCCTAGTTTCTCATTATAAAACTTAGGATCAACTTGATCTCCAAGAGTAACAAGAAGGGCACCGCCATGAAATACGAATTTTTCTAGCTCTTGTTCGTATCCAAATGGTAGGTTTCGTGCATTACAGAGAATTATTACAGAATAATCAAATAAATTGCGTTTTGGCAGCTCTGCCAGTGTAGATAGTGTAAGTTCGATATTTGAAAGAGATGAATTAAATGGATTTAATGCTCTTTCAAGATAAAATGTTTCACTTTGATGTTCTACTATATTTGGATCGCCGTCCACTACTAGGGTTTTTATAGTTTGGTCTGGTTGGTAACTGAAGAACCTGAGATTGTCTTTAAGAAGCGAGTCATTCTCAATACGAGCTTCCCCATTTATTAAATTGTTGTTTTGCAAAGGGAAAGAAAACTCTTTCTCGATTGATGAGTTGGCAGGAATATCTAGAATCCCTTCAGTCTCTTCTTTACCATTTATCCAGATGGATGCTTTGAGTTTGTTGATAGGTTTTGATTTTGAGAGGTTAGATATTTTTACTTTAACCTTAATTACTCGACTATTACTTATAAACTCTTGCTTTAGAGAGGTATGTTCTATGGCTGTTTTATTAACGCCATTCTGCATTTTAGAAAAATCAACTATATTGAAGTTATTAAATGCTAATTCACTTATTGATAAAAATTTCTCTTCATTCCATCCGTTTTTATCTCGGTCAGTTAAGATATATATAAGTTTATTTTTTTGTGAGATTTCTTTTAGAAGTGACAGTGCTTTTTTTATTGCACCACCTATATCTGTAGTACGAGAACTAGGTTGCTTTGGCATAAAAATATTTTTTGTTTTTTTAGATACCGCGGTCCAGGGTTGGAATATTCTGCTAGAGCTGGATCCTGAAATTACACTATAGATACTTTTATCAGGTAAAGATTGTTTAGCATCCAACAAAGCATTAACTGCTTGACTATAAAAAGACTTTTGATTGATTTGAGTTGCCATGCTATAGGAGTCATCAAGTATAAAAACTACTGCGGAGGGAACATTAATACCTATGCTATTAGGACTCCCAAGTGAGAAAAACGGATTTGCCATGGCTAAGCTTAGTAGCGCTATTCCAAGACATCGTATGAATAGTAAAAACTTTCTATTTGGTTTTGATTGTTTAATAGATAGAGTTTTAGATTGAAATAATAAATATACTGCTGAGAAACGCTGATGTTTTTTCTTTCGGCGAGCCATCAGATGAATTAAAAGAGGAAGGGATATACCCAAAGTCCCAAGCAGGAAGAATGGAGATAGAAAATTAAAACTCATGGCGATTAATACTTACCTGTTTTTTTTCTTTGTAGTAAATAATAGGATAGACCTTGCTCTAAAGGAGTTGAAGTCTCAAGAAATATGTAATCTATTCCTAATTTGGCACAATTGGAGCGGTAGTGCTTAATCTGATTCTGAATAGAGCGTTGGTAGGTTTCCCTAATATCTGCAGGATCTAGTTCAATTGACGAATCGTCTTCTAGAGAATCAAAAATAATATCACCACTAAATGGTAAGGATACTTCATCGGAATCTAAAATATGAAAGAGAATTACTTCCAATCCTCGCGATACAAGAAGTTTGAGTTGTTTTTCGACAGCAACTTCTTTAGTGAGAAAATCAGAGACTAAAATCAGTAGGCCTCTTCCGGACAACCGCTCTGCCATACTTTCAATGGCATCTTCCATTTTAGTAATACCATTAGGTGATAATGCTGCTAATTCATGAAGGATATGTTTAAAGTGAGAGGGTTTAGCGCGCGGAGGAACATGATTTATTAGTTTTTCATTAAATAAAGTGAGACCTACCGCATCGTATTGCTTTAAAAATAAGTAAGCAATTGAAGCCACTAAGGTTCGAGCGTAATCTATTTTATTCATGGCACTAGAATTAGATGATTCATAACCCATCGATCCGCTTACATCTAGTAATATATTTGCTTTTAAATTAGTGGATTGTTCAAATTTCTTAATTTGATGCTTGTCTGTTTTGGCTACCATTTTCCAATCGATATGTTTTATCTCATCTCCAGGGGTGTAGTTTTTGTAGTCTGAAAACTCAACACTTGAACCGGTGTGTCTGCTCCGATGGTGACCTGAGAGCAAACCTTCCACTAGCTTTGTAGCATGTATATTTAAGGATGCAATTCGTGAAAGAACCTCTGGGTCAGGTTCTAGGTTCTTATTTTTATTCATATCGAAGGTTTATTAATTTTAGTGCAAATAAGTTAGTGTCTTAAATACCCTTACTTAATATTATGTGGCTAAGTTATTTTTGGCAAACTTAAAAAATAAATTTATTTATCTGAGCATCGGTTCAAGTTGACATCTTGAAATGGCCTTATACAATGGACTTTATATCACGGACTATAATATTAAACTGGTTGAATCTATGAGTTATACTCGTTACTGCAAGTGTCATTATCATGAGGGTGCGTCTGAACATTGGGGTCTTCTTGATCGTAAAGATTTTGCTCATGAAGGTGCGGTTCCTCATTATACTCCGGATATTCAGGTTTCACCTGAACACCTTAGGTTAGAGCTCAACTTTGATTGGGATAAAGAGCAGGTCTGGGGAACAACTAAATATAACCTCGTTATTAAAGGTCATAACGTTGAAGAGTTAGTTTTTGATGCGGTTAATTTGGCGGTCTCAAGTGTTTGGATTGGTAGAAAATCAGTGGATTTCGAAAATACAGGAAAAAAAATCATCATTCCATTGAGTAAGAAATATCGAGTAGGTGATCTAATGAGTGTCATATTAGATCATTCTGTGACGCGCCCTGCTGCTGGGATCTATTTCACCAAACCTGATAACCACCATACTGACCGTTTCAAGACAGTATGGACACAGGGACAAGATGAAGATTCTCGTTACTACTTTCCTTGCTTTGACAAACCCAATTTTAAGCAAACCACAGAAGTTCTTATTCACCTTCCACCAAAAATGTTTGGTTTGTCGAATGGGCGCTTAATTAAAAAAAGTATTACTCGTTCGGGTTCCTCTTTTCACTATAAGATGGAATTACCGTATTCGACCTATTTATTATCAATTGTTGCTGGTGAGTTTTCAGAGCATAAGGAGACAGTGAAGGGAGTCGATATTAAGTGGTACGTCCAGAAAGGTCGCGAGCAGCAAGGAAAAAATGCTTTTAAGGATACGGGTAAGATTATTTATTTTTTTTCTAACTATACTGGATTCAAATATCCTTACAAACATTACACACAAATTGCAGTCCCGGAATTTGTTTTTGGAGGAATGGAAAATTTTACTGTTACTACCCAGACAGACCTTGCATTATTCGACAATCGAGCTGCTTTGGACGGGGACTCTAATGGATTAGTAGCACATGAAGCAGCTCACACGTGGTTTGGAAATATTGTAACTGCAAAAAACTGGTCTCAAGCTTGGTTACATGAATCTTTTGCGACTTATTTTGATGCACTCTATACTCGTGAGTCCAAAGGAGAAAATGAATTTAGATATCAACTCTTAGAGAATGCTGAAACATACTTTAGTGAAGACTATGCCTATAGGCGACCTATTGTAACTAATGTTTATAAGGAGCCTATTGACTTATTCGATGCACATCTATATCCAGGCGGTGCGGTGCGTTTGCACCATCTTAAATCCATCGTAGGTGAAAAATTTTTTAGAAAAGGGCTAAAATTATTTTTAGAACGTCATTGTTATGATCTTGTTGAAACTACTGATTTTATACGTTGTCTTGAAGAAGTAACGGGGTGCAATTATGATGAGTGGCTGCATCAATGGATATATCGTGGTGGCTACCCAAAGTTGGAACTAACATTTGATTGGAGTTCAAATGATAAGGTGGCTACAGTCGAAATCAAACAAACCCAGAAAACAGATAAAAAGAATGAAGACCTACTGTTTAAAATACCATTTGTTTTAGAATTTTATTATAAAAATAGCCAAGAGAGGTTTTCTGTAGAAATAAAATCAGAGAAGGAAAAATTTTGTTTTCGTCTTAAGAGTAAACCACTCTTTTTTAGGATTGATCCAGATTATGAATGCCCCTGTAAAGTTGTTATTTCTAATGTGCCGCGTCCGATGCTTTATGAACAGATAAAGCATGATCTAGATCCTATTGGTCGCTTAGAAGCGGCTTCAGCATTAACCAAAAATCCATCAACAGAAGATGTGAATATTTTAGGAGAACGTCTGGAGAAAGAAAAAGAATGGGGTGTCGCAAATCGTATTTCAAAAGCATTAGGGAAGATAGGTGGAGAAGAAGCAAGAAAATTTTTAATTAAAGGACTAAAAAATAGCAACCCGAAAATTCGCAAAGGAATTATCAGTGCTCTAGGAAATTTTTGTCATGATAAAAAAGCTATTTTATCTATTCGTCAATTTGCTGAGAAAGATCCCTCATATAGGGTGGAGGCCGTTGCTCTTCAAATGTTGGGAAAAGTTAAGGATAAAGACTCTTTTGCGTTTCTTGAGAGTGCAATCAGTCGTAAGTCGCACAACTCTATGGCACAAACAGCTATTTATAATGCTCTCGCTGAGTTGGAAGATGAGGCCTCTTGGGATTATCTTATAAGAGGAGCTGAGTATGGAGCTCATCGAAATAGCCGACAGGCTGCAATGCGAGCATTAGCAAAGCTTGCTCAAAGATACCCTTACCGTAAAGGTGAGGTTATTGAGCATTTAGTCAGATTTGCCCAAGAAAAGAGAGGAACTCCAGCTGCCACATTTCGCGGTAAACTAGGTGCGGTCATGGCTATGAAACAATTAGATGATCTTTCAACTATTCCAGTTCTTAGGCAAATAGCGGATAATGAAACCGACGGGAGGTTACAAAGACGCGCTGAAGATACAATTTGTTATCTTAGAGAATCTGCAAAAAAACCAAAAGAGATTAAAGAAATTCGCTCAGAGTTGGATAATGTTGTCGCAGAAAATAAATTACTTCGTGAGCGTATTGATGTCATAGAAAAAAAACAAATAGCCAAAACTCGAAAGAAAAAGGGATAAGAAAAATGAACCGACCTTTCAATGATCAGCCTATAGAAATTTTGATCGACCAAAACCTTCTTCAAGAAGGAACTATTCTTGACCTTCGTTTGAAATATATAGGAGATCAGGGTATGGAGTATTTGTCAAAGTGCGCGAAGCTTATTAATCTTCGCGAATTAAAGCTAGAGCGTAACGAAATTACGGATAAGGGTATTCAGGCACTTGCCGAGTCGACTCTGTTGACCAGTATTAAATCTCTAAACCTTGAAAGAAACTCCATAGGTGATGAAGGTGTAAGGTCAATTTCATTATCTCCTATCTTTTCTCACTTAACCGCACTTAATTTGTGGAAGAATCAAATTGGGCCTGAAGGGGCTAAAGCGATTGCAGACTCTCTTGTTCTTGGGAGTTTGCAAAGACTTGATCTCGCAGAAAATAAAATAGGAGATGATGGTGGAAAGGCTCTCGTAGAAAGTGATGCATTAATGTCTCTTAAGTATGTAGACCTCTTTGGGAATGGAATAAGCCAAGAGACTCAGAGGACTATTAAAGAATCACTAAACTTCAAAAATCTACAACACTTAGTTTTGGAATAAATTAAGCTATTGAATTTTAGTCCATTTATTTCCATTGAGCGTTCTTAAGACTTATAGGTTTCCCCCCTTTTTTCTTTAAATACGATTTGATCTGACTAAGTCCCCCAAGGTAGTTTTTTTTCATAAAAGCAGATTCTCCAGGCCCATGATATCGACGTGAAAAAACTGAAAGCCTTTGGGCTGTACGTTTACGAAAATTTTGTTCCCATTGTTTTTTCTCAGATGATATTAGCCCTGTTACTTTTGGGTATTTCACAGCCCGATGCTTAAGATAATTTATAAAAGTTTCATCTACTTCCCACTTTAAGGGTGGTAGGAAGGCTACTGGAGAGAACTCTAGTAGAGGGCGGTCGTCAGTTATAAGGTCAGCATTCTGAATAAAAGAGTCCACGTTATTCGTGTTGGTTAGAAAAAAATCTGTAAAATCTAGGAATGAATTTATGCCTATTTGTTGTGCTGTGATTTTAATATTAGGTAAACGCATCAATTCTTCAAACCTTATTTTATCAAGAGCAATTTTATCTTTTGATCCAACCAGTAAAACTATTCTTGTTAAAAAACTATTCCAGATAGAAGTATGTGGAAAAACTTTCTGAAATGTTTTTAGAATAGACTTTGCATCATCTTTCCCAACAAGGTGAAGAGGTAGCCACTGCATCATGATGCCATTTTCGTTTAAACGATTTGCAGCTAATTGATAAAACTCTCGTGAATAGAGATTAACTGTTCCTGCCTGAATAGGTGACATAGGTTCAAGCGTTATGACATCATAATTGTTTTTACTCCAACGTGTAAAGGTGCGACCATCCTGAATATGCATTTGGACATTTTTTTTTCTTTGTGCATTGTGGTTCCATTTTGAAAAATGATGAGCAAGTGAAATTATATTTTTATCAATTTCTACGCTATCCACCTGTACGCCGGGAAAAAGAGATACTGTTCCAGTTGTGTTGCCAGTTCCAAAACAAATGACCATTGCTTTTTTGGGATTAGGGTGCAAAGCCATTGGTATAAAACCCATTGCTTGCATATAAGCGCTTCCTCCAATGGAGTTTGAGACTGTTGCAGTGCTAAACCCATTCGAATACAGCGTGCGTGCCTTTGATTTCTTATTCTCAATGACGCTTAGGGTCGAAAAATCGCCTTCAATATAATCAAGAAGATTTAAGTGAGATCTTGGGGTATTCATCTCTACTCTTGCTAAATTTTGACTTCCAGGTTGTTCAGTAGATATTTTAGGGTTAGACCAAATATAACCAATAAAGATGATTATTATTGAAATGAACCCTGATTTGATAAAATTTTTGTCATTCCATTTTAATTGTATTGATATTGCGACAAAACATAAAATTATAAGGATAGAATAGATGACAAATAAAGACATTCGAATTCCCATGAAAGGAATAAAAATAAAGGGAGTGAAAATAGTACCTAGTGTTGCTCCTATTGTATTGAGTGCGTAACTATTTCCAAGGGTTTTGCTGTTTGTTTTGAATAAGTGGAGGTTTATTCGGTTTGCTAGAGGAAAAATTAGTCCGAACCCAAGTGATGGCAGAAACATGAGTCCGAATGCGAATAGTGACCGAATACCAAGAGTTTTTAATGCTACGTTATCTAAGTCATAGAACACCTGGTCAGCCTTTAAGGTCCATTCATGAAGTCTTTCAAATAAAGGCAGGATAGTAATACATAAAATTGCAATAGATAGTTGGATTAGAAGAAATTTTATAACGTGATTTGAATTCCCAAATATTTTGTTAGATATAATGCTTCCAAGAGCAATTCCAAAAAGAAATGTCGCTAGGATAATTGTGAATGAATTTAGAGTTGTTCCCATGGGAAAAACTAAAACCCGTGTCCATAATATTTCACTTGCAAGTGAAGCCATCCCTGAGTAGGCGAATATGAAAATAAGAAGCAAAGATAACTTTCGGTCAGTACTTAAACTACTTTCACAGTTAGTTTTAGTTTGTATAACTTGAGTTTTAGGAGATGGATTTTTAATAAAGGAACTATGAAGAGTTGTGCAGAGAATAAAAACTAAAAAATTTGCTCCAACAGCAGTAAAATTAGTTACGCTAATGCCAAAGTACTTTAAAGCTATTGTTTGTGTGTAGAGACATCCAGCCACAGCACCGAAAGTATTTAGGCTATAGAGAATAGAAACATCAGGTATAATACGCTCACTACTTTTCCCAATAGACCAACTACCAATAAGTGGTAAAGTTGCACCCATGCATATAGTTGCAGGGAGCATGAGTGCTGTGCTAAGAAAAAACTCAACCCAATGAAGCAAAAAGCTTATCTCAATTGTCCTGTTAGCTAATGGGGCGTAAAGGCTGGATATTAGTTCCAGTCCGTAAGGGAAAAAAAGTCCATAAAGTCCAATTAAACCTTCAATTAGTCCATAGAGAAATACTAAATTAACATTTTTTTTCTGTTTGTTTCTATAGCTAATGAACAATCCTATCCCCCATGCTCCTATGGCTAAACCTGTCATAAAAGCACATAAAACTGCACTAATGGCATATAGGCTTCCTCCAAATATAAGGGCTAATTGTCGGATCCAAATAAGTTCATATACAAGGCTTGCTGCACCTGAAATAAAAATGCAAAAAAAAGGGATGAGTCGAGAAGGGGTAGCGCGAAAAGAAATCATATCGGGTTTAAAAAAAAGATTTAGAACGTGTATTGTACATTTAAAAAGTTGGGGGCATAGATTTGCATCTACTATAAAGGAGTGATATTCTTAGATAAACTATCCCTTTATTTTAAATTTAGAACATACATTTTTAACAGATTTTTGGAGTGATTTCATGTTTCTAGTAAAGAAATCCAATTTATTTTTTGCCACAGTAACTTTTTTTATCAGTTGTTTGGGAATGGCTTATGCTGACACGAAACCTTTAGGTATTAACCAAATTCCACCCATTCCTGATGTAGTTGCGCGTGTAAACGGAAGTGATATTTCTGCAAAACATATTAAATTTCAGTTTATGCAAGTCTTGAAGAAATCGAAGACTCCATTTACATCTGCACAAAAAGAAAAAATCGTCCGCAAAGTTATTGATAAAGAGGTGGTTCGGGAGTTGATGTATCAAGAAGGACAGAAACTAAATTTGACGGCAGATCCAAAGTTTGTCGAAACTGAACTCCAAGCATTGAAATCTGCCTATAAAAATGAAAATGATTTTAAGAAAGCTCTTTTGGAAAGAGATATTACCGAGAATGATTTAAAGAAATCAATTGCAGTGGACTCCCAAGCGCAAACTATCTTAAAGCAGCAGGTAAAAGGCATGTTAGAAATTGATGATAACTTAGTTGAAAATTATTATAATGATAATAAAAAAAATTTTCGTAGGCCTACTGCCTACCGAGCCAGCCATGTTCTTATCATGCCTTTTTCTCCAGAGTTAATTAAGAATAGCAAAATCGAGGATTTACGAAATAATAAAAAAGAACTTAGAGGTAAAGCCCATAAAAAAATATTAGAAATTCAGGAGCAATTAAAAGGCGGAGAAGATATAGCAGAATTAGCAAAAAAATACTCACATGATGAGTCTACATCTATAAATGGAGGTGATTTAGGGTTCTTTTATGCAGAGGCAGTTGAAAAATCCTTTACGGATGCCGTTTCTAAATTAAAAGTGGGTGAAATCTCAAATGTAGTTGAAACAAAATTTGGATTTCATTTGATTAAATTGGTAGAAATTAAGCCAGGTGAATATGCTCCTTTTTCTGAGATGAAAGAAGCTATTCAAGAGTATTTGTTTATGGAGGGTGCTCGAGATCGAGTTTCAAATTATATTGCTAGTATTAGAAAAAAAGCTGAAATAGAAATTTTTTACTGAAAAAAATAAAAACTTTATAAGTCCTTGGTGCTGAAGATCTTATTTAATATTTAAAGAACCAGCTAGCTTTTAAAAACTATTACTCGTAGTGCTTTTATATCTGCACCTATAACGGGTTTTCTATAGAGGAGATTAATGAATGGCAGCGTATACGAAAGAAGAAGATGTCGCAACTGAGCAAGAAGATGACCCTAAAGCAAGGGAAGCCCTCAGAGAAGTATTTGGCAATACAGCTCGCTGGTCTTCGGACTTTAATGGATTTACAGCTGATGTTACTGTGAATATTAATGGAGCTGAAGAGTCCGGAACAATTACAGTAAAGAATTCTAAAGAAATAGAACATTCCATTACAAGCGATAAACATAAAGAGTTTTTAAGCGAAAATATGGCTTCTATTGTTATGCATAGAGGCCCTCGTTCTTTTGAAGAGTCTGATGGAAAGTATAAATTAGCGTTTGCTGACGATGGGTCTCATCCGCAAGGGAGAGCGGTAACCATGGGTGGTGATGGAATGAAGTCTTTTTATCGTATCAAAGATGGACGAATTCAACAGATAAATCGTAAGACTCCTCGTATGTCTTTCACTATTAATGTTGAAGAAAGTGTGAAAAATGTAGAGGGTAAGTTCCTTACTCACAAATACACAGTGTATTATTTCAATCCTGAAAACGGATCTATTAAAGATGTCGAAAGCTATACTGATGATTTTAAACGAGTGGGAAGCTTTGACTTACCTGAATACCGTAGGATTATAAATGCAGAGAGCGGAACGGTCGAAGCTGCGTTTATGAAACTTGAAAATCACAAAATATTGTAATTAGTTTTTACCTAATAGTATTAAGAAAGCCCGCTTAGAGATCTTTCGTTTCTTTGCGGGTTTTTTATTAGATTACCGATTCATCTTTGATATTTTTACCGTCGCCGATAGTTCTATTTTTGGCAATTACGGAACCCTTAATAGTAGAACCGGCACCAATGGTAACCCCTTCCCACAAAATACTGTTCTCAACTACGGCCCCATTTTTTATTGTGCAGTTTGGTCCAATGACCGAGTGAGG
>JABHTG010000078.1 GCA_018697205.1 Nitrospina sp. | reverse complement strand
AGAACATGTAATCCAATTTTATGGAAACCACCAAACTCGATCACGAAAAATCTTTCCAGCCATTCCAGCGGATCAAACTCTTTGGTTCTAAGTACAAGGGCGAAATTGGGCTCGGCATTCTTATTCTGTACGTCTTTTTACTTGGTCTTGGCACAGTGGGTGAGGTATGGAATGTCGAGTGGATACTTGACCTACCGATTTTTCGTTCCCCTGGTAAATACTAAGCTCCTTAAAAATAGCAAGAGTTTCTGGCCTTGGAAATTATTAACCTATTTGGGTTAATAATATTGTGGCAATAAGGGGTGAATATTTTTTAGATAAAAGTTGATTTTTTTGGATAATTATAATTTTTTAGTTTTCGCAATTTTATGAATACAACTAAGAAAATTTTAGTGGTTGTTGAGCGAAGTGAAAATAGTATTAAACCGTTTGTTTTTGAAGCTATTCATGCCGCGCGACTTTTAGCTAACTCTTTAGGGGGTACAGTTCATGTTTTGTGTTTTGGATTAGAAACATCAATGGTTAGTTGTTTTGTAGGTTGGGGTGCAGATCATGTGCGAATTCTACAGAACCCTCTTTTTGGATCGATTACTCTTGAGCAAGCGCTTGAATCTATTGAACCACAAATTAATGCAGAAAAACCATACGCAGTTTTTTTTTCGGCAACAACTCGCGGGAAAGAGCTCTCTGCCTCTTTATCTGCTAGATTAAATACCAGTTTAGCCACCGATTGTGTTGCTATTGAGATCGGCGAAACAGGAGAAATTCTGGTTCAACGTCCTGTTTACGCTGGGAAAGCCCTTTCTAATCTAATTTTAAAGGGCACAGGCCCACATATATTAAGTTTGCGGCAAAATATATTTCGGGGTTCTGGCCCAGATTTTTCTCGTGAGGGCAAAATTGAATCAATAGATATCAAGATTCCAGAGGATCGATTGGTTCTTAAAATTCAAGACGTGGTTAGAGAGGCCGGAAGCCAATTGGACGTTACAGAAGCTCGCGTCATAGTTTCCGGAGGATTGGGTATGCAGAACCCAGAAAACTTTAAACTATTGGAAAAATTGGCTCAGGTGCTTCATGGTGCGGTTGGTGCTAGCAGGCCTGTGGTCGATAATGGATGGAGAAGCTATTCTAACCAAATAGGTCAGACCGGACGAACAGTTCAACCTGATTTATATATAGCATGTGGTATTTCGGGTGCGGTACAGCACCTTGCTGGAATGTCAGCTGCCAAATGCATTGTCGCGATAAATAAAGATGCTAATGCCCCTATCTTTTCTGTAGCAGACTATGGAATAGTTGGAGATGCTTTGGAGATTCTCCCCTCTTTAACTGAGGAATTTCGCAGGGTCCTTGGTTCTCTAGATTAAATACTTTCTTAGAGAATCGTTTTTGTTATGAAAAGGCACTTAATTACTTTCCTGAATGATGGTTTAAGCGGTCTGGATCCAAGCATTCCTTCCAAATCCGTTGAGGAATATCTATTCCTTTATTTAACGGAATGGAAAAGGTGGAATACAAAAATCAACTTAACAGCAGAATCTGATGCCCTATTTGTCATAAACAAACATATTTATGAATCCCTTCAATACACCTTGGCTATTTCACCTACAGGTTTGTTGGCAGACATTGGAAGTGGGGCCGGTTTTCCTGGAATACCAATTAAAATCATTCTACCGAAGTTAGAAATTACTCTGATTGAGAGCCAACGAAAAAGGGCTAATTTTCTTAAAACAGCTATTCACTCTATTGGTTTATCGGGAATTAAATGTGTTCATGGGCGAGTAGAAGATTTTCCCGAGTTTGAAGAAAAATATGATTTTGTCACTCTTCGTCACGTGCTTGAGCCTCACCTAAGCTTAAAGTTGGGGGCAGGTCTTTTAAAACGAAGCGGATGCTTAGTATTGCAGACAAATTGCAATCATTCCTTTCCGTTGGATTTTCTTGATTCTCTTGGGCTTTCGCTTTTTGATGAGATTGCTTTTAAACGTACAAGCAGCGCCCATTCCAAAATCATGGTTTTAAAACGAAAGCCCACTTAAAAATTTCTAAGGAATGGGCCTGTATTTGTTTCACGTGGAACATGTTTTATTTTTATCTACTGAATAAAATAACCATTGTTTCACGTGAAACAATTTTCCTTAAATTAGAAATTATATATTACATGTGTTAGTGTGCCCTGGAGATTGATCCTTAGAGCGAGTAACGAGTTTATGGGGAAAATAATAAGTGTTGCAAATCAAAAAGGAGGTGTTGGAAAGACTACAACGGCTATTAATCTTGCTGCTTGCTTAGCTTTATCGGGAAAAAAAGTATTAATTGTTGATATTGATCCGCAAGGTAATGCATCAAGTGGGCTTGGAGTTAATCTTGGAGAAAACCAGAAAGGGATTTACGAGTTATTAACTGAAGGTATCTCTCGTGATCAGGTTATTTACTCAACAGAAATTGATACTTTAAAAATTATTCCTTCAAATGTAGATTTAGCTGGTGCTGAAATTGAGCTAGTTGGTAGAGACAACAGGGAAAAGATCCTTAGTATGGCTTTAAATGGGATAAATGAAGAATATGAGTTTGTTGTTATAGACTGCCCTCCTTCCTTAGGCCTTCTTACTATTAATGCGCTGACAGCATCGCAGTCTGTTCTTATTCCTATGCAGTGCGAGTATTATGCTTTGCAGGGGTTGAGCCATTTATTAAAAACTTTACAACGGATTAAAAAATCAATAAACCCAAACCTTAAAGTAGAGGGTATACTCCTTACTATGTACGATAATAGAACTCTATTAACGAGTCAGGTAGAAAACCAAGTGAAAAAATATTTTAGTGAATATCTGATGAGAACTATTATTCCGAGAAATATCCGCCTAAGCGAAGCACCCAGTCATGGTAAACCAATCGTTTTATATGCAAATAGATCAAAAGGCTCCGATTCATATATTGAGTTAGCGCAAGAAGTGATACAGCGCACAAAAGGTGAGATAAGTTCTTCTAAAATTGAGCCTCAGGAAGTAACTTATGAAGAATGGATAAAGGAAAATAAGCTTAGGGATTTTTTAAAAAAGAAGTGATTTAATATCGTTTTATAATTTTTTAAAAGAGAGAATTTTACAATGAACCGAAAAGCTTTGGGAAAGGGCATTGAAGCTTTAATACCTAGTTTTGAGAAAGGTACGGCCGAAGGTGAAGCTCCAACTGGATCCGTAGATCTGCTGATTGATGAAATAGTTCCTAACCGTTTGCAACCTAGAAAACATTTCAGTGACGAACAGTTTGAAGAGCTTGTAAATTCTATAAGAGAATATGGAGTGATACAGCCGATTATAGTACAAAAGGTTCAAAATTCTTATGAGCTTATAGTTGGAGAGCGGCGTTGGCGAGCTAGTAAAAAAATCGGACTAAAGAAAATTCCAGTTATTGTGCGTGACGTAACGGATAAAGAATCTCTTGAACTTGCTTTAATTGAAAACCTTAATCGGCATGATTTAAACCCCATTGAAGAAGCAGATGCTTATGCCCGTTTAGCAAATGACTTTGGGCTCACTCAGGAAAAAATTGCTCAACGCATGGGTAAAAGTAGGGAGTCAATAGCCAATGTAATGAGGCTTATTAAGCTCCCACGCCAAGTGAAAGAAGACATAATTAGTGGTAAATTGACAATGGGGCATGGACGTGCCCTTTTAGGTTTAAAAAATGCGCAAGATATTGAAAATTTGAGAAAAAAAATAGGAAGTCAATCGTTAAATGTTCGGGAGACAGAGGCTTATATTAACCATAGCCAGCGCAATATAGACAATACCGTAAGAAAAAAAGCTAAAAAAGATATTTTTATCAAAAATCTAGAAGTGGAGTTAGAGCGAAAACTAGGAACTAAAGTAGACATTGCTACAAGTAAAAAAGGTGGTAAAGTGAGCATTAGATATTATTCGGATGATGACTTAGAACGTATCCGTCAGTTTTTTTGAAAAACCTTGTAAAAATATTTTAGTAAAATTATTTAAAGACGGGAGTAAAGCATGCTTCAAAAGAAAGAAGATCTGCCAATAAAAGCTTATTTAGGCTCGGATGCATTATTTAAAGGATCGCTGACCTTTGAAGGTACTGTGCAGATTGATGGAAAATTTGAGGGTAAGGTAAACACAAAAGACACGCTTGTTATTGGTGAGACTGGCGATATGCAAGCGGATATGGAGGTGGGAACGCTTGTTTGTAAAGGAAAATTAAGAGGAACAGTGCTCGCTTCGAAAAAAATAGAAATGCACCCCGCAAGTAAAATTACAGGAAATATTCAGACACCTGCTTTGAGTGTAGAGCTTGGTGCAGTGCTTGATGGAAACCTAAATATGACAGGAAGAACGAGCGAAAAAATCATTAACCTTGTAAAGGAGGCAAAGTAAATTAGGTTTTTTCAGATACAAATAAATTATTTTTTGGAAGTACCTATAGAATTTTTTTTTAAAAATGCTTAATGTAACTCAGAATGGGTAACAAAGAGGTAGAGGCTGAAAAGACAGGTACCCTATACATCGTAAGTACCCCGATTGGTAATTTAAAGGATTTGACTCACCGCTCATTGGAAATACTCGGAGGTGTTGACTTAATCGCTGCAGAGGATACTCGGCGGACAGGTGTGCTGCTCAAACATTATGAGCTTAAAACCCCACTTACGAGTTTTAATAGCTACAATCAAGAAAAAAAGTCTGCTGGCTTGATTACTCGTCTTAAAGAGGGACAAAACTTAGCACTTGTCTCAGATGCTGGTACACCAGGGGTTTCAGACCCTCTTTATCATTTGGTAAGAGCTGCGCTCGCCAAGTCTATTCCGGTAATTTCGCTCCCAGGTCCGTCGGCAGTATTGGTTGCACTTACGGTTTCAGGTTTGCCAGTTAATCGTTTTGTATTCGAAGGTTTTCTTCCTCGTAAAAAAGGACGAAAAAAGTTAATCGAAGAATTGGCACAAGAAAAAAGGACCATTGTAATTTTCGAATCGCCTTACAGGATTACGAGAACCCTTAATGAACTTTATAAGGTTATGGGTGATCGCCAAGCTGTTATAGCAAGAGAACTAACTAAAATTTATGAGGAAGTAATCCGAGGAACCATAGAAGACCTTGCAATTCTCACTGAGAAAAGAAAATTAAAAGGTGAGATTACACTTGTTATTTCAGGGGCTCCAAAGAACCGTAATAAAGGAAATTAGATGGCTGTTGTTTCGATAATTGGACATAAAGGGGGTGTGGGAAAAACTACACTTTCCATAAATATAGCAGCTGCAATAACTCAGGCGCTGAATTCGGCTACGAGTGACAAGCCTGTTTGTTTATTTGATTTGGACTTAAGGTTACCTACGATTACAGGTATTCTCAATAGCCATCCTCAAAAAACATTTTTTGATTTATTTGAGACCTTGGCTAACCGTACTTACCAAGTAGATTTTTTACAGACTCTATACCAAATTCTGGTCCCCTTTCGTGAGTATAAAGAGGGGAACCTTCCTAAGGAAAGCCCTCGGTTGTTAAAAAGCATTGCCATATATAAAAATCTAAATGAAAAACTATTTAATTATTCTAATTTTGAATTTGGAGATCAAATACACGAACTATTCTTAATGCGTGGAGAAATTGAGCGTCCCTCGGATTTGAGAAAAAAAGAAGTTACCCAGTTATTTAAACGCATCGATATTAAAAAGTTTAAAAATATTTTGCGTGAATATGAAAGCAATGCACAACCAAACATAGATGAATATATTTCTTATATTGAGGAATATGGCTTTGCAATTTTAGGAGGAGAGATTCCAATTATTGGTAAAAAGCATCATCGCCAGCGCATCAACGAACCTGAGTTTTTGGCCTTGTTTTTAGAGTTTATCCAGAAGGTATGCGAAGAATTTGGACATGTAATATTAGATACACCAGCAGGTGGGGTAAATCATTTATCTTCTATAATGAACTCAATTGACCAAGTCTTATTTATATTCGATGTGAGTAATACCATAGCTATTAAAGGCAGTATTGACGCTCTCCATACATTCATAGATTATTATGAAGATTTTTACGAAAATTATCAGAAGGGAAGCTTGAGTGGTTTAGATAAGGCTTATGTGGATCGCTTAATTTTAGCAAAAGGCGAGAAAGGAGTGCTGGACGCTTTAGCAAACAAAAAAATGGGTATTATTTTTAACCGTTGTCAAACCAATAAAGAAATTCCTCTATGCCTTGACCAGTTAAGGGAATATCTTGAAACCTTAGATAAGTATGAGAAATATAAGGATCGTATCCATCTAGTTGGATTAGTTCCAAACCATAAGGTTATTAATATTACCAACAATCGAGGTACCTTATTTTATGATAAGGATAAAACGTTGTCGAACCGAGTAGACGCAATTGCAAGAAGTATTATTGATTCTAATGTCGCCCAACCTACTCTTGCTTACTCTAATAAAGAAATCCTTTCCAACCTTGAAAAACGGTCTAAGTCACGTATTGGCCGCACATTTAGTCGTATTGCAAGTAGCCTAAGTTGACTGACTAGTAATCAATTAATACTTTGAAGTTCAAAGTTTCTAGAATAAGATGAAATGGTATCCCTTTGGAAGGGCCGGTTGCCATCTATTTTTGATTTGATAGCAAGTAAATTCAAATAGCTAATTTTTATCCAGTTGACATGGTTATGGACGAAAGACTAAAAACTCTAAAGATCACGGAATTTAATTTACTCGCCACTAAGGATCCAAACGGTAGTTATGACCGTCGTACAAGAGAAAACCTTCATCAAATTATTAGTAAACTGGCGGAAAACCCTAGAACACATACAGAACTGGAACGAAAACTTTTTTATAAATATAGGAATGCAAAATTTATTGGCCTAGAGAAAAAAGCAAAACAGGTCAAATTTGAAGTTACGCGGTATCGGCTATCAACGAATGCAAAAAGATCCATCAAGTTATTAAGCTCTTCTTTGGGTATTTTAATTGTATGTGGGTACATTACATACGAGTTTATTTTAGATACTAATAGCAGACAACAGGTGGATATAGCCTATTACGCTGGGTTGAATAAAATGGGTTTAGTTTCAAAAGAGGGGGTGGATGAAATTCGTCAGACCCTTCAAGTGGCAACTAAAGAAAACGAACAACTAAACCAGATTGTGGAGCAGATGATTCGAAACAATAAAATCACTGAAAACTTAAAATATATTCTCAAACAAATTTATAAGGATCCTAAAGCTAAATATCTAAAAAAAAAGCATTACAATATTATTAAATATAGTGGTGAAGAAATAGCACGGTATAAGAATGATCCTAAATTATGGTATGTTCTTGGTGCTGTTGAACAAGGAGTGATGCGTGTTTTTTATGCAGATGAAGAAATTCTCCAGATAAGGGCTATATTTGGTCGTACGGGAGAAGAGACTCCAATAGGTGACTACGTGATTAAAAATCGTTCTTACAAACCTACTTGGTATAAGAAGGAAGAAAGAAATGGAGTTATAAAGGTTCGGGCCATTCCCTTTGGTGACTATGACCATGAAATTGGCCATTGGTGGTTGGGGTTGAAAAAAATAGGAGATCCTGTAACCGGTAGTTATGGTATTCATGGAGTTAACGCTGGTAAGGTGAATGAATTTTATAAAAAGAATTTTGATTGGAGAAACGGTAGCGCTGGGTGCCCTAACATTCAAGAGTGGTATTTACATTTTCTTGGTAAGGTTTTACCTATTGGCACTAAGGTCAGCATAGTTTCCAAAGATAAATGGGACAAAAATTTAGATCCCACTCAAACGGCTGCTTAACTTCTATTCCTGCTTTTTTGCACTAAACAAAAAAACATTAATCCCGAGGAGACCAATCTTGATGAAAAAGCCTTGGAGCGGCAGATTCAAGCAATCTACTGATACTTTGATGGAAGAATTTTCCGCGTCTATTTCCTTTGACCAAAGGCTTTATGCTTATGATATTGCTGGGAGCATTGCCCATTGTCAGATGCTAGCAAAGTGCAAAATTATTTCACAAACAGATTCTAAAAAAATAATAGGAGGTTTGAAGCGAATTTTAAAAGAGTTCGAATCAGGAAAATTCAAGTGCGATGACCGGCTAGAAGATATTCATATGAATATCGAATGCAGGCTTACGAAGTTGGTGGGTTCTGTCGGTGGGAAACTTCATACAGCGCGAAGTCGTAATGATCAGGTATGCCTTGATATACGCCTTTATTTAAGAAACGAAGGCCAGGAGGTAGTAAAACTTATCACCGCATTGGCAAAAACATTATTGGAAGTTGCTAGCAAACATACCGATACGATTATTCCGGGCTTTACCCATATGCAACAAGCCCAACCTATTTTGTTGGCCCATCATTTACTAGCTTATATTGAAATGTTAGTTCGCGATCAAGAGCGAATGCAAGACACTTTAAAACGTATCAATATTATGCCCCTAGGTTCAGCTGCACTTGCAGGTACCGGGTTTCCCATTGATAGAAAATACGTCGCTAAGCTTCTTAATTTCCCAAAAATATCTCACAACAGTATCGATGCTGTGAGCGACCGCGATTTTTCCATTGAGTTTTGTTCTACTGTAGCAATATTAATGATGCATTTAAGTCGTTTTTGTGAAGAGATTGTGTTGTGGTCTTCGAGCGAATTTGATTGGTTGGAGTTATCTGATTCTTACACGACAGGTAGCAGTATTATGCCGCAAAAGAAAAACCCAGATGCTGCAGAACTGATCCGCGGAAAGTCAGCTCGCACTTACGGTAACTTGATGTCTTTATTAACCCTCATGAAGTCACTGCCTTTAGCTTATAATAAGGATTTACAGGAGGACAAAGAACCAATTTTTGATACTGTGGATACAGCTAAAATTTCGTTGTTGATATTTAATAGAATGATAAAATCCGCACGATTTAAGAAAATACCATTGCACCGGGTGGATATTTCGGGGTTTCTGACTGCGACGGATATGGCAGATTATTTAGCTGAAAAAGGGGTACCATTCCGTTTAGCCCATGAAATAACGGGCCAAACGGTGGCCTATTGTATAAAAAATAAAAAAAATCTAGAGAATATTACTTTCAAGGAGCTAAAGAATATTTCATCAAAATTTGGTAAAGATATTTTTGAATACATTACACTATTCAGTTCAGTGCAGAGGAAAAATGTGTACGGTGGAACTGCTAAAAATCAGGTTGAAGTTCAAATTGCCAGACTTAAAAAAAAATTAAATAATTAACCAAAGTGAATCTAAAAAAATAGCTCGTTTAATTGTAGGAACTAAATTTACTTAAAGGTTGAAGAAAAGTAATGGCTAGAATTTTTTACAAATGGGTAACTTTTTTGGCAATTGTTTTTGTTATTTCCGCTTGTGGTGTCAAAGGCCCACCACTCCCACCAAAGGACTCACCTCCACCTCACCACCCAACGTTAACCCCGCCGTTAAAAAGAACTCCTTAATAGAAAATAAATTAAAATTAACTTAAGTATTTGATTTAAAAACGTTAATCTCTATGATATAGTTGGTTCATTGGTATTATTTCATGACAAAGGGGTAGATTTAGAAAACTACAACTCTCATAATTAACTTTTAAATTAAGCAGGACTTGCCATATGACCAAAGATGAAATAGCAGTTTATTTGTGTGATCATCCTGAGTTTTTTAATGATTATCCCGATTTACTGAGCAAAATACAAACGATTGATAGTCAGGATATTCCCATTCGGCAGACTAATAAATTGAGTTTGTCCGGCCGGCTCATTAAACGAGTTAATGATGATAAAGAAAAGTTAAAAAATCAACTTGAGTCGTTTGTAGAGGTTTCTCGCGCCAATGAAGAAATTTATCAACATCTTTTTGAAATTGAGCGTCTAATACTTAAAAGTACTCAACTAGATCAGATGGTCAAGCAACTAGGGGAAGCTATCACTTTAAGATTTAAAATTCCTTATATTTTACTTTATCTTGTGGATGACGCAGACCACTACATGGAGCATAGATTAGAGGAGAGGTTTAGCAAAAACCTTGACGGATTATTGAGTTTTGTGGATCAAGTTACTATTAATATGTGGTTTAATGGGGAGCTAAAACCTGTCCTAAATTCTGAAATCACAACTCCTTCAAAAGTGTTTGATCAGACATGGAATCAGAAAAATATTCAGTCAGAATGTATTGTTCCCATTGTTAACCGTGGCAATATTTGTGGTGCAATTGTCCTCGGGGCAACGAAGCCACGTCATTTTCACAATGGACTAAGAACTGAATATCTAGAACGTATGGCAGAAAGATTGGCTATTGCAATCGATAATATTTTACTTATAGATAGATTGCAGTTAGAGCATTTAGATGTTTCTAGGGAGGATCGAGTCTCAGCCTGATTTAGAATCTAGATTGACTAGCTAGTTTTTTTTTAAGATACTGCAAATATCCTTAAGATCTTGAGCTTACAAAAATTCTTTGAGAAGGATGATAGTCGTGACAATTTGTAACTAGACTGTGTAATCAGGGATTTTTTTTAAGAAAATTAGAACACCGGTAAAATATGATACGAAAAGCAAAGTATAGCGATGCGGAATCCATACATAACTTGATTTGTATTTTTTCTGAGACAGGAAAAGTTTTGTTTAGGTCGCTCAATGAGATTAAGGAGCATGTATCTAGTTTTTGGGTTTATGAAAAAAATGATCAAGTTATAGGACTCTTTAGTCTGAAAAGGGGTTTGGGGCCGTTGGTCGAACTAAGATCATTGGGGGTAAACCCACGATATTCAGGACAAGGGATAGGCACAAATCTGGTGGAAGCGAGTCTTAAAGAAGCATTGTCAACCGATTGTGATACCTTGTTTGTTCTTACTTACGCAGTGTCTATGTTTAAACGCCTAGGATTTAGAATAATAGATAAAGACAGACTCCCACATAAAGTTTGGAATGACTGTAATGCTTGTTTACATCAAGAAAATTGTGATGAAACGGCTATGGTTCTTTCACTTGCTTCATTAAGGCAAGCAAAAGTTACTCAGGCTGTACCTACCGCTATAGCGACGACAATATAAAGACTTTTTCTTTCCAGTAGTTATTCGCTTTAAAACTAGTTGAAAAATTGAAAGTTATAAAAAAGATGGATCTCACTTTTTCTAAAATGGAAAAACTTTGCGTTGAACCTTTTTGGTAAAGGGGTAATATGACTCAAAGCCCATGGATGGGTCCGTTATTCCAGTTAGCTGAAGGGCTATAGTTTTATTATTAAGAACCATATTCAAAGGAGATTTTTTTGATCAATAGCATGTTCAACGCATTTTCAAGCATGATAGCTTCTGCGCAAAAGCTTCAGAATAGTGCAAACAATTTGGTTAGCTTAGGAGGAGGTAAGGTTACAGTTAGTGACTACGCGGCAAGTAGCTCTGACTTAAGCTCCACTGAAGCATCTAAGGTTGATATTTCAAAAGAGGCGTTGAAGCAGCTGACCTCCAAAGCTGAATTTACTGCAAACGCTAAGGTTATTGTTGTAGCCGATGCAACTATTGGAACAATTTTAGATATAAAATCTTAAAAAAACCTATAGGTACTTTAGAGGTGATATAAGTTGAATTATTTGACAACAGTCGAGCAATTTTTTCTTTCCTTAAAAGATTCTGGTTTGACTTTATCTGCTAGCGATTACCAATTAATTGTCGAATGGGAATCACGTAATATTCCTGTTGGATTGGTTTGCAGGGCCATCGAAAACAGTTATTGTTATTTTTTGGAAAAAAATAACAGACGAAATGGTAAAACTTCTCTTGTTCAGATTCAAAAAGCGATAGAGGAAGAGATCCAACAGCAAATATATAAACAATGAAAAGTTTTTAATGTCTAGTACAAAAAAACAAATTAAAGTTTGCCCAAAGTGCGGTGATAAAAAATACAATTTATTTAACCACGAGGGTAAACTTCGTGCAAAATTATGCTCGTGTTTTATTTGTTACGAATGTGATGGGGAAGGTCGGACATTCCACCAAGATGATAAAGGGATGGCGTTTCTTGCCGATTGTAGTTTTTGCTTCTCTTTTAGGAAACGTTTGCGATTACTTAATGATTCAGGTATTCCGGGAAAATTTTCCAACGCTACACTTGAAATTTATCAGCCAATTGGTTTACAAAATAAAAAAGCCTTGTCGCGAGCCAAAGACTTTTTAGATGATTTTCGTATATCACCTAAACAATCTTGTAGAGGTCTTCTTTTTATGGGAGGTCCTGGTTTAGGGAAAACCCATTTAGTGGTTTCGATTTTAAAACAACTTATTTTGGAAGAGGAAGTTCATGGGAAGTTCGTAGATTTTTTCCAATTATTATCTGATATTCGTCACGGATATTCTCATGACCAATCGGAAATGTCATTAATTGAGCCTTATCTAAATTCGAGCGTACTGGTTATTGACGAATTAGCTAAGGGGCGGAATAATGAATGGGAGCAGACCATATTAGACCAATTTATATCATCGCGTTATAACGCAGCTGATAAGATAACATTGTTTACGACAAATTATTCTGATCGGTGTAGCACATCTAATGACAAAAATGGACGGATTACCTCATTGCAAAAACAGAGTTTAGAAGAAAAAGTGGGTGACCGTATTCTATCAAGATTAGCCCAAATGTGTGATTTTATAAAAATGGAAGGGGAAGACTATCGGACAAAAATCAAGCCTCCACCAAGAATTATCCATCAAAAAAATTGATATCGTCGATTGGATCTAAATTATAAACACCTACCATATTTAATTATACGGTGCACACAAATGGTTGTAATAAGGAAGTCTCGTTAGTTCTAGATTGAATTTTAAGGAGGAAAGAGGGGCGCAGAGAGCAATTCTTTATGGAATTACTCTCTGCATATCAGGGGTAATATTTTAATTTTCCAACTCACAACCTTGGTGGAGGATTAGGTAGCCAGAAAAATCAGAAATGCACCCCTGAAAATTTTTTTTGCGATAAATAGCTTTCAGTATCACCGCTTGTTTAATAATTTTTAGCTAACAGTCTTATTTTTAGTCTGGCTCATGTTCTTTTTTTAGTGCTGTTTTCTTAACAGATGCTGTATTTCTAGTATTTTCATAAAAAGAATTCCAGTATCTCAGACTAAGATGCTTGCTCGATAACACTTTTTTAGTTTTTCTTTTGTGATTGAATATGCGTACTTCGTAAAAGATAAAGCCTCTTTATTTGCAAACCGTTTAACGATTAAGGGATTTTTAAATATAGTAAGATGTTAACAGTATTCCCTTGATTTTTATTAAAACTCTATATTTATTTTATCGGATGAAACTTTTGAAACAATTAGCTATTTTTTGGTTAGTTATTATTTTTTTTATGATTACCTCTTGTGATAAAGAACTTAAGGAACACCCAATTTCTCCACAAGTGAAGCAGCAGATGGATGCGAAAAAAAAGGTTGGCGATCCGGCCCACTCTATTTCAGGAATAATTGAATTTGATAAATCAATTGCTTCTAAAGTGCCTAAACAAGGAACACTCTTTCTTATTGCTAGGCCTGAAGGGGTTCTCAGCGGCCCACCTCTAGCTGCAAAAAAACATACTTTGATCAAGTTTCCTTTTGCTTTCAAGATAGGTCAGGAGAATGTAATGCTAGAAGGGAATAAATTTGAGGGTAATATAACAGTAACGGCAAGATGGGATTTAGACGGAATGCCGAAAGCCTCACCAGATGATATAGATGGGTCTATAAACGTAATTTCGGGCTCAAAGGATGTAAAAATTATACTAGATCATATCATTGAGGCCAAAATATCAGCTAACACAATGGTTTCGGGAACTATAAGAATAGACCCTAATCTGGTCGATAAAATTCCTAAAGGCGCTAGCTTATTTTTAATCGCTCGTTCTGAGGGAGCTCAAAGAGGTATGCCCCTAGCAGTGAAAAAACTACAAGGGATTACATTTCCCTATTCGTTCACTCTAGGCCAAGCTGATGTTATGCTACCAGGTGCATTGTTCGAGGGACCAATCACTATTTTTGCGAGGATCGATAAGGATGGTGATGCAGCGCCGGCTCCTGGTGATATTGATGGAGTAGTTACTACTAATTCAGGAGACCAACAAGTACAGATCATTCTCAACAATTTAATTGGACCCTGAAAATACCTAGGTCAGAAACGGTAAGCCAAGATGGTAATAATTCCTGTTAGGGCAAAGCAAAGATAAGAAAAAACATCGCCAAACTTTGAATAAAAGGTACGAGGCCCTTTGTTAGGAGTTATTTCGTCGACAATCATCACTCGCTTGAACAAAGAGGTTTTTTGTCTAATTTCACCGGTTGCATCTATAAATCCACTAATACCAGTATTGGCTGCTCTAACAATGGGCACCCGATTTTCGACTGCACGTAATGCAGCCATGGAAATGTGTTGAAACGATGCGGCGCTTTTTCCAAACCAGGCATCATTAGTAATATTAACTAAATATTCTGCCCCATTTTTAACCGGTTGTCGAACTAAGTCAGGGAAGATGATTTCGTAACAGATTGACACTCCAAGTTGATGATTATTTAATTTGAAAACAGTTGCCTGTTTTCCTAAACCAAAATCACCAATAATTTCTACTATTTTCTCGATAAAAAATAGAGCTTGGCGGAACGGAACAAATTCTCCAAAGGGGACAAGGTGCATCTTGTCGTACACGTCAATTGTTTTTCCTTGGTTTGAAATTAAAAAAGCTCGGTTATAGAATAACTCTTTCCCAGCAATTTGCTTTTTATAAGGACTTCCAAATAAAAGAGGTACATCCGAGGTTCTAGCAAGGTCTTGAACATATTTTGTACCATTAGGGTCTAGACTAAAATAGAAAGGAGTTGCTGCTTCTGGCCAAACTATGAGCTCAGGTTTTTTCTTTGCCCCTTGTAAGGTAAGTTCTTTGTATACTTCCATTATTTTTTTTTGATAAAGCTTATTCCATTTTAGATGTTGCTTTATATTTCCTTGGGCAAGTGCTACGCGAATTTTAGGGCTTGTTTCTATTTTGGACTTTGTGAGTTCAAGAGCCCAGTTTCCCCAGCCAAACCAAAGGCCAACTACCAAAGTAGTAAGACCGATCACTCTGTAGGACATTTTCCAACCATCATGTCCCTTGGGAGAAAAAATCCAGGTATTGAGAGAAAAATGGAGACCTGCATTAACTAAAACGATCAAGGCAGAAACACCATATACTCCCGTGATTTCAGCGGGTTGAATTATCGCTAAAGTTTGGAATTGGGAGTAACCAAGCCCCATCCACGAAAAACCAAAAGTCATATGTGTGGAACGAAGATACTCTAGAGAGGTCCACACCAAAGGTGCCAGTAGAAAAAAATAAACGGGTTTTCCTCGACTCAACTTGGTTGTTAAAACACAGAATAAAGAAAAATAAAAACTAAGGTAAGCAGCAAGAAGAGCTAAAATAATAAAGCTTAAACTTACAGGGATGTTTCCATAATTAACTAAAGTATTGGTAATCCAATTTAAGCTAAAAAAATAAAAAATCATCCCAGTAAAAAAGCTGCGTAAGGTGACAGTTATTAACGGTTGATTCTGAATAGCAAATAAAAGAGGTACCAATGCAAACCAAGCGAGGAATTCTAAATTATATTGGGGAAATATTACGATTAGTAATAACCCGGATAAGGTAGATAATATCAAAGAGGGGGTTTGATTTAGGGATTGCACTGGGTTTTTAGTATTATATGGTTTATATTAATTAGGCAGGAAAAAGTTTACATTAATAAAGATAGAGACTATTTTGACCTCTGAAAAAAAAATAATCAATAATTTCAAGAAAGTATGTATCTGTCGAAGTATCAAGGGTGGAACAATTTTAAAAGCTATGGAGGACGGTTCTTTATCTTTTGAGGCCTTGCGTAGAACCATACGTGTTGGGACAGGCAACTGCAAGGCCAAGCGTTGCCGCGCAAACATTGAAAAAATGATTTCTGAGTTCAAAGATGATCAAGACCTACCGTTAAAGCCACAGACTGTGATTTAGTGTTCAAGTAAAAGGCCCCCTCACAACCTTGCCATTTCGGTTAGGTAAATTTTTTAGAGTATATACTCATTCAAGCAGCCTAAGAGCTTTGGTGATCCGGTCAACACCTTGTTTGATTGTGCCTATGGAAGAAGCAAAGGAAAGTCTTAAGTTTTTGTCAGCACCGAATGCGATGCCAGGAACTAGAGCGACCTTTCCTTTTTCCAGTAGAAAGTTTGCCAATTGGACAGAGCCTTCTATTTTTTTACCTTTGAATGATTTGCCATAAAAAAATGAAAAATCGGGGAACGTATAAAAAGACCCTGCAGGCTTGTAACATTCTACGTAAGGAATTTTTAGCAAACAGCTTAAAAGAATGTCCCTTCTTTTCTGAAATTCTTCGACCATTTGTTTTACATCGGCTTCTGTATCATTTAGCGCTGTAATACTTGCCATCTGCGAAATGGAGGTTGGATTAGAAGTAGATTGGCCTTGAAGTTTTGCAGTTTGTTTTATAATTTCTTCATTGCCAGCAAGGTAACCTATGCGCCAACCAGTCATTGCATAGCTTTTAGAAACTCCGTTGATCAGGATAGAATTATCTTGTATTTCTTTACTGATACTACAAATGCTATGTTGTTTGAATCCGTCAAATATAACTTTTTCATAAATTTCATCGGAAACGATCAATAGCTTGTTACGTAGAGCACATTCTGCTATTTTTTCCATTTCTTCTTTATTGTATGCTGAGCCAGTAGGATTGGATGGACTGTTAATAATAATGGCTCGAGAGTTTGGCGTGACAGCAGCGTTTATTTGATTAGGCGTGATCTTAAACTCGTTTGAGCTAAGCGTATCAATAATTACTGGCTTGGCACCCGCAAACCGAATAATGTCAGGATAGGAGACCCAATAGGGAGCAGGTACTATTATCTCGTCTCCCTTTTCCCAAAGCACCTGGGCTAAATTAAAAAGTGAGTGTTTGGCCCCACATGAAACTAGGATCTGATTTTTTTTATAACTAAGATTATTGTCCCGTTGAAACTTGTTTACGATAGCTAGCTTAAGAGCGTCAATGCCTCCAACCGGAGTGTAGTGGGTTATATTTTTTTCAATAGCTGTAATTCCAGCTTGTTTGATTTTTTCGGGAGTATCGAAGTCTGGCTCCCCTGCTCCAAAGCTAATAATATCTTCACCATTAGCGCGTAGTTCCTTTGCTTTTGCATCAACTGCCAAGGTCATAGAAGGCTGGATTCTTTGAATTCTTTCTGAAAATTTCATATGTTTATTTTTAATAGTTCTTGGGCTACGGCTTTTGGAACTAGTTTGTTAATGTCGCCGCCATGTTTTGCAATTTCCTTGACGAAGCTTGAACTTAAAAAAGAATATTCCTGACTTGGAATCATGAACAAAGTTTCGATCGTTTGGTCTAGATTGCGGTTCATTAGTCCCATTTGAAGTTCATATTCAAAGTCACTTACAGCCCTAAGGCCTTTAATTATTACTACGGCATCGTTTTTTCGAGCGAAATCAGTCAACAGGTTATCAAAGGGAAGTATGTCAACATTTTTTAGACCCTTGAGGCCTTTTTTAATAAAATTAACACGTTGTTCAATAGAAAATAACGGATTTTTTCTTGGGTTCAGAGCTACCGAAACAACTAAGTGATCACAAATGTTTATGGCTCTGCGAATAATATCAATATGTCCATTAGTTACCGGGTCAAATGTACCTGGATAAATGGCAACACGTTTTTTCGGCATGAAATTTTATGACAAACTAAAAATTGAATTAATAGCGTGAACAGCTTTAACTGGGCTAAACTCTAGATTCAATCATTAGTAAATATATTTGAATTGGGATAATAACGCTCGAATACTAGCACAACCATTAACTTGATTCCAACCCAATGGAAAGTAAGAATTTTAAAGGTAACTTTGGAGTATTTAGGTAAAATTTATAATCAATGATTCTGCAAGGAGTATGCTTTCATTTTCCTCCACAAAGTGGCTCTAGAAATATTTAGGTCTTTAGCGGTTAGTGTTTTATTCCAGCGGTGTTTTTCAAGAGAGGTGAGAATTTTCATTTTATAGGGATCGCTCCCCATTTCTATATTCTTTAGCGTAGTCGGTAAACTTTCTCCAGCTCCATTATCTAGAAGGGAAATAGGTAAATCACTTGGTTGTAGTGAGTCAGATTCACAGAGAATAGTAGCTCGTTCTAAAATATTTCTAAGCTCACGTATGTTTCCCGGCCAGGAATATTTTTTTAGCAATATTATGGCTTCGTCTGAAATTTTACGGATAGTTTTATTTTGTTGTTGAGCAAATTCTTTTAAAAAAGTTTCTGCTAGGGAGAGAATATCCTCACTTCGCTCTTTTAAGGTGGGTGTTCTTATAGTAAAGACATGAATTCGGTAGAATAGGTCTTCTCGAAACTTATTTTCAACAACCAACTTTGCTATATCACGATGGGTTGCAGTTATTACACGCACGTTTACTTTTTTACTAGTAGTGGCTCCTAGTTTTCTAACTTCACCATCCTGCAAAACTCGCAGTAATTTTACTTGAGTTCCAGTTGACATTTCACCAATTTCGTCAAGGAATAATGTGCCTCCATCTGCAGCTTCAAAAAGTCCGATAGATTCAGAGTCTGCTCCTGTAAAAGCACCTTTTGTATGGCCAAAAAGCTCTGAGTCTAAAAGCGTTTCCGATAAAGCGCCACAGTTGATGGCAAGAAATGGATTGTTCGAACGTAGGCTAAGTTTATGAATAGCCCGGGCGACTAGTTCCTTGCCTGTTCCTGTGTCACCCTGGATATAAACTACTGTATCCAGTTTGCTTATTTTATGAACCCCTTCGAGGACTTTTTGAATAGGCTTTGAATTCCCAATAATTGTATTTAACGTTAACTTATCGGTTTGTTTTTGTTTTAAAAATGCTAGTTCATTAGACTTTACTTCCAATTCAACTTGGTGCGATACATCACGAACGATATTAATCCCGGCAAAAAATGTCCCTTCATCATCTTTGATTGGAAATGTAGAAACCTCCAAGTGTAGTGCCTGTCCGTTTTCGTTATGTATAATTTTTATTGTTCGACTGGGTTTGGGTTTGTCGACTCGTTTAAAACATATATATTCCTCAAGCTTATCAAACCACTTTGTGTGCAGCGGACTTTGGAACAGAATATTAAAATTCCGGTCGAAGATGCACACGGCATCTCCAATGCCACTCAGTATTGCTTCCACCATTTTTTCTTCCAGACTCCAAAGAACCCCCCCTTGCTCCCTAGTCGATTTAAGTTCTTTTAAAAGCTTGTCCAAATGTCTTCTCCTTCAACCGATTTCAACTGATATAGTATTATTCCTACATCACATAGGATATTGACTGATAAGGGATTATCCGGTTTTAACCTACATGAATCTATAATAATAATTTACTTTTTGTCAAGGAGGTTTATTTAGTTTTGAGGGTTCTTTAAAAATTTTTTATCTAAAAAATTAAAAAGACCATTAAGGGATCAACTTAAGATCTCATTAGCTCTGTAAAATGCTTGTAGTGAAACACTTTATCATAAAATGAAACAAGTTGATTCAAATATGAAACATAGTGGTTAATTGTGGTTTTGTGTCAGAAAAATCTGAACCTGTAAACCATTTTATATAAATGAGTTATGGGGTCTTTTGGCGTTGGTATATTTGGCATGTTAATTGCTCTATTAGGGTAGGTGGTGGAGTTTGAAAAAATAAATCTACGTTTAAAGGCCTCAGATGAGGATTTAAGTGTATGTTTTGCTAAATTGAAACATTTTTGGGTGGAAATAATATCTCCAAGGATTATTTAGAGTGGGACTGCCCTCCCTTTCCTCACCATATTAGGTGGGGGCTCTTAATAATTTTTGTAGGCGAGGACATATATAAGTTTATGGTCCAATTTTGGATTAGATGTATGAAAGTAAGTAAATAGTTAGTTTAGTTAGTTTAGTTAGTTTAAATGCAGTATTTGTTTAACGTTTAGTAATTAAGGAGATTACATGAGACTAAACAGAAGGAAATTCTTGCAAGTAAGTGCTGGTGTAGCTACGGCTATGGCGCTGACAAGTAAGAAGGTAGGAGCGCAGTTAAAGCCCGTAGTTAAGGTAGGTAATCCATTGGATACCTATCCGGACAGACGT
>JABHTG010000019.1 GCA_018697205.1 Nitrospina sp. | reverse complement strand
CAATCTCCTAAGCATTCTTTTTACTATTCAACTCGCGATTGGTTTTTGTTTTTTTAGTTGGGGGAGAGAATACTGCATCAAAACCTTTACCTTTAGTAAGCCGTTGAGTATAGTCATAAACCTTTTCATCACGATAGAAAATAATATCCGCTGCCCCTAGGCTTCTAGCGACTTTTGCTTTATCTTCAGAAGATACTGTTGTTGCAACACGTGCCCCATGTTGTCTAGCAAGTTGTACTGCGATGTGACCCACACCTCCTGTTCCGCCATGAATAAGAACATGATCTTCCTTTTTTATATGCGCACGATCAAATAACCCTTCCCACGCGGTGATAGTCACAAGTGGTAATGCCGCAGACTCAGAAAAACTCAACGACTTCGGTTTCAATGCAATTAAATTGCTATCTGCTAGCATGAAATCAGCTAACGCACCTTCAATATTACCTGCTTCCCCTTGTAACCCTCCAGCGCATCCGTAAACCTCGTCACCCATTTTAAAGTTAGTTACTCCTTCTCCCACTTCTGTTATGATCCCAGTCACATCCATATGAAGGATTCCAGGTAAGGCAGGATTAATACCCAAATCACCTTTAAGGAGTTTATGGTCAATGGGGTTAAGACTTGTGGCTTTCACCTCAACAACAACGTGCCCTTGCTTTGCACTAGGTTTATTAACTTCATCTTTAATAAATTTTGCGACATCTCCGTACTCATGAACCCTGTAAGCTTTCATTACTCAATCTCCTAAGCATTCTTTTTACTATTCAACTCGCGATTGGTTTTTGTTTTTTTAGTTGGGGGAGAGAATACTGCATTCAAATATGAAAAAAAGACATGTTGAGTTATGTTCTTCAAGAACCAAAATCAGAGTCAGGTTCAATCGTTTCAAGTGGCATCGTTTCAGGAGTAGGACTAGGTTCAGTGTTTACCGTTATGGAATAAAAAAATTCATAAACTGGAAGCGGGAGTTGAGTTGCATATTCTGGCATGAACTTCATTAAAATGTTTACAACTCCCCAAAGAGCAAGCCCCATACTTGTGAATTTTATAAAGTTATCAGTATTCATAATTTAATTATAACACTTTCATTCAAAATATTTTCCGTCCAGAAACCTAAAAAAAATCATAAAAAAATAAAAAAGAGACGTCTGACAAAGAATAACCACACGAATCAATATCACTCTTCAATCTAAAGGGGAGAGAACTTATGAAAAAAAAATTAAAAAGAAGGGGTAGTAGCTTTTGGATACGTCTTACTTTCTAATATCTTTTCCTAAATCTAACCTTGGTTGATAGTCTTCGTCTAATTTAGATTTATTATTTTCAAGACTTAGTACTGGTAAAGTTATGACTTCTAATCTCACCCTTCCTAACTCTGGGTCCGTTGCAACTTTTATTAATTTCCCCCAACGTTCTAATTCTATAGTTTTAGGTTGTCCTGATGGTTTCTTTGTCAGAATTCTTACTATCTTTATCAAGAGAACTGGAATGTGAAACCAGAATTCATCTGAATCATTACTTTTCATATTAGAAATATTAACTGTTCAGTTGTAATTAATTGTGTGCATGATTTAGTTTTCATAACATAATAGTACAGCAACTCGATATGATTTTTAATCAGAATCAAGTCTATGGTTTTATCAATAACTAAAAAGGTATCTATAAGAATTATTATTGCAAATACAAGTCCTGGCCTTCGATATAAAAATTTAATTGCTGAAGTGGCTGTTTTTTGTTAAGCAGAGTAGTATGTCAAACTCATACTCGCTATTCGAGATGGTTTTAAATACGAAAAGGAATATTTTCAGAAGTTTGCCATGGCTAAAAGCACCGAACGTAGTCAGAAGGCGCAAGACTTTTTTCTCATTATCAGCCAGAAAAATCCCCGCTTTGTTCTCAACGTGCAGTCCTTTAAATTCAGTAATTATCTGCCTTGCCTTTTGCAATACATCCATTAAACTTCCAGAACTTTCCAATACCTGTGCAACTTTATGCAGTACCCGGTATTCGTCTGTTATTTGGTTAAGTGACCCTTTGTTTGTTAATGTGTTTGATTTTTGAGACATTTTACTTAATCTAAATATTGATTCAGGGATTGACTTTATTCATTTTTTTGGACTCGCAAAGTGGAATGCTTTTAGTGGGTTGATTTAGTATCATCGCAACGGTAGAAGTTTTAAATAACTCCTCTATCATATTTATGGAATCGTTGACCCGTTTGTGTAATCGACAAAGACGGGTACCGTGAGACTCTAGCTTTAAGGGGCAAGTTTTTATGTGTTTGATGGGATCGACTGCGTTGATAATAGTCCACAAGGTAAGATTTTCTGGAGAATGAGCCAATCCATAACCTCCATGTAATCCTTTCTTCGAAATCACCACTTCATGCTTTGCTAATGTCAATAGAACCTTAGACAAATAAGGATCTGGTACTTTTGTTAGTTTTGCTATTTTGGTTGCTGTCTGAAGTTCACCGGGATGCTGAGCCAAGCAAACTACAGCACGTAAAGCGTATTCTGATGTTTGAGAAATCATAATCTTTTAAGATAATAAATATATGAGTAGTTGATATTTCCTTCAACGCTAATAAAAGGATAAATATATCTTGACATCTAGTATAGCAGACAACAAAATAAGATAAAAAGATATATTTATCCTTTTAATGTTTTACAGAAGGAGTGTAAAAATGTTTATAAAAAAGAAGTTATATACAATTGCTTCGGTTTTTTTTCTCTGCTTTACAATAGCACCTGCCTTTGCAGGGATTACAGTTGAACTGACTAAAGCACCCAATGTTCCTAAGCCGCTCAATCGTAATGGTGGCAAAACAGTTATTCTTAATCTTGAAGCAAAAGAGTTTGTTGGTTATATAGCAGACGGGAAAAAATATAACTTCTGGAGCTTTGGTGGCAGTGTTCCCGGCCCAATGGCTCGAGTTCGAGTTGGTGATACCGTGCAGTTTCACCTTTCTAACCCAAAACCGAATACTCAGCCTCACAACATCGACATCCATGCCGTAAATGGTCCAGGAGGTGGTGCGGCTGTTAATACGGTGGCTCCAGGTGAGTCTAAAGTATTTTCCTTCAAAACACTCAACCCAGGTCTTTACATATATCATTGTGCCGCAGGTGCCATTGTTGATCATATTTCGAACGGAATGTACGGGTTGTTTCTCGTAGAGCCGGCCGACGGATTATCAAAAGTTGATAAAGAATTTTATATTTTTCAAAGTGAGTTTTTCACAGATGGGGATAATGGTGTAACAGGATTCGATATCAACAAAGGATTAGCTGAGCATCCCGATCATGTTGTCTTTAATGGTAGCGATGGGGCCTTAATGGGTAATAACGCGCTCAAAGCCAAAGTCGGAGAAAATATTCGAATTTATTTTGGCAATATTGGCCCTAATGGGATTTCTTCCTTTCATATTATTGGAGAAATATTTGATAAAGTGTACCAGGAAGGGGCACTAGGAGGGACAGTCAACCGAAATGTCCAGACCACGTTAGTGCCATCAGCAGGTGCTACGATTGTCGAATTTAAACTCGATGCGCCAGGGACTTACACTTTGGTGGACCATAGTATTTTTCGTGTGGCTAAAGGAGCGATTGGCCAGTTGGTCGCCGAAGGTAAACAGAATCCGGAAGTTTTCAAGATTGGGAAGTAATCGACTTGAGATACATTCAAGAAAGTTTGCTAGAGTCTTTGGGGCTACTGGTAGCCCCTTAGGCTCAAAGCTGGATCCTAAACTGATTAACTTAAAATCCACCCTTAAGTAAGTAAAGAGAAGGAATCTTGTAACTAGTTATAAATTAATGAGAAAATGGTGGTTCGTCTCGGGGTCGAACCGAGGACCTACTGATTTAGAGTCTGTATCCACTAATAATCAATAACTTACTACAACAAGCAATAATCAAAGATTTAGGTAGCTCCCCCCTACCCTTTTGTTCTTTGTTGTGGAAAACTGCCATTATTTACCTTTAAGTGGCCCATTTTTGGCTCTAAAAAACCCTACAAATAGCTCTCACTAATGATGTAGTATGTCCAGTAAACGTTAACCTTCGTCTTTTGTAGTCATAAAACTATTTTCAATTAGCTCTAAGTCTATGCATCTTTCTGACAAAGTAGAAACTTAATTATGACTGGAAACTATTTCTCCCCAAATGCCGGGGACAGCATCATCATTAGATTAAAAATTGATCGACAGGGACAGACCCTTGCCCAAATAACTACTAAAATTGCAGAGCTGAATGGAATTTTAGGAGCTATCGATATCGTTCGACCCATTTCAAAGGAAGGCTCAATTAGGGATTTTAGTATTTATACCAACGGCCCCGAACATGCCGACAAAATAGTCGTTACGCTAAGAGCTATTCAAGGGGTAGAACTTATTCAACATTCCGATAGAACATTTCTTCTCCACCATGGAGGGAAAATTGAAGTGACCAACAAACAGACTCTAAAAACCCGGGATGATCTTTCAATGGCCTACACACCTGGTGTAGGTAAAATTTGTACTGCTATTCATAAAAATCCTGATGATGTTTATAAACTAACGATCAAAAAAAATACAGTCGCGATTGTCACGGACGGAACAGCCGTTTTAGGACTTGGAAATATTGGTCCTATGGCTGCTCTCCCCGTGATGGAAGGCAAAGCAATGCTGTTCAAAGATTTTGCCGGTGTGGATGCTTTCCCAATCTGTCTGGACACAAAAAACGCAGAGGAAGCTATTCAAGTTGTTAAAGCCATCGCACCAGGATTCGGAGGAATTAACCTGGAAGATATTGCGGCACCGCAATGCTTCGAAATCGAGAACAGATTGAAAGAAGAATTGGACATTCCTGTATTTCATGATGACCAGCATGGTACAGCGATAGTAGTAACTGCAGCTTTGATCAACGCGCTAGAACTTCTCAATAAAAACCCAAAGGAAATCAAAGTGGTAATTCTAGGAGCCGGGGCAGCAGGTACGGCCTGCGCAAAAATGATTCAAAAGCTAAATGTATCAAACATAATTTCCTGCGACCGCAAAGGAGCTATTCATTCAAACCGAAGTGATCTTAATGAAGCAAAACTCTGGTTTAGCCAAAACACCAACCCCAACAACGAGACCGGTGAATTGAGTGATGTTATTTCAGGAGCTGATGTTTTTCTGGGTTTATCTGGCCCCAGTTTGCTAAAAGTAGACGATGTAAAAAAAATGGGAAAAGATGCCATTGTGTTTGCGATGGCTAATCCAACTCCCGAGATCATGCCGGAAGACGCGGCGCCCCATGTGGCTATCATGGCAACAGGACGGAGTGACTATCCAAACCAGATTAATAATGTTTTATGCTTTCCTGGAATTTTTCGCGGAGCATTAGATTGTCTAGCTAAAGGAATTAATGAGGATATGAAAATGGCTGCGGCCCGAGCTATCGCTGATTGTGTCCCTAAAGAACATCTTCAACCAGAATATATTATTCCCAGCGCATTGAATCAGGAAGTGGTGAAGGTTGTCTCGAAAGCAGTAATTGAATCGGCCCGAAAAACAGGAATGGCGAGAAAAAGAGGGCGGGAAGTTTTCTAAACTTCTTGGTAGAAAAAAATGAAACTGCGAAAATTGGACAAGGTCAAAAAGAAGTTGCGAGTTGTAATTTTGTTTTTCTTTTTAACTTTGATCAGCTGGCCTTTAGCAGCTTTAGCCCATCAGCCTAGAATAGTTGAAACCGAAAAAATTAATATTACTAAACCAGAAGTATCCAAGGCCTATTATGGCAAACTTTCTGAGAAACCTCACACTTATACAATTAGCACAAGTTCTGCCATTGATTTATATGTGAACGTTTTGGTTCCTTTTATAGAAGGGCCAAGAAAAAATGTGGTGGTCAAAATTTTCAAGGACGGTCAGCCTTTAGAAAGCCTTAATCCAGGTGAAAATGATTGGAAGAAATTTTTTGAGCCATTCGGCCAAAGCATGTATTGGCAGGGCCCTGAATTTAAAATACGCGCTGAAGCAGGAAAATATAAAATTATTGTGCAAAGCAGAGAAAAAAGAATCAGGTATGTTTTGGCCACCGGAGAAATTGAGGCTTTTGATGGAACAGAGAGCCTAAATGCAATTTTACTTATTCCTAAATTAAAGAAAAACTTTTTTGAAGAGCCTCCCATCAGTTTTATATTTTCTCCCCTAGGATGGGGATATATTTTACTTTTACAAATTTTGGCAATATTGGTGGGATGGATTATCTCCAAGGTATTAAAAATAAGCGGCATCAAAGTTCAAAAGGAATATTTTCAGAAGTTTTCCAGAAGTATCATGGTTTGGGGTCTGGTTTTCTGGATAGGCCTCCTTGTCTGGGCTGTTAGAACCTCTTGGCATCCTGTATTAATCCTGATCTCCGGCCTCGCTCTTTTTTTAGCCATAATTAGTTGGCGCGAACGTAAAACTTAGAAATGGTGAGCCGTCTCGGAATCGAACCGAGGACCTACCTAACTAAAAACATATCATTATTTATTTTTTACTCCATAAGGCACATGACCTTTTAGTCCGGGAGCTTGATACTTACTTCCTCAGTGTCCTTCCTTTGCTGAATAGTGTTTTCAAGATTAAATTCATCAGGGTTATCTCCACTTTGTTCCAAGAGGCAATTCACAATGTCTTTCTGTTCCAGGACCGTTTTATGACCGTCTATTTTTTGGACAAAGGCCGCCCAGGGCACAAAGATTGTTGAAGGGAATGATTGATTTTTATGAGGAGAAATATCAATATTCAGGCCGGAGATAAACACTACCCGCTTCCCAATATATCCTTTGGAATTCAGCAATGTTCGGTAAGTGCGGTCAAACTCGGCCTGTGTATTGGCTTGTGCGGCAGGCAACAGAGGGAATTGCGAGGAAACGATCCAGGGCATCAGGGGGTAAAGGTTCTCCTCAAGAAGCCCATGAGTTTCAGTGAAAATGAACTTTTGAGAGTCCCCTGAAATGTTCCGTTTAAAACCAAAAAGTTCAGGCAGAAGCTTGTCACCAATCGGTTGCCTCCCATTATCCGGCCACGCAGTTTCTCCCAGAAATTGACGAAATTCTGAGGATGCTGCGTAACACTTTGAGGTACTGTAGGCCCTGCGTGGACGGAACCCTTCCTGATTCTCCACTTCGAGAATTTTGTCAAGGTGGAGGAACAAGCCCTCGGGCATATTCTCGTTCAGAATCTGGTTGTCAATGGTAACCAGAAACTCGTTATCATGACGATGCAGAAAAATATTTTCTTTTGCAGAAGCGTACTGAGCCAGGTACCACTTAAGCAAAATTTCTATCTTCCCACAAGAAGCGGTGGTCTCGAAATGTTCGGTATGCCTCCGATGGTAATTTCCGAAAGAGCCATTTGCCGGATCATAACCAACATGGCTGGCATGGATGATGACCAAATCCTTTCCATGCTCCGCATGAGGACCATGACGGCCGGTGTCAACAATGCCTCCGACCATTCCATGATTAAAGGGAAAACTTCCAAAATTCTTGGCAATCAGAAGGTTGGGGTAGCCCTGGTTTTCATCGGAACAAAAAGCCCGTGAGGGTAATATTTTCCCCGGCTCAAAATCCAGCGATCGACATAAGGTATACAGCCGAGGTACAAAATCGTGAT
>JABHTG010000106.1 GCA_018697205.1 Nitrospina sp. | reverse complement strand
ACAGAGCCGTTCAAGCGGTTCGCCAGCCTGGGTCTGTATTCAAACCTATTGTTTATGCCACTGCTATTGAAAAAGGATTTTCCCCTGCTAGTATTATTATAGACTCACCAATTATTTTTAAAGAGAAGGACCATTCTTTCGTTAAATGGAAACCTGTAAACTTTGAGAATAAATTTTACGGACCCACACCTTTACGTAAAGCATTAGCGCACTCTAGAAATATCGTCACCGTAAAACTACTTCAAAAAATTGGGACAAGCTCCGTAATTAAAATGGCCCGAAATCTAGGAATAAAAAGTCGCATGGAAAACAATCTTTCGATAGGCCTTGGTTCTTCAGGTGTTACTCTTCAAGAACTTGTTTCAGCTTACTCCGCTTTTGCAAATCATGGTATAAAAGTCGAATCTAAAGGTATTCGTTATGTAGAAAACCGAAATGGCAAAGTTTTATTTAAAGAAAGTCAAAATAAAACACAACCTATTTCAAACGGAATAGCTAGTGTGATCACTAGCCTTCTTCAAAGTGTTGTTAAAGAGGGTACTGCCAAAAAAGTACGCGCTCTCGAAAGACCTACTGCAGGAAAAACAGGCACAACTAATAATTACATAGATGCGTGGTTTTTAGGGTATACACCAAAGTTACTAACAGGAGTCTGGGTAGGAAAAGACGACGTAGAACCTTTAGGAAAAAACGAAACCGGATCTCGTGCAGCACTTCCAATTTGGTTAGAATATATGAAAAGAGCTTTGGAAGGAACGCCCATCCATAATTTTCGAACTACATATGAAACTGTTTTCACCAAAATCAATCCAGATACAGGAAACCTTACAGACGCAGAGGATCCAAAGGGTTATTTTGAAATTTTCCTAAAAGACAAACTTCCCGCCAAACAAAATAATGCAACAAAGGTCCTAATAGACAAAGCATTTTAGAAAATTTCTATAAAACTCAAGAAAATAAACTAGAGTAAAATTTCAATATCTTAACCATATGGGAAAATAAATATTTTCTAAAAGAAATATCAATCAGAGTTAGTTCAATTAGCCTCAACTATTTTTTTTCTCACAACCTTCATTGCAAACAGCTTTTTCTCTGATTCGCCAGTAGCTAGAAAAGTGGTCTCTCCTGAAACACCTTGGAAATTTCGTATTTGCAACAATGCTTTTTTTACTTGCATACGATTTTTTGCCCCTGAATGAATCGTGCTGATTAACATTTTTGTAGCGTCGTATGCCTGGGCAGATAATTTTGTAGGTTTGTCTTTAAAAGTATTTTGATATTTTTTCACAAACTTAGCAACCTCCGGTCTTTTTGACTTCACATAAAAACCATCAACAAAATACCCTTTCCGCAGGTACTTTCCTGTCATTTTAGTCAACTCTGGAGAATTCCACCCACTAGTACCAAGCAAAGTTGGGCTATCTATATTGTAAAAAACTAACTGCGGAACGATAAGCCCAACTTTATCGTAAAACCCTGGTAAAAAAACAGCATCATAACTCAACTCCAATGACACTTTTAAATTCTGAACTTTATCCCCTGAAAAAAGACCCATCTCCATCAAAGGCTGAGATATTGGGCCATTTTGCCCTAATGGCTTCGGCTCTATATTATTTTTAATTTGACCTTCAACTAGTTTTCTTAGATTATCATCATCAATACCACCCATCTCAAGAATTTGTTTTTTAAAATCAGTTTGCGAACGGTTATAAGAAATCACCGAAATCACTTCCCCTCCTAAAGATTCCACTTCCTTGATAAAGGAATCTCTAAGTTCGAAGCCAAAATTCTCTAAAGGGTGTAAAACAACAAACCTCCGTAGTCCCAAGCTATTAATAGCATATTCAGCTGTGTACCTTCCTTGAAGTTCACGTGTCGCGGCATTTCGAAAAATGTAAGGACTCAATTGTGCAAGTTCAGAGGAAGATGCCGTAGGCGTTATCATAGCCAAGTGATATCTATTGGCAATAGGAACAGCATTCCTTACAAAGTTACTTAATACGGGACCTACAACTCCTATAACGCTAGGATCTATAGCAAGTTTTTCAACCGTTTGTTCTATTGGAGCAGATGCTGAATCTTTAATAATAATTTCTAGCGATTCGCTTTGATACAAAAAATTATATTCGTTCACTGCCAATTGAACCCCTTGAAGCACCTGCTGCCCATTCAAGGCCATTTCTCCTGTCAAAGGCAATACTGCTCCAAGACGCAACTTATTATTTGTATTTTCTTTAATTTTTTTTAACGTGGACTCAACTTCAAGACGTTTAGAAGTTTCTGGAAATAATTGTAGAAAGTTGGAGATTGTTTTTTGTAATTGCTCTAGGTCTCTCTCATCACGATAAATTGAAATCAATCTGAGCAGGATTTCATCTAAAGGATACGCTGAAGTATATTTTTTTGAAAGCCTGATTAACATATCCTTATCTAGGTTTTTTGTAATTAGCAAACGAATCAATTCTTCAGCCTGATCTCGCGCATTTTTTACTTCACTTTGCGAATAAATCACCCTAAGTCTCTCAATCGCACTTTGGTAATCAAGACGCTTTTCGTAAGACCGTCCAAGGTATATCCTAGCCTCCCATTTTATTTTTGCATCTGGGTGAGAAAGCGCAATTTCTTCAAACAAAACCTCTGCTTCATCATATTGTTCAAGCTCAAATAGACATTGAGCTTGATTAAACTTCGTGTCATGAGACAACTCTGACGTCGGTACTCTAAGCAAGATCATCTTGTAGAAACGTAGAGCCGTCGCAAAAGAACGATTTCTCTGATTAATAGTACCTAATCGATATAATGCTGTATTTCCTCGAGTGTCACTTGGCTTTCCATTAAGAAAGTTTTGATAAAGAAGTTGTGCTTTTTCAAAGTCACCTGAATGGAATAAGTGTTCCGCTTCTAAGAAAGGATGAAGAAGAGGAGATCTTTTTGTATCGATTTCCTCTGCTAGTGCGCAAAATGCAAGAGGAAAAAATAAAAAAAATAAAAAAGTTGCAAAGGAAAAAAGATTGGCTTTTAATTTCATTAATTAATAACGGGTTAAATAACCCTATTTATTTTTATTCATCTCAAAGTTATAGGCCTTAGAGTACATTTTTAATCGAAGAGCATTCAGTCGAATGAATCCGTCTGCATCATCTTGACGATAGCCATCCCCTTCTTCAAAAGTAACTATATCCTGATCATAAAGTGATTTTTTTGACTTTCTCCCTACCACTGTACAATTACCTTTATAAAGTTTGAGCCTCGCCTTACCGGTAACTGTTTTCTGAGACTCATCAATCATATTTTGAAGAAGAACTCGCTCAGGAGAGTACCAAAGTCCATTATAAATCATCTTGGCGTAAGAAGGGATTAAGGAGTCACGTAAAAACATAACCTCTCTGTCCATAGTAATAGATTCAATTGCACGATGAGCTGCATGAAGAATTGTTCCTCCAGGAGTTTCATAAACACCGCGAGACTTCATACCCACAAACCTACTTTCTACTATATCAACTCGTCCAATACCATTTTTGCCTCCAAATTCATTTAACTTCGCAAGTAGAATTGCTGGGCTCATTCTCTCCCCGTTTACCGCAACTGGATTGCCTTCTTCATAATCAATTTCTACTATCGTTGCTTTATCTGGAGCAATTTCAGGGGAGACACTTAGCATGAACATATCTTCCCTTGGTTCAATCCAAGGATCCTCAAGGTCTCCTCCCTCATAACTAATATGAAATAAATTACGATCCATACTGTAGGGCTTATCTTTACTTACTGGGATCGGTATCCCGTGAGACCTAGCATAATCTATAAGAGCACTCCTAGAGGTCAAATCCCATTCTCTCCAAGGTGCAATAATTTTAATATCGGGGTTCAAATCAATATAGGCCAATTCAAACCGAACCTGATCATTTCCTTTACCTGTGGCACCGTGGGAAACACCGTCGGCTCCACATTTTTTTGCGATACGAATTTGTTCCTTAGCGATTAGTGGACGAGCGATCGAAGTGCCTAGTAAGTAATTTCCCTCATAAAAAGCGTTACCCCGAAGCATAGGAAACACGAAGTCGCCAACAAACTCTTCTTTTAAGTCTTCAATGTAAACTTGACTGGCACCTGTTGCGATGGCTTTTTCGCGAACAGGATCAAGTTCCTGCCCTTGTCCAAGGTCTGCAGCAAAGGCAATAATTTCGGCATCGTATTTCTCTATGAGCCACTTGATAATAACCGAAGTATCCAAACCTCCTGAATATGCTAGTACTATTTTATTTACTTTCATCATAAATCCATTCTATTTTTGTTGAAGGGTCTCCATCTAAGTCTAGGTCATAAAAAGGACCTAATTCTATGATCCAATGCAGCTTGATCTTTAGCAAAGGATTGTAAAGCAGACTGGGTCATAAGGTCATCTAAGGCAATGTCCTGAGACCACTCATCTAGTATTGGTATTTTACCCATATCGAGTATTTTCTTAAGCTGTTCGTCTGAAAAAGGGTAAAACAAATCCACATTTCGTTCTCGACAAAACAGCTCCATCTCACTCCCTGACATCTTATCCAAGTTAGCACTAGCAACAAGATCGTTTACAAACTGAATGAAAGTATCAGAAAGTTCCCACAATTTGGTGAACCGAGCCCCTTGAGAGTGTCTAAAATTAATATCTGGTTCAATAACTTTTCCAATATTACTACTCATAGTACTAACAAGATCTTTCATTTTCAGAAACTCCTCCATAGCGGGAGGGGGAATGGTCATGACATCAAGTCCTGCAAGAAAAGCAATTTGTTCGCCGCTCCTTATACTAGCTCCAATAAGCCTTGTGCTAATTTCTGAAAATTGCTTGCGCGTTTTAAGAAGGGCCTCTTGCGTCGCCAATGTAACTTTCTCACCCACCAGCGCACCTCCACCTAACGAATTTTCAGTAACCACCTGATTAAGCCTTCCTAAAAAGACATTTACAAAGTTAGGGTTTGATAAACGAGCAGCAAGATAGTTTTGACGAGCTGAAAAACCAAGAGTAAAATTAATTGGCATCCCTTCTTTGCGTAAAGTCCTGACTGAAAGATATCCTTCAGGGGTTAGAGGAATCTTGACAATAAAATATTCGGGACATATCTTATAGTAACGTCGAGCATAATTTAAAGTTTTACCAATGTTTCTTGACATTGATGGGTGCAACTCAATACTCACTTTAGTTTTAAAAGCTTGAACCAATCGAAGTGCAATACGACAATTAATCACAAATCCTACTTCCGTAACCTGCTCATCTTCCGTCAAACCTGAAGACACTTCGTTTATCCGAGAAATAGTCTGATGGATTACTTCATCCATAATACCCGTTTGGACGACCTGATTCGCCAAAGTGTTATTGGTAGTAAGTGCTGTAAACTCTGACTTCCAAATAGACTGCGCTTTCTCTAAGTCACCGGTATCGATCCAAAGTTCTGTTCCTGTTTTTTTGAATAGAGCCATTGTTGGATCAGATTGAAATACAGGACGATCATCCCCAAGTTCAACACAAGCAAGCTCGTGAATGACACTATCAAGTTCGTTAGAGACAGTCGCCATTTTATTTACCTTTCTTGGTATTAGGTTTATTTAGCAAACTAAACATATTATTTTTATAAAATTCAACTCCAGGTTGATCAAACGGGTTGACCCCGGATAGGTACCCGGTCATGGCCACCGCGCGCTCAAAAAAATAGAACAGTTGCCCAAGGTTATGCGCCGAACGTTCTTTAAGAGTTATAGCAAGATTTGGAATCCCACCTTCTAGGTGAGCAGATGCCGAACCTTTGTACGCTTTCTCGTTTATAAAATCCAGTGATTTTCCTTCAAGATAATCAAGTCCATCCTCTGTACCATTAGCTCTTTCAATTTCAATAACTTTGGAAGACTTCTCCATCAACAAAAAAGTTTCAAAAAGATTGCAAGTTCCCTCCTGAACGCGTTGTCCAAGCGAATGCAAATCAGTTGTATAGTGAGCCGAAGCAGGAAAAAGACCTTTTCCTTTTTTACCTTCACTCTCTCCAGCAAGTTGCTTCCACCACTCCAAAACATACTCAAAAGACGAATGAAATGCAGCCATCAGCTCTATACTTTTACCTTTTTGAAATAACAAATGCCTATAAACAGCATAAAGGTAAGCAGAGTTTATCGATAAATCAGAAGATATTGTCAGCTCGTTTTCTGCTACTAATGCCCCGTCCATTAGTGCACGTATATCTATCCCGGCTATGGCAATAGGTAATAATCCAGCCAAGGTAAGGACCGAAAAACGCCCCCCAACACCGTCGGGGGTTTGAAAAGATCTATAGCCCTCTTCTTTGGCTAAGTCGCTTATTACATTTTTTTGTAGCCCGGTAGTTACTATAATCCTGCTACAAGCACCTTTTTTACCATATTTTTTTTCCATAAAACTGCGAAGTAAGCGGAAAGCAATGGCCGATTCAAGAGTATTCCCCGATTTTGATATCACGTTAATACAAACTTCTCTATCCTCCAAAGTTTGAAGAAGATCCGCATGGTAATCCGAACACATAGTATTCCCTGCAAAATATATTTCAGGAGCATTTTTCACATTAGTAGTAGAATTCAAAAAAGTAGTTGCCGCGCGTGTTCCGAGGTAAGAGCCACCAATACCGATACAAACAAACGCATTACATTGTTCTCGAATTTCCTCTTGAATAGAGTGAATTAAATCAAACAATGAAGGAGGCATTCGAGAGGGTAAATGTAACCACTCAAGAAAATCGCTTCCTTGACCAGTTTTGTTCTCCAGGTCAGCATGCAAATGATCAACATTTTCCTGCAAAGAATTTACCTCTTGGTTAGAAATAAACAACTTCGCATTATCATCATTAAAGGAAATATTCATCACTAAAAGATCAAGTACTATTAAGAATTAAAAAAAATAACGCCATTAAGCTGACATCACAAACTATGTCTTTATTTGTTTTACAAAGTTATAAGTTATTCGCCTCCCAAGATTAGCGCTAAGTTAGCTTTAAAAAAATGATGCTGCTAGTTCATGGGTAAAGAAATTATAAAATAGTTTTTAATCGTTTTTTGTTCAATTAACTGACTGGCAAACCTTTGTGCATTGTTTTTGGAATCGAAACGCCCAACGCGAATCTTATACCATGTTTCTCCTGACTTTCTTTTAGTCTTTACTTGATAAACATCTCGCACGCCCTTTTTTTTAAGCAAATTGATGAACCCGCGAGCTTGTTTAGACGACGTAAATGCAGCGACCTGAAAAGTATGAATTTCAGCTCTTTTGTTGCCACTAAATATTTTCTCTTTGGCATCAACACCTAAACCTTCAATCTTGGCAACAATTTCTTGCTCTCCCTGCCAACCTCGATAAACCAAACTCACAAATAATAATACAACAATAATAAAAACCCACGTTCTAATCATGAGAAATCTACTAGAGAATACTTTAATAAAGCCTAGAAATTTGGTCAAACTGTCTCCGAGCAAGTCAAAAAAAGATCTAGAAAGTCCCATTTGAAGCTTTAGTTTGCGTAATATGCGCAGGTCATTTTCATTCAGTAATTTCAATTGATGAATTTTACTGAAGGAACTGGATTCCTCTACTTGAAGTAACATATCGCTACGAAATTTATGATCAAAGCTCTGAAATACTTCCTCGCATTTGTAATGGAGAACAGGATCAACTTCTTCCCAAGTTCCTTCACAATAACAACGGGAAATTATTTCGAGCGCTCTAGGGGCTTCGGTTGGTTCAAATAAGCAGGCCTCAAGATAAAACTTCACTGCAAATGAATCAGATCTCTTGGCATTTAAAAGCTGAGGGAGCACAAGGTTCACTATTTCTTTTGAGTCTTCACTTTTATTTTTTAAAGCAGCTAGAAGGATGGGCTCTGTTTTACTTGCAAATAAACGTTTTCTCAAAAACAAAGAGGCTAATTTATTAACAATTATTTTATCACTGTAATTGCCAGCATTAAGTATAACAAGAAGTAGATCTTGTTCTTCGTCAGTCAAATCATCATCTTTTTTAAAAACTGAAAGCAATGGAGTGCGATAGGACGAATCGTCTGGTCTTAAAAGAAAAGCCTTTAGATAAATTTTTTGCGCCCTGCTATCCTTACTTCCAACAAGCAATAGATAGTTAGCAAACTTTAAAGTAACATCATTACGTAAATGTTTTCCTCTTCTAGGCAAAAAATATGAGGAGTAAGTAAAATCAAGAACCGATTCAAATCCATCAATAACTTCATCTGAGCTTGAAATACTAGGAATGTTTTTAAGTTTATACATTGCATTATGGAATTTCTGTTCGCCAACTACTCCATAAGCAAAAATCCCAAAAAACAGGGATATAAAAAAAATTATTTGCTGAAAAAAAGAATCATCGAAAGAAGCACCTGGTAGTGCTACTTCATGAATAAAATAAAGTGCTAAAAATCCAAACGTGAGTAAGAGAAATAGGGCAATCCCTATTCGGACAAAAATGTACTTAAGGGTTTGGTACATTAGTTAGCTCAGAAGTTATAGAGGGCTCAACAGGCTCCTTATCTATGGAGATAGATTCGGTGGCTCGAGGTAGAATGACCGTTTCCTCCTTAACAGCAACGTTCATTGTCTCTGTTGATTGATTATCTGCAAGCGTTCCTGTATTAACATCTACCTTTTCAAACTTAATTCCTTCAGGAATTGGAAAGTTAATTAGATTTTTGCCCTGCAGAGCCTTTTGCATATAGAAAGCCCAAATCGGAGCAGCTGCACTTGCTCCTGTCAAACCATTCTCAGCTTGATCGACCATAGGCTCATTATCGTCATATCCAACCCAGACTGAGGTAGAAAAAGTCTTTGTAAAACCATTAAACCAAGAATCCTTAAAATTGTTAGTCGTCCCAGTTTTGCCACCCGCAGGATGTTTAAAGCCCATTTTCCTAATGATCCTAGCGGTTCCACCATCCACCACTCCCTGCATCATATTTAAAAGAGGATAAATTGACTTAGGTGCATAGTTCTGCACTCCGTGATAAAAATTTTCGTACAACGGACTCCCTTTAAAATCCTCAATTCGTTCAATAAAATAAGGTTCGTTGTAAACACCAAGATTTGCAATCGTACTATATGCTGAAGCCATTTCTAAAGGAGATACTCCTGAAGTCCCGAGTGCAAGGGAAAGGTTTTTCCCCAGTCGACTAGTTACACCAAACTGGCGAGCTATTTTTATAACCTTTTCAGGGGTCACTTCCTGAATTAACTTTACCGAAACAACATTAAGGGACTTCATCATGGCCTTTTTTAAAATAATATCACCCATATATTTATCACCAAAGTTTTTGGGTTCCCATGTATTGGTACCTGAGATTTCTATGCTAATAGGTTCATCTCTGATTATAGAGGCAGGATTATACCCATTTCTTTCCATTGCTGTTAGATAGACAAACGGTTTGAATGATGAACCCGGGAGACGGTTATTTGAAGCGGCTCGATTAAACTGGCTATCGGAATAACTGCGACCTCCAAGCATTACCCGAACAGCCCCGCTTTGGTTTTCTATAGACACCATTCCCACCTGCAAATGTTTTTCCTTAATTTTATGAGCTATCTTACTCTCCAACACATCTAAATGGGACAATGCCGACTTATGAGCGAAGGCTTGAAGGCGGGTATCCAAAGTAGTAAATACTTTCAACCCCCCAAAATGAACAAACTCTTTTCCATATTTATTTTCCAACTTTGCAAGAATATAATTAAAAAAATACCGATTCGGATTATCATCTTCCCTTGGTCTAATTAATTCCAATGGAGAGGACAATGCTTCATTTTTATCTTCTAAAGAAATTAAGCGTTCTTTAACCATTCTTGACAAAATATATTCAGCCCTAAGCATGGAACGTTCGTAATTTTTAAATGGGTTCGTATTATTTGGTGAATTCGGTAAACCAGCTAAGAGTGCTCCCTGTAGAATGGATAATTCTTTTGCTCTTTTTCTGAAATAGGTTTGAGCGGCTTCTTCGACACCATAAGCCCCATTACCAAAATAAATCTGATTGCAATAGGCCTCAAGAATTTTTTCTTTTGTAAAAGTAGCTTCTAATTGAAAGGCAATTAAGAGCTCCTTGACCTTCCGTACCCAGTTTCTCTCAAATGAAAAAAAAAGATTTTTTGAAAGCTGTTGGGTGATAGTGCTACCACCCTGCAAGATTTTTCGTTCACGAACATTCATGTAAAATGCTCTTATTAAAGCTAGGTGATCTAGACCTTTATGCTTATAAAAACTAGCATCTTCTGCTGCTATGATGGCATTTGTGAAATTTTTGGAAATATCTTCTAAGGGAACAGGATAACGTTGGCCTAAAACCTTAAGCCTTTCTCCATCGGCAGAGTAAATTTCAGTAGAAAGACTGAGGTTGATTTTTCTTAAGTCATTTGGCAATTGAGGCAGGTCTCGACTGAACATAAAGTAAGAACTTAGCCCAACAAAAACAATCAAAAGTATTAATATATAAAAAGAAAAAACTATCCGCTCTATCCAGTTTCGAATCAAGGTTTGTCTCCAATTGGAGGAGCTGCAAGGGCGCTAAACTCTTCGCCCCATATATCTAAATTAGTTCTTTCAATTTGTGATAATAAATTATTGGCAATCTCTTGTAAAACAGGAATTAAAAGAACCCCTGTGTAGTAATCAGTATTATATTCGATACCAAATTCAAGACTGGGCAAAGATTTTTTAGAGGCTTCAAGTTCTCGAACACCGATACGGGTGATACTATAATTCTTGGCGAGAAACCATCTGGGATCAGGAAAAACAGCATGCCGTGTTTTTGGATCAAGCGTTTGCAATAGAGGAAGAAATATTGCCACAGAATATATACGGTCTTTTTTAAAACCAGTTTTTTCAAGGCTACCCTGTTTAACGGTGCGAGTAGACTGTACTTCTTTTAAAGCATCTGTTGCCACAAACACCTCATGAACCGGAATATTATGAGAATCCAGAAAGCTAATGGTAAACCACTTTCCGAAACGCTTTAGAAGGACTCTCGTCCAATTATATTGAGAATCGATTGAAATAAGCTCGAATGGCGAAATTATTCGAGCCGACCACTGCCCAGGGAAATCATAATAGAGGTCAAGAAATTTTTTACGGGATAACACTAGCGGAAATGAAGGTTCGGTATTTTCAAATAATGCTTTAAGAGAATCAATAGCTTCAGTTGATTCCTGCCTTGAGTCGAGCAATGAACGAATCGATTGAACTTTAGTTCGAGCGAGAATGGTTTGTCGATCATTGTCCCAAACCCTTCCTAATTGGGGGCGATTATCATTTTGCCATTTAAGATAGTTTCCTATTCCCCGTTCAAAAATTTTTCCATAAAACTCTAAAGGAAGAAGAACTAGCATGACAAAAAAGAACATTACACCTACCCACCATTGCCTTTGGATACCAGGTATTTTCACTTGGTTCATCTCTCAATTGAAGGTTGATTCAAAAAAATATGTAAAAGCAATACTATATATTTCATAATTATATTTATTTTACTGATAGAATTACTTATTGTCTGAGAATAATTAATTCTTCCTCTTACAATGCAGTTCTTAGTTATTTACTTGGGAGAAAATAATTACTATCTTCGCTGCCAAACCTTGTTTCAAAGATACCTGAGGTGAGTTTTTACAACTTATATTCTTAGAGGCTTTTAGAAAACTCCAATACTTTATCCTAGAATTGAGAAAACTGTTTCACGAGTAATCAAATAGTTATTTCTAACAGTTGCTAACAACTCAGGTTAAAAAATCAAAAAAAATGAACCTATAGTTTATCTATCAAGAAATTTTGCTGCTTCTCTTGAAAAATAACTTAGTATCATTTGCGCCCCAGCCCTTTTAATGCTTAAAAGAATTTCCATCATCACTTTGTCACCATCAACCCAACCTTTTTGAGCTGCCGCTTTAACCATTGAATACTCACCACTCACATTGTACGCCGCTACCGGAATATTAACTTCACGGTGAACTTGGTAAATAACATCCAAATAAGAAAGAGCTGGCTTTACCATGATAATATCAGCACCTTCTTCTACATCTTGAAAAACTTCCTTTAGGCCTTCAGTTGCATTTGCAGGATCCATTTGGTACGAGCATCGATCCCCAAACTGAGGGGAAGAGCCTGCCGCTTCTCGAAATGGCCCATAAAATGCTGAAGCATATTTAGCCGCATAGGACATGATTATTGTTTCTTGATGACTTGTCTCATCCAAGGTTTTACGAATCGCTTGAACCCGGCCATCCATCATATCTGAAGGAGCAACAATATCTGCCCCAGCCTCTGCGTGAGTTAATGCCATTTTTGACAAAATATCCAATGTAGCATCATTTAGAATTTTGCCATTCTTAACTATTCCGCAATGACCATGGTCTGTGTACTCATCTACACAAACATCTGTAATAACAACTACATTTGGGACAGCATTTTTAATTTCCCGCACGGCCCGCTGAACAATCCCATCGGGGTTGTAAGCTTCAGATCCAAGTTCATCTTTTTTATCAGGAATTCCAAAAAGAATTACAGCTGGAATACCCAATGCATAAGCTGCCTTCACCTCAGCAACCAAATTATTAATCGAAAGACGGCATACACCTGGCATAGAGGAAATTTCTTGCCTTACATTTATCCCTTCACAAACAAAAAATGGCTCAATCAAGTCATCAGTAGACAAAGAGGTCTCGCGAACCATCCTTAATATACCTTCACTTTGACGTAAACGCCTGTATCTATGGGTAGGAAATGACATAGAGGGGAATGCTGTTTAAAACAAATAAGTATTTTTCAATTTAATCCTGAAACAACAGCAACTATCAGTACGAAAACAAGGTTACCATAAGCCCGCGTAAGCAACAATAGATCAATTATTAAACTGACAAATCGAATTTATTTAAAAGAAAAAGTGTTAAATTTTTGACGGAATTGACAAACTAAAAAATAAGACTCAAAGCTTAAAACCATTTACGAGTAGAGAAAATTAATAATTTGTTTAATTAAACATAAGTATCACCATAAAAAGATTAATACATCCAAATATTTTATTTATTGGCACAAGTCTTGCTCTAACTCAAAAACAAACTATATACGAGCGAGAAGAACCTTAGTCTTGCACGCCAATTCTATAAAGGAGAACAACTAAATGGAAGCATTTGAAGGGTTCCAGGATAAAGAATTTGACCTTCTTAATGAAGCAATATTAAAGGCTATTGTTGCATCACCAGATGTGGGGAGCGTTCTCCAAGGTTTTAAATCTAGAGATCTGATAAACGAAATGGCTGTTGTAAATCTAATTCTTAGCTTAGAAGAGCTATCCGACCTCATGTTTTCAGAAACAACAAAAAAATCAACTCAAACCATTGATTCTTGCATAGAAAACCACCTTACAAATAAACTGAAGGAAAGCAATCAACTGACTGACATTACAGAAAAAGAAACTTCAGATAAATCAAACAACCACTACCTTGTAGATGGAAAACTATTAAACAGGAACGAGATTCTTTTCGAGAAGCACTGTCAGGAAAAGTTTGACGAAAAGGTATGGTTAAAAAGGGCTAAAATCAAAACATAACAAAATTGATCCGACAAAAAGGACTTTACTTTATGAATAAAAAAACTATTTATTTTTAAAAATTTTCGACTCGCATGATATGTATTTTATTTGTTTAATTGGAACCACAAAAATTTCATCCACGGTTGTCAACTCAAATAACTCTAAGTCATCACTAAAACCATGTTTTTCTGTATTTTCAAAAATAATTTCTTCATTATCAATAAACACCACTTTTAATTTATACAACATAGCCACTCCTAATTTCCTTGTGTGATTTTAATGCTTAGATTCAGGTAGGCAAAGCTACCTCTTCAAACTTTTCATGTAGAGGATTTCCTAAATAATCTTCCACATAATTTTTTAGATACCCTTTTTCGTAAAGCTTTTTATTAGAAAGACTAGAGTTTACTTTATGCAAAGTCTTGAAGTTACAATTTGGGAATCGAGATTTAAACTCATCAAAGGTCGTTCCGGAAATATCTTTTTCCTTACCTGATGACCCCTCCATAATAACCTTAGGAAGATAAACTCTCTTTTCGTTTGTTAATCTTCTGCCAACATCATCAAAAGTAAGGAGAGTACTACAATTAGAATCCCCACCCAGCGTGTTATTAGGGACATACAAATAGCGGGCTCGATTATTTCGAAGCAAGCTCATAACCTTATACACATTTCCAGCCATAGCTACTGTATCTTTTTTTTCCAATTCACAAGCATCGAAGGTTTTAATAATTTTATACCTATTCAAAAAAGCAGTGATATCCGACTCTGTCTGAACCATTGTAGTGTTCGGCAAATTGGTTTCGTAAATTTTTTTCGCCTCTCTTGGGAGAAACTTTTTGCCTTGCCTCATTAACTTGGTGGTATCTCGATCAATATACTTTAACGGGGTAAGACATCCCATCCAAAGTAAACACTTATTATTTACCTCTGAAATTTTAACTGCGTCCGCATACATAGTATCTGGTCCAAACGAATAAAAATTGGCTGAGGTAACTGCCGGACCATCTAGGATTTTTAAAACTTGATCTACTGTAGGAGCATGAGGCATCAAACGCTTCCTGTATGATCCTAATGTTATTACAGAAAGTTCAAAGTTAATTCTCCCTGGGTACTTCTCTGCTAATTGATTGATCTCAATTGCGGGAGTATATCCAACGGTAAACAGGGTAATATTTTTATCAGTGTTTTCAAGGAATTCGTTCAACCAATCCATAGCGCGCGGATGCAAAAAAAGATCAGTCCACTCCATATACTCGTTACCACCAACTACCCAGTGTTCTGAACCTGTAGGGTAATTTTGTATTTCTTTGAGTATATATTCCCAGTCCTCTTGACTGGTTAGAGGCATATCGAATGTAGTTCTGTAACCAGTATCTTTTTCGTAGCAGAAGGTACACTTCACTGGACACGTTTTCCCCAAACTAAGAGGAATTTTTCTGTCATTCATTTCGCGCCGGAATACCTCGTGCAACAATTCTTTATCCAAGAGAGTCCCCTCGTTAAAATAATAGAAACAATATTTTAGCCCTACTTAAGTTATCAATTTTCCCAATCATTAAAAACCTTTATCAAGTTTTCATCTACAGGGACTTCCTCTCTCTGTTCATCCGTCAACTCTTTAACTAATTGACTTACATGCACAGAAGCACATCCCATATAAGCCATACTTTCTTGAGCCAATTTATATGTACCTTCTTTTAGCTTTTTTTCAAACTCATCTAAGTGACTTTCATTAAACGGCTTAACACTTATAGCCTTTTTAAACGATTCAATTGCAGCATTAAAATCTTTTTTCTCATGAAGGTCTATAGCATCCTTCAATACATCTTGCGCCTCTCTAAATTCCTCTACTGTGACTTGAGTTCTATCCATAGTTACTAAAATTCCAAGAAAAAAATTAATAGAAACAAACGGTTCTTAAGTTTAAAACTCTTTAAATTATAATTTAAGGGAAAGAGACCCTCAACCCGGTAGATAAAAAAACGTACATTTTTATTAGGTTTAGTTGAGATATATTTATTACCTCTTTAGCACCGATTGTCAAGGTGCCTGAACTAAATGAATAAAAATTCTCTTTAGTATTATAAGTTTGAAATAAATTTAAGGAAGGGGATTAATACTTGCTTTAAGAAGAAAATGCAAGACTTACTAACATATAAGGCACTAGGCCTGAAATAAGCCTGCTAAAATAGGAGTCTTGCAAGTCAAGAATGCTTACTTAACCCAGTTCTTGAAGCACAGAAAGGGTCAAAAAAAATTCCTTCACACAAGTTTCAACAAAATATCTCTTGGATAGAATAAGCCCTATAAAAAACCCCACCCCATTCATCATGGGGTGGGTTCTTTTTTTTAGTTAAAGCTTATTTTTCTGGTGGCTTGGGACTATGTGCCTCATCACAAACGCCATGGGGGCACCCGCCGCCTCCTCCATAACAACCAGCAGTTGAAATCGAAGCTAATACGAATAAAATAAATATACCAGCAAATCTTTTCATTCTAACTCTCCCCTAATTTTGTAAAAATCTAAGCCCGATTCAACAAAAGTCACTAGCTTCGTCACTTTCTGGACAATGCGTTTTAACAATATTTTGAGCGTATTTCAATCACTTTTTTTTTATTTTTTTTATTTTTTTCTATAGTATCATTTTACTCTTCATTGACTCACGCGTCCAAAGACGTCAACTCTAGTTGGAATTTTAGGGTTTTGTCTTTACAATTCAACAGTAAATTCCACTTAAACCAATAATTATTTATGGGATACGACTACGAATTTGAGGCTAAGAACCTAAAAAAAAACCTTAATTGTATCCATGTTGGCACCAACATTGTTGTGCTACCTCAAGTAGACTCAACCAACAATTTAGCCAAAGAACATGCAAAAAATAATGCTCCCGAGGGACTGGTGATTGTCGCCGACTCTCAAACTAATGGTAGAGGGCGAACAGGAAGATCTTGGCATTCACCTCCCGAAACAGGAATTTATTTATCAATCCTACTAAAACCCAACCTTAGGCCTGAACAAATTTCATTAATTACTCTCGTCGCTGGGGTCTCAGCCATCGCAACTATTAACGAATTTAGTAATCTACGCGCTAACTTAAAGTGGCCTAACGACATACTCATTAATAATAAAAAAATTTGTGGTCTATTATGTGAAATGGCTGGCAAACAAAATATCTCCCATTTTGTAGTTATCGGTATTGGTATCAATGTCAACCAGATACCTGAACAACTTCCTGACAACTTAAAGCAAACAGCCACCTCCCTCCGAATGATAAATGGATCGCCGATAAATCGATTGGCCGTAATAAAATCATTGTTAAAAAACCTAGACTCTGAGTATCATTTATTTTTAGCTGAGGGTGGACATTCTGTGATTAAAAAATGGGCGCTCAATACAAACCTTTTTGGACAAACTGTATCTATCAAGGATGGTTCTAATGTAATCTATGGAAAAGCCATGCGACTTGACGAACTAGGTCGACTCGTTCTGCTTATGGATAATGGATACGAAGAGGCCTTTGTCTCAGGGGAAATCACTCTAAAATAAAAATTAAACCAACGCATTCCACCTAAATAATTATTTTAAAAATATAATTCAATCTATTTCCCTCAAGAATGCTTCTATTTATCCAAATTTAATTTCATTCTTTACTTTAGATGAAAGAATCTATTCTAAGCATATACTTGGTTCTGAAGACCTACTTAACATGCAGAGAAGTTGAACTCACGATAAAACCTCTATAAAATACTCATATTATTTAAAAAAAATCTTCCTTAAAAAGCTTAAAAAACTTATAACTTAAATACCGTGTCTAAAAGAGATTATTATAAAATTTTGGGTGTTGCGAAAGGCGCAAAGTCCAGTGAAATAAAAAAAAGCTATCGAGAGAGAGCTAAAATATTTCACCCAGATGCAAACAATGGGAGCAAAAAAGCAGAAAACCAATTTAAAGTTTTATCGGAGGCTTATAGTGTTTTAAGCGATACTAAAAAACGTAATGAATATGATCGAAAACGCTCTCAGAAAGAACCTTCAAGAAGAAGTTCACCAAAAGGCTGGGGACAATCAAGATCTGATCGATGGGGATATGGTTTTGGCAACCAAGAATCGCAGAACCAAACTCGCCAAGAAGGATCATTCGGCCAAACAGCAGCAGAGGATCCGCAACCACATGACCCCAATGCACCTACTAGAGGGTTTGAACTTCAATTCATGGTCGATGTAGATTTTGTTACTGTTGCACTCGGAGGAACTATCCTCTACAACTACGAAAAGTATGTTTGCTGTGAAAGCTGCGATGGTATAGGCGAAACTAACGGTAAAAAATGTGACGAATGCGGGGGAAAGCGCCAAGTAGTGAAAGAGACTAATTTAGAAGTAAAAATTCCCCCTGGAGTTGCGGATCAATATGTTCTTCGCCTTCAAAGTGAAGGAGGAGAAGGAATCAACGGTGGTCCACCTGGCGATTTATTTCTGAAAGTTTGCACCAAGCCTCATTCTATTTTTAAACGAAAGAAAAGTGATGTTTATATGGAAGTTCCAATTTCTCCTGAACTTGCAGAACATGGGGGCCTGCTTGATATTGAAACGCTAGATGCCGTTAAAACCATAGAAATAGAAGAAGGTACTCTTACTGGCGAGGAACTTCGCATCCCAAAAAATGGAGCGGCCATTTTGTGGGGAAAAAAACGAGGTGATTTAATTATCAAATTTTTAATCATAAACTCCTAACAGCCTACTAATGAAGTCTATTTCCATAATTCTCATAATTACTTTTTGTATCGTCATACTAATTGCCCTAGTTTCAAGAACTAAACGACACGGTAAACACACCCTCTATCTTGGCAAAAAGCCAAAACTTATCAAAAAAAAGAAAAAGACAATTGCGCCAATACCTAAAGAAAAAATAATGGGTCCCGAAAACCCATTGTGGGTCAAGATGTATGCTGAGGAAATGTCTAAGCGCAATACTGCTCAAACTACAGCAGTAATCAAAAAGTGGTTAAAGGAGGAATAACTAGGGAAATTCTATTTTTTTTTCTTTTGGGCCCAATCCTTAGCTCGTGACTTGAAAATTGCTTTATCCTCTTCAGATACAGGTGCTCTACTTATCGGACGCGGTACTGACCCACCTGAAGACTTAGCTATGGTCTCAGGGGGTGCTCCAGAAGAAACTTTAACTGGGGATTTCTCATCCTCTACGATTTTCTTAATTGGAGCAGTTTCAACCCCAATCGTAGCAGATGCCTCCCCCGGTTTGCTTACAAGTCGCATTGATGACCAAACATCTTTTCCAGGGTAAGGTGTATCTAAACCTATTTTCAAGTCGTAACGGATAATATTTTCATCTGAACATTCACTAATCCAAGTATTCGCAACGCACCCTGCATCAAAAATTGGATCAAGAGGAAACATCGTCCCATTTTTATCCTCGCAACTTTTAGTTCCTGTTTTATCAACGAGCGTTGAGGCTTCTTGTTTGTTCGGGATTCTCCAACTATCAATTTCAGCATATTTTTCTTTATTGACCTTATCCACATAAACACGATGATCTTGCCATGTATAGAACTGATGGGTATCCAACCAAGCGTCTGTTTTTTTCCATATCAATCCAGTATTAGGATCAGTAACCGTACCGTTGCCATTGTCAACAAAAGGCTTTAATTCAGGAGCAGTTTTTTTCGCAGGAGCAGTTTTTTTCGCAGGAGCAGTTTCTTTTGCCTCACTTGGCTTGGTTGTTTTATCCGATGGGGGTTCAGCTTTTTCGAAAGGTGTAGTTTCAGTCATAAACTAATCTCTTAAATTAACTAATATTTTTCTACAAAAAACGTAAAAACAACTAATACTGAGGATATTCTTTAAAAATCTCACCCAAGTCTTTACTTGAGTTAGTAAGTATGTTCAACATGTCACCTAGCTCTAGCGAAGAATGGGAACTCAAACATTCTTTATAATCTTCGCGGTAACTAGCAGCATTACATCGAATCCACTCAATTATAGCATCGTCACCTGACTCCTCACTACATTCGGCTTTTTTTTTAGCCAACAAGTTTGTCTGTGAGACACGTATAATTTCACAAACCAAATCATCTTTAATCCTGCTCACTGTCCAACCTCAGTAATATATTAAGACTACTATAAATTAAAATTTTGCCAATCTATAACGATTTGCCGTGCTTGTCAATTTGATATTTTCTTCTTAAACTTAAACTAAAAAAATCAATAATGTTGATACCCTCTCAGGGTTTTCAAATGCTTTTAAATAAAAAATATACTTTATTCTACCGCAAAATTGTGGCCAGTTTAAAGAAAATATCCTCTACACTTAGAACAAACGCCATTCTTAACTTCAGAAGCCATTTCCTTAATTAAATTTCGCTTTATTTCTTGGATCTAAATAATCTCTAAATCTATCACCCAAGAAATTAAAACTCAAAATTGTCAGGAAAATAGCAAGAGATGGGAATAGAATAAGGTGGGGATAGAATTTTATAGACTTCCATCCCTCATTAGCCATAGTTCCCCAGCTACTAAATGGAGGTGCTACCCCTAGCCCAATAAAACTTAAAGTTGATTCAGCTAAAATTGCTGCCGGAATTCTAAAAGTCAAGGTAACGACTATCAAACCTAAAATATTAGGCAGGATATCCTTTATTAGTATTCTTGAACTGCTTGCACCTAGAGCGCGAGCAGCTTCTATGAAATTTTTTTCTTTGATTCGTAACACTTCTCCACGAACTAGGCGTGCAACTGTTACCCAACTAACGAGCGTCAGGGCCAGAAACATTCCTAAAACACCTCGCCCAACTAGAACTGTAATAAGTATGATCATCAACATATCGGGGAGCGCAAAGACAACATCAACCACCCGCATCATAAAACCATCCAAACGACCGCCAACATAACCTGAAATAGAACCGTAAATTGTTCCTACCAGAAGTGCAAGCAGGGTAGTGAATACGCCTATAAATAAGGAAACGCGTGCCCCATATATAAGTCGAGAAAACAAATCTCGTCCCAATCGATCTGTCCCCATAAGATGGCTAAAACTGGGGGAGGCTAGTGTATTAAGTGTATTCTGAGTCTCATAAGAATATGGACTAACCCATGGGGCGAAGGCTGCAGCAAAAAAAACTACCCCTAAAAAACAAAAACTTAATTTGGATAAAAAGTTCACATCTTAACCCTCGGGTCAAGCCACATATAAGCAATATCTACAAAAATATTTGCAAAAACAATCAGCACGGCATAAACCAAGGTTACCCCCATAATAAGCGGGTAGTCCCGATTAGTCACAGCGGTAATAAAAAAACTTCCCATGCCTGGGACAGAGAATATAAATTCAATCACAAATGAACCTGTAACTAATCCAGCAGTCAAAGGACCTAATACTGAAATAATAGGAAAAATTGAATTTTTTAGCGTGTGTTTTAGAAGAACAACCGACTCCCTAAGTCCTTTTGCACGGGCTGTTCGAATATAGTCTGAGGCTAATACTTCCAGTACCGCAGAGCGAGTCAATCGAGCGATATACCCACTAAAAGGTGCCCCCAAAGCTATCGCTGGCAGAATACTGTAGCGTGGTCCTTCCCACAACGCGGGAGGCAACCATTGCAATTTATGTGACATCAACCATACTAATACCGTCCCTAAAACAAAACTGGGAACAGAAATTCCCAATGTCGCATAAAACATACAGGCTCTATCTATAATAGAATTCTGTCGATACGCCGACCACACCCCCATAGGAATACCTACTCCTACAACAACTAACATGGCCAATCCCCCTAAAGTTATCGACACTGGAAACGTATCTAAAATAATATCAGTAACATCTCGACCAATATATTTGTATGAAGGACCCATGTCGCCTTGAACTAGTTGCTTTAAGTAAAACAGATATTGAATAGCGAAAGGCTCATCGAGATGGTACTTAGCCTGAAGATTAGCTAGAATTTCAGGGGGAAGTTTCTTTTCTTGGTCAAATGGTCCTCCTGGGACCACACGCATAATGATAAAGGTAAGCGTGGCAACTACAAACAATACAGGGATACCGGACAATAATCGTTTAAAAAAAAAAATAGCATAATATTTAATTAATATCACTGATTCATAAGTTTTATGATATTACCTGCGGCGTATGTACGAACTACCTCTTGGGAGTCTTTTAATGTTTTCAATAATAGTGGAAATGCCTTAGCGCCACCCATCATACCCACAGCTCTTGTAGCTGAAGTTCGAACTCGAATATTCTTATCCATAAGAGCAATCTCAAACAACTGCTCTCGATTAGGTATATCCAACTCCCCCAAGATCCTTGCTGTTGTACTACGTATCCCATAATCTGGATCCTTAATCATTTCTAAAAATACTGTACGGCACTCATCAATCCCTCTTCGAGCCAAAGACACCGCCGCCGACAAACGTACCATTGCATCTTTATCCGAGCAGAGAGAACGAAGTGCCTCAAGCCCCAAAGCACCTCTTAACTCGCCGAGAGTCAATACTGACTGATATCTCAGTGAAGAATTATCATGCCTAGTTAAACTTAGTAACCTAGGGAGTATGCCCTTGTCAGCTTGTTTTCCAATTGCTTTTAAGCTGTAAAATATAATCTCATCTTCATCTCCATTTAATAGATCCTCTAAATAATGAGTCACCTTTGCATCATTTAACCTCCCAAGGTAACCTATGGCCTGATAACGATCTATTGAGTTTCCCCCCTTAAGCCCATCTAAAAGAACATCTAACTGACTTTCATCTCCCAGGTTAAATAGTGCCCCAGCTGCAGCATAACGAACTGTCCGATATGGTGATTTCAGGTGAGGTCGAATAAGGTTTCCTGATGACCCATCACCCAACTCCCCCAACATTGCAATAGCAGCACCACGATTCCACACATTGAGATCCTGACTCATGCGAATTGACATCTTCCGAGCTTCATCTAACGAAATTTTTTTTATCCCCTGCAAGGCAAATAAACGAGTTGTATGATAAGAGTCTTTCTCTGCTTTTTTTAGGAATGGAATGAGCCCAGGATATTCAGACTCACCAGCAGCCCGTGCAGAAGCACTGCGTATAAAAGCATTTTCGCTTTGGAAAGATTTTTCTAATATTTTTATAGAAAATAAAAGGACACGATCCATCACCAGTCTAGGCTTCTCATTTGCTTGCAACGAATTGTCCTGGGAGAGCAAAAGTATGGTTGCACTCAAAAACATAAAAAATATTTTTTTTAACATAATCGACTTTATTGATTTCTAACTATATTTATCAATGAGTTCTCGATAAAAAAACTCCTCTTTCGTTTTGCCGCGCTTTGCGAAGCCTTTAATTAAAACAGAACACTTGTCTATCAATGTAGCGCGGGTCAGTAGAAGTTGGTCATTATCTAATGAGTTTTGATCTAGTATTTTTTTTAAAGCCGTAACACGAAATCGATCCATTCCCCAATACTTACGAGATAATTGATCTGCATGACCACCGTGCTTGATAATAAGAGGTTTTTCGATAAAGTGAAACGCATATTTAGCACCAATTCTTAACCACAAATCATAGTCCTCGCAGACAGGAAGCGACTCATCAAAGTTTCCAATTTCATCAAATAAGTTTGCACGTAGCATAACTGAAGAAGGGCTTACTATACAAAGGGCCAAGCAGTAACGAAATATATCCCCTGTATGCTTGAGATGTTTGATCATTGGATTTACGCGAACCCCATTGCGAATCCATATTTCATCGGTATAGCAGGCCTGACTATTAGTATTATTTTCCATCCAATCTACTTGAATCTTCAATTTATTCACATCCCACAAATCGTCAGAGTCGAGAAAACAAATAAATTTTCCCTTTGCACTTGCAAGACCTAAGTTGCGAGCTTTCGAGACACCAGAGTTTTTCGTCAAAGCTAAATATTGTGCTCCGGAAAACGATCGAATCACTTTTGATGTATTGTCAGTAGACCCGTCGTCGACAACAATGAGTTCAAAGTTTTTATAGGTCTGACATACAATTGAATTTAAAGCTTCCTTCAATCGATTCGCTCTATTATATGTGGGCACTATAACTGAAACTTTCGGTGGGTCGATCACATTAAAATTCCGGTAAAATGTTTTTTATATTTTTCCCTTCACAAACCTTAGTCCCTAATAAGGAAGTATTATCTTAATAAACTCGCCTCAGTTAGATAATACAGATAAGGCTCAATACTTCAATCATATAGGTTCTCTCCTCAAAATTGAGCTATAAAACCAACAAGTATTCCTTGACAAAACCACTAAATCCCAACAAAATTTAAAACTTTAATCATATAGGTTACTACTGATAATTGAGTCATAAAGCCAGTAAGTATTGCCTTGACAAAATCACTAAATCCCAAGAGAATACACGATCGTTATATTTAAAAAGGTTAAAAAAAACAGCAGACTATGGGAGATTTGAAGTGAACATCCTTAGACTGTTTAGCCATACTCAGGTGTAAAATTTCTTATGGATTTTAACGAAGTTACAAGAATTTTTAAAGATGACCTTTCGCGGGTAGAGAACTCCATTCAGGAAAACTATCAATCGGACGTTCCATTAATACCCGGCATAGGAGACTATTTACTTAAAAATGGCGGAAAAAGAATACGTCCTCTTCTGCTTATGGTTGGAACCAAGTTATGCGCCGGTAACATAGACGAAAGAGTCATTCGCCATTGTTCAGTGGTTGAGTATATCCACTCTGCCACACTCCTCCACGATGACGTAGTTGATGAGACCACTGTCAGACGTGGACGTCAAACGGTTAATGCAAAATGGGGTAGTGATGCTAGTATACTTGTGGGTGACTTCCTGATATCTCGATCTATTCTCATGTTGGCCTCTGACTGCGATTCACGAATAATTAATTCTGTTTCACAAGCAACCAAGTTATTAGTTGAAGGCGGGATCATGGAATATAGTCAGGCTCGCAAACTATCTATAAGCGAATCACACTGCCTAGATGTCATTCTTCGTAAAACAGCAGCAATGATGTCTCTTTGTTGCGAGCTAGCTGCGTTACTTTCTGAAGCAAACCCTGAGCAAGAAAAAGCTCTGATTAACTTTGGCACACAATTTGGTATGGCATTCCAACTTATGGATGATGCGATGGATTATAATAGTGAAGAAGATAGCTTAGGCAAGCCTCCAGGAAATGATTTCCAAGAAGGTCACGTAACTCTACCCCTGCTTCACTTATACGAAAATTCCGAAGCTCCTCTTAAAAAAAGAATTGGAAGCTTCATTGAAAATAAAAACCTCACACCAGAAGATTTCGATTATGTACTAGAACGAATGCGAGAAACTAAGTCTGTCGAGTACACTTTAGAGCTTGCACGCCATTATCTTGAACAAGCAAAGTCATCTATTAGATCTGTAACTTTCCCTAACCCTGATTTCATAAAATCGTTTGATGCAATCGCAGACTATATATACGAACGTGCTTTAATTCAGTCCTAATTTGTCATCAAACTCCTTTCTGGCTCTTGTCTCAAAGACGACATAAATTGTAAGATGCATAATAGGAGAATGATGATGGCCACTTATTCATATGTCAAGCTTGCCAGAGAAGCTATTCACTATTACCTTTTAAAAAAAAAACTTCTAGCGTGTCCCTCTCCACTTCCTTCGAACATGAGCTCTCGATCTGGTGTTTTTGTATCGATTAAAATTAAAAAAAATAATAATTTGCGTGGGTGTATAGGTACCATTGAACCTAATCAGGACAACCTAGCAAAAGAAATAATTAAGAATGCTGTTAGAGCAGCAACGTGTGATCCAAGATTTGAACCTGTAAAAATAGACGAGTTAGACAAACTTTCATTCTCAGTTGACATACTTACTCCCCTTGAACTGATCGATAGCCCAGACGAGCTAAACCCTAAGCAATATGGTCTATCCATAAATAGTAATGATAAGCAGGGAATTCTTTTACCTGATCTAAAAGGTATAGACACACCGGAACAACAAATTGACATATGCTTAAAAAAAGCAAATATCTCTAAAAGTTTGCACTATCAAATGTATAGGTTCGAAGTAAAAAGGTACAACTAACTAGAAAGAAAATAAAATGCCCCTTTCCAGAGCTGGAAAGAGGCTAAACATCTTAAATCAACGCTAACCAACGTAGAAACATTTACTCGCTGGTGTACGCGTGTCCATATTTTTGCCACGAAATGTATGATCATCAATCTCTGCAGCACATCCAATCATACGACCAAATAAAAAAGTTGAAAAACTCGAGGTTTCTATATCTGTCTCTGCCATTTTCCCAGCCTTATATTCCCCCCATACCATCTTAAGCAAAATCACAGCAATCACTGCATCGATATTCACGCAATAAACGTTCTTACTAACTTTAGCTTTAAACATTGAGTTTACTATTGAGTGGTAATAATCAAGAAAAACATTATTAATTCCTTTTTCCTCAAATAGCTTACGGACAAATTCTTCTCTCGGATCAAAGTTGATATCTTTGCCCTTAAATATTGGGTGATTTATACAGGGTACTTTAGCGTATTCCAAGTTACCAATGGCTTTTTGTTCAGCCTTATAGTCTTTATAAGTTTTCGAATACTCAAGTGCCATTGCATCAAGATCTAGTCCATGGTTCTTATCATCAGCGGCTTTTAGGTTTGTACCTTTAAATTGTTCTATAAGAAATGCCGCTGCTTCATAGCCGTTTCCACCGTGTGCAAAACCAGTATGTGTAAGAAATCCAATAAATGCCTTATTAACCTGCACTCGTCCTGGCATCTCTGGACCATCTGCGCTCACAGCACCCTTTGAGCCCTGAGCAGAAATCGTACCAGGCCCATTGGTAATGATTAAACCAAGGAGAACTTGAAATTCAAATAATTCATCGTCAGTCGGACCTCGACCCATAAGTGATAAAAATGCTGTTCTTGTAAAAGAAAAACTTGTAATAAGTTCTTCTAGTTTTACCCCACAGAAACTATCCTCGCTATGTTTATCAGAAGAAGCTGAGACACCCACGATAGTGCTATAAATCCGAGAATACCAAGGGAGACGGGTGATTGTCCCTTTAGTAATTTTCTTAGATTTCATTCCACTCCAAGCAAGTGTTGTCCATATAGCCGCGATCATCGCATCAGTAGAAGGGTTACCACTTTCTTGCTTAGCAAAGTCCAATAAAAATTTAATAAAAACGGACTTTGTATCTTTACTGAGACAAACAGCTAAACTATCAGCAAACTTATCATTAGAATCTGCTAGCAAAACATCTTTATATTCTTTAGCACACTGTAATTGGTCGGCGTAATCAAAGTCACTATTAGTATCGCTAAATTTTGCGAATTGAAACAAGTTCAACAATGCGCTTGAAGCATTCATTGCAGGTTCCACCATCTTTTTACCAACGATAGCAACAGCTCCTGAGACCACTGTATTAGGAGAGTTTCCATTTTCTCGCGCGGCTTCTGCCGCAGCAAGAGTCACCTGACCATACTGGTTGACGTAGGTGTTAAGCGCAATATTTGCTATCTTTTCGCCATACTCATTTGGATATTCGCGACATAGTGCAAACACTAAATTAGCTTCAAATGATTTCTTAGATGCATCAAGAATAGAAGTTTGATGGATTTTCGAAACCTGAGTTTTTGGATCCATCATCGAAGCACCGCTTGTGTCCTTTAGCGTTTCTCTACGATACTGTGCACCCACCTGTTTATCAAGAGCTGCAATCTGCTCATTGTAAGGAGAAATAGCCTCAACAACTGGCACATCCAATTCTTTAGGAAGATTCAACCCTTGATTATTACCAAACCAGCTCTTAAGGGATAGACTGCCCTTTGGAGCAAAATCAGGGTCTTTGCCATTTAACTTCATAACAGCTGTTAATGCTTCTGGGATATGAGCTATATTAGTTACTAGCGCTCCTTTTTTGGAAGCAACTGGATTCTCTGGGGTATAAATACTATCGACACCAAAATACTCCATGAACCATTTTTCCTTCGCAAGAGCATCATCGCCCGATCCTGCAAGTGATCCCGCATGACCGCATGCTTTACTCAGTTTTGCTTTCCACCTACCAACCACGCAAGCAACTATTGGTTTGTCAGTTTTAATATCTTTTTCGTAATATCCCCCTGGCTCGCTGTACATAACAGCCGCCTGTGAGCGGTCATCTCGATCTAGCGCGTAAAGAAACTCTTTTGGTCCATATTGAATATAAACATCCTTACCACTTGATACTGAGGTCGTAGTCCCCCACCCTGCAGTTGAAAGATAAACTGCAATTGTAGTGGTAAAATTTCCAGAGTTAGAAAAAAGTGCGATCGACCCCTTAATTAATGATTCTTCAGGAGCATTTCCACCCAATGCTCCGCCAAGGCGAACATGGTTCCATGAATCAGCAAGCCCCAAACAGTTTCCACCAAAAAGGTCTACGCCATTGGTTTGACATATAGCTCTCATAATACGCGAGTCTTTAACCGCAACTTTTTCAGTAAGTATGATAGCTTTTTTCAGATCAGGGTTAGCTCTCACCGCCTCAGCAATACCATCTTTTACACCTGAAGGAGGCAGGTAAACCACTACAGTATTAAATTTATGCCCTGCAGCCATTCCTTCTTTAATTGAATTATAAACTGGAATTTTGGCATTCTTGGTAGTAAGAAACTTCCCTGACTTACCTGGGCCCGTACCAAACACAATATTCCCACCTGAATAATCATTACTAATGGGAGTAACTCCTGAACTTTCCTTACCTAAAATATTAAGAACCACTACTTTGTCATCTTTGGTAGCGAGATCTTTAAGCGAATTAATACCAACGTAGTAGGGGAACTCCCCCACACCTTGCTTATGCATTTTTCATTTCCTCCGATTCAACTTTTTAAAAAGATATTAATTGAATTATTGTATATTCATCTTGGCTGCAATTTCTTGCTTGCCACCATTCATCATCCATTTATTGATAGCCATTGAATAGTTGATTACCTCAGACATTGCGCTATCGTGTCCAAAAAAGCGATAAGGGATTCCTAATGATTCTAAAACATCTCGTAAATAAGCCATCCCTCTTACAACATTAGGACCACCCCGTCCAACTACAACAAACAAGGGTTTTGGTCCATTTTTTTGAAAATATGATCTAAGGCCGTCACCTATTGCTCGAAGAGTTTCGTAAATATCTGTATTGTTAGCTTTGCCTCCAATTATGAATAAAACATTTGATTGCTCTAGCCAATGTTTGAAGGTGATATTTGAAATTTCATTCATCTTTTCGTAAGGAGGGTTCCCGCCAAAATCAGAAGAAATAGTAGCCGCCTCACCTAGTAATTCCGTAACCATAGCATTGGCTCCACCACCAAAAGTAGGTGCCGTTATACTACCCTTATCATTGATGACATACACATCACTTTGCCCTTGATAAGTTCTTAGCTGATTGATCTCTTGCTCAAACTCGGAGTTATCCTCTGCAAAAATATGTGACGGGAGTTCTAAGCGCTTCCAAGCAGGATCATCTTGATCGAATGCACATTTAAAGTCACAAGCTACGGGAGTGTAACGCCCGCCTTTTCCAGGCATCATTCGTATTGGATTGAGCTCCAGCATAATCATTCCGTAGTTGTTGTAAAGGTCCCATAACTTTGGAAGATTCTGCACTAAAGAACTTATAATTTCTGAAGGGGCACCTAATCCAACGAGAGCATTGGAAACGTGGAATGCTTTAAGCCCAGTCAGAGCGTCAAATGGTACTACTGCAATTTTATCCTCTGGAAGTTCTTCGATATCTACTCCACCATGATGTGTTAGAGTCATGATTGGAGCTCGATAAACAGTACTATCCGAAATTGAAAAATAAACTTCGTGGTCTGCAGGAACTGCTGCTTCGTATGTAACACCATCTGACTTCGCAGAAACATTTCCTATTTTATGCTCGGCAAAATAGAGTCGTTCCTTTTCTTTTAATGCCTCTGTAAAGTTCTTTGCGCGTCCAATAAGCCCAGACTTTCCCTTTTTACCAACGCCTCCTT
>JABHTG010000048.1 GCA_018697205.1 Nitrospina sp. | reverse complement strand
GAAACTCATTAAGCAATTTCATAACTGGAATAAATTTTTTTTTATCTTGATAGATAAAAAATTCCACCAAAATATTTATCTGCTTTAAGAGGTCCTCCAAGCTTTCGTATATTAAGTTCACAATTAAACCATTTTGTAGCTGAATAATTTTCTCTAAGAATGGTTGCTGCCTAGATTCCCATACTGTCGGGTAAAGAGTAATATCTATACGGCCTCGCAATCTTGTTATTTCAACTAAACGTTCCCAACGTTTCGATTTTTCAGAGTTTATATCTAAATTGGTATGAAGTCTTACGTTTCCAGAGATAGTTTTGAATACTTTATAAATTTCCACAATATGCGGATTTTGTGATGCTTCACCACCAGTCAAATTTATTTCTTGTTTTGCTAGATCTTTCAATGGTTCAATCGAGCGAATTTTTTCTGCCATAAGCTTGGCAGTATCTGGCGTCATATGCCAGTACTCTTTAGATTCTAAAATGGGCGCTAGTGGGGCATACACATGGCAAAACCGACACTCATCGCGTACATAACGATTGCAACTCGCCTCTACAAAAATACTAAGCATAAAACCTCTTAACTATTAATGATCGATTATTAACTTAGCTGATCATTAACGCTTCGCTATCTAAAACGTAGACAGTCTAAGTTCGTCACCTCAATACTTTAACAAGTTGCTATTATATCGAAATTTCCCATATAAAAGGCAAATACCATCATTATAATGATACAAGAAGTTTCAGTGGCGATAATATTGAAAATCATTCAAATCTGATTAACAATCACAGTTAAGAAATTATGCCTGTCAAACCTCAGAATAAATATAAAATTTAAAAAGTATAAAATGAGCTTAATGACTGCAAGACCATCCAGCGACAGTTTTTCAATACAAGACCCTAACCTTATTAATATAGAAACACACCCTGATTGGGGAAGTATATTTGGTAACCGTAAGCCTATAAAGCTGGAAATTGGTTTTGGAATGGGAGATTTTTTAATTGAAATGGCTATTAAAGAAACTCATAACAATTTCATAGGAATAGATTTTACAAAAAATGGCACTCTAAGCCTATTAGCTCGTATTAATTCTCTAAAACTAAATAATATCCGCGTTATTTATGGAGATGCCAAAAAAAAACTTCCCACTATCTTTCAAGATAAAGAGCTAGAGGCCATTTATATAAACTTTCCTGACCCTTGGCCAAGAAAAAGGCATATAAAACTAAGACTGATCAACCCTACGTTTGTTAATTTGATAATGCAAAAGCTTGCTATTGAAGGTCGTGTTTATTTGGCAACCGATAGCGAGCTATATGCTCAAGAAATTCTTGAATATTTCAACACAGAATCTTTATGTCAAAATATGAATCAAAAGTTTGGATTTCTAGAAAACCGCGATAACTTACCAAAAACTAAATACGAGAAAAGCTTTATCTACGCAGGAGAAAAAACTTACTACCTAGAATATTCTAGATCGAGAATTATTGCCCCAACTGAAAAACACAAAACACCTGCAAAGAATAAAAAGATAAATATTAGTTTAGACAACTTAGAGAAACCTGAAAGCAATGATGCTGCCCTAACTGAAAAATTTCAAAGAGCTGAAGTTAATGCTAAAGATGCCTGCGATCTTAAAAAAATTGGGGATAGTATAGCTAAAGCAGGCGATCAGGAATGGGCTAAAAACATTTACCAAAAAGTAGAAGAAGAAGCTAAAGATAGTCTAGACTTTAATTGGCTTGCCTATAGTATTTATGAGGTACTCGGAGACAACAATTGGGCTAGGAAAGTATATAAAAAATCTGAAAACCAAGCTGCAAGCAGTCTAGATTTTAATTGGCTTGGGTATAGTGTCTCAGAAACCATTAAGGACTATAAATGGGTAGAAATATTGTACGAGAAAGCTACGAACGAGCCATGTAATATTCGCGAATTATGTGACCTTGCCGACAGTATATCAGGAACATTTAGAGACGTCGATTGGGTTAAAAAAGTGTACCGTTTAGCTGAGGAAAAGACCGAAGAGTATTCTGATTGCTGTGAACTTGCCGATGCCATATATAAAAACCTTAATGACAAGCAAAAAACTAGAGCGCTATACAATAAAGCCGAAGGTATCGCTAAAGAAGTTAGCGACCTCTGTAGTTTAGCCGAATCAGTATATAAAAAATTTAATGATAGTGAGTGGGCTAAAAACTTATATTACAAAGCAGAGAGCAAGGCAAAAGATAGCCTCGATTTATGCAATCTTGCTGATAGCATTTGCGAAAATTTAGGGGATAAAATATGGGCTCGTAAGTTATATCATAAAGCAGCGAATGAAGCAGAACTAAGCTATGAATTCCGCTGGCTTGGCGATAGCATATACAAAAAACTTTGCGAAGTAACATGGGCAAAGAAAATTTATAAAAAGGCGGAGGAAAAAGCTAATTTCTTTTATGAGTTTCGCAGGCTTGCTGAACATCTCTGTAAAAACCTAGGAGAGAAGGAATGGGCTGAAGGAGTTTATAAGAAGGCTCAGAGCAAGGCGATATATACTTCGGACCTAGATTACCTTAACAAAAGCGCTTTAAAAAACTTAGGCGAACAACCTTAAAGAATCACACTCTAAATTTTAATGAGCTTAAACTTATGAGTGCCGTAGAGTTGCGAAGAGCTTTTTCACCTTCTTCACTAAAGTCGTTGACCACTAACTGCATACTACGTAGATTTTTTAGAGTTTTAGAGTTGGCCAAGTATCTAGCCCCATCATCACCTATTCGGTTTGACTTTAAATTTAAAGTCCTTAGGTTTGAAAAAATATCTGATTCTGCTATGGCCTTAGCCCCCTCGTCCCCGATATCATTTTGCGTCAAATCTAAAGCTCTAAGGTTTCTAAGCTCTTCTTTTTGTGCAAGAGCCTTGGCTCCAACCTCACGGATAAACTGAGCTTTAAGGCTTAATACTTGGCCATCCGGGCTTAATCTGTCACGAATCAATTCATCCAATCTATCCGAAGACATTTAGTTTCCCCTTTATAAATTTTAAAAAAAATTAAATTAACCCGTTCCTTGAATTTCTTTTGCAACAAAACCATATTCGTCATATATATCCCAGCCTTCCAGCAACATTTTACGCGCATACTTGACCATGAGCTGAGCTTGCGAATGATTGGGGCTTAATTCGAGTGCTTTTTTAAGATATTTCAAGCTTTGCTTAACATCCTTTACCTCCGCTCCGTAAAGCTCAATCTGTCGCGATTTATCTATCAAGTCAGAAGCCCATTTATAGTAAAGATCAGCAATCTGCATCGGTGCGTTTTCTTTCACATGATCAACAATCTCCTCGTCGGCCTGCAAGCTATCTAACATTTTAATTGCAGCCTCATACTGCCTTAGAGGAGTCTCATAGTCATCATCATTAACCTCAATGATCTGGCAACCGGCTTTATGTTGAGAATGCAAGCCCACCGAACTACGAACAACATTTCCTTGAATTCCAGCAATCAACTCATGGTGGTATAACCCACCCAAACTAAAATGTATAATTGAGCTAAATGCCTTATCTTCATCGAGCTCTAATGCTCTTTCAAATTCGACCTTCGCCTCATCAGTTTGCTCCAGTTCAGCGAGAGCTTCTCCCAAGTTATAATGATGAACACAGTTTTCGGGTTCTTCTTCAATTTGCTGACGAAACTCTTCTACCTGAGCCTCTAGGTCAAACTCGATCTCCTCCTCTTCATCCTCATCATTCTCCGTTATCTCGGTAGTTCCTTGAGCACTTGTCGTATTCTGAATGGCTTCACTCTCGTCTAAAAGAGACGAAGTTAGTTTCTCTTGTTCGCCTTCCAACTCTTCGCGATCTTCTTCATCGTTATCTGACTCTTCGCGCTCTAATCTCTGTTCAACACCGTAGGACTGGTACTTTCTTCCTGTTTTATCTTTCCAGGTTTTATCTTTACCGTCCTCATTCATTTAAAAACCTCCCCGTCTAAGAAGCAAAAATACCCGACCTCTTCTTAATCAACTTTATCTATCTTGGGTTCAGACTCAACTTCTGGCTCCGTTACTGCTTCAGCTTCAGGCTCAGCTTCAGGTTCAGACCCTGTTTCCAATTCATCCCCTAATTGAACTTTTAGAGTCCCTCTTACTGGTCTAACAACTGAAAGAGAAGCCGATCCAGCGGCCTGGTTCTTCTTTCCTTTCTTGATACCTGGATAAGCTTTACCGCGAAGAAAGTTTACATGCCAAGCGTATTCTCCTTTATGTTCTTCGCTAGTCCAAAAACAACAACTAGTGTAACCAAAAATTGGGTCCATATGAACTTCATTGGTTGTCCAATAATAAAACCAAGGAATAGTTTTATCCTCTTCATACAGAGTTAATAATTCTTTACGAGTTGGCAGTCTCCAATCGTTATGGCCCGCAAATTTTTGCTCATTCTTTTCCTCAACGTAAACTTGAGCAACTTCCCAATTCGTCCATTCTTTTTTTTCTTGATAAGAGTCTTGTAGTTTCCACATCAACCCAAACTTCAAGTCCGTGACTGTACCATCCTGATTATTCCTATAACGAGGGTCGCCTGAAGGTTCCAGTGGGGGCTTAGGGGCAGTCATAGAGCGAATTTGATTCTCGAATAAAGAATCACCTCCCTTTAAAGACTCATCTGCGAATACGTTTTGCTCTGTTTGAAACAAAACACAGAAAAAAACCATCAATGCATAAAACAACCAAAGGTAATTTAATTTTTTGATCAGTCTTTTACATGCCACTTCCTAACTCCTTAATTTAACACTTCCAAAATAAAGTACCCTGTGAATTTTATGCCTCAAAAATGATTAATCTTCAGTTGGTGCCCAATCAGGTTCCCATGAGAGTCCAATTCCTGCAGGATCTTTAAACTGGCTTTCCTCCTTACCAATCACACCCCACTTAGCAACAAAGTTAAGGTCTGGATCAAATTTTTGGATACGCTGATTAATCGTATCAACCACAAACAAATAACCATAAGGATCTAGGGCCAAGGAAGACGGGCAATTAAACTGTCCGTCTCTTTTCCCCATTTCACCTATTACCTGCTTTAAGTGACCCTCACGATCAAAAACTTGTAAGCGGTTTTGGCTCTTTTCAGCCACAATTATAGTGCCATCATTTTGTACAGCAATACCATTCGGAAAGTTCAACCTTCCCTCCTCAAATCCATACTCTCCAAACTTGGATACAAATTGTCCGTCTTCATTAAAAATTTGAATTCTCTGGTTGTCTCTGTCTGCAACATAAATTTTCCCTTCTTTATCTAAAGCAACACCTGTGGGAAACTTCATAAACCCATCAAAGTTACCTGGGTATCCAAAACCAAGCAAAAATTCTCCATCATCATCGTAACGCTTAATACTATGATTCGATGAGTCTACTACTAATATTGTCCCCATGGATTCAGCAATAATATTTTCAGGAAAATAAAACTTATCCTGTCCCCAACCTTCCGTCCCAAACTCTAAAATAAAGTCTCCATCTTCATCAAATTTTTGGATACGATGACAACCTGAGTCTGCTACCCAGATATTGCCTTCTGCATCTACAGTAACCCCACTCGGAGTTTTAAACTCCCCTGGATTATATGGGGGTCGCGTACCACCTGAAGAACCAAACTGAGAAATGAATTTACCATTCCCATCAAACTTTTGGATACGATCATTCCCAGCATCTGCGATCCATATATATAGCTTACTATGATCAACTTCTGGTTTTTGGGGTATTTCTTCTAGGTTAGTTTCTTTATATGCGGCATCGAGGGCTGACGCGCTAGTTTCATTTTCAACATTTTCTTCCTGATCCTTTTCTTCCGACATACAAAAGTCTCCGGTTCTTTAAAAAAAATTTTTTAAAATGGTCAAAAACTGAAAAGGCCCCGCAAGCGGGGCTCTTTGCTTTATCCCAAAAGGGATTCTTAAAAAATATAACCCGACTAAATTATGAAGGCCTGCTAATTGTCTCCCTTGGGCCTCAAAACGTCATGGTTCAATATTTCAAAAAACTTTATCTAATAATAAATCCCTTAACATCAAGAACCTGATACTCAAAATCACAAGCCTTTTGAAGTTCTTCTATTCGCTCATTCCAATTGGATTTAAAGTTTTCCAAACTCTCAGATTTTGGCTTTTTCTTCATCAAACCAACTTCCTTGTAAAAAGGCTTAATGAGATTTTTATGAACCTGCTGAAGGGTATTTCTCAACTTTAAAATACAGTCCTTAGTAACCTGTTCGCGGGTCACACCATCTACCTTTTCTAATAACCGTAAAAAGGCTTCGATTGTATTGATCTGGGTCATATAACTCTCTGCTAACTTGTGATCGTACTTTAATCCACAATCAATATAGGCAGGCATAAGGAACATTCCCACATGGTGGTCAAACTTTACAGCAAGGGTAATCAACTTCTGTAGATAGTCAACCTCCCTTAAATCTTCATCTTCTTCCTCGCCTGCATCTAGTTCCTTAGCAGCTTTCTCCTTTTCTTCAAGCAGTTCCTTTTTGATCTTCTCAAGTTCTGCAAGATCTGACAGAGAATCTGCATCTATAACATCAGATGCTTCAGAGTCTTTTTTTTCTTCTTCGTTTGCCGCGGTTTCCTGTTCACTCAAAGGATTGTCTCCTCAATATCGGTGATAAAATTTAATCACAACTCTATAAATTACAATATATTTAGGGGTTAAGTCTCGAGTATAGTCATTTCACTATTACCTGTCAAGGAGAACTGCGAGGGCCGTAATACAACGTATCGGTTATACAGTAAATCATCATATTTTTGTAATGTACCAAAAAGCATATTAAATCGCACATATGATCAGAGTATCAAATGCTTCGTTGACAGTCTAAATCTCCTAATATAGTCTTGACTTATAAGACATTTATAAGAGTTAATTGAGAAGCAATCGCGCATGGATCAAGAGGGAATTCCAAAATGAAAACGGCTTTGGTTTTTCCACCTCAATGGTACCCAAGTCAGCCATATTTAGCGTTACCAACGCTTAAGGCTTACCTTGAAAAAAAGGGACATGAGGTGGATCAGTTCGACTTTAATGTTGAGAGCTATGATTTATTTTTATCCCGAGTTTATCTTGAACGCTGCGTCAAGAAAATCATATCAAGACTCTCAAAATCGATTAAATCCCCCGAAGAACTCGAAATCGAGCCTATCCACCAACAAATAATAGAAGACACTGGTTATCTAGAAACTATTTTTTCAGAAATAAGTGACGCCAAGCAAGTATTACGCGATGAAGAACGTTTTTTCCAGTTCGAAGAGTATAAAAAAGCTTACACAACATTAAAGGTTGCAATGCAACTAATCTCTTATGCCCACTATCCAAGCAAGCTTGATCTAGATTCCTTTTTCATGAAAGGCAACCCAGAAGAAAACCTTCAAGGAATTCTTACTGCCACTCAAGACGCAGTAAAAAATCCTTTTTTAGAACTTTACGAAAACGACCTGCTCTCTAAGGCTGATTGGAACCAATATGGTTTGGTAGGTATTTCCATCATTCATGCAGGCCAGGTAATACCAGGCCTAACGCTGGCACGAATTCTTAGAACTCGTTACCCCCACCTCCATATTGTAATTGGAGGAAGCGTATTTGCTAGGCACCAAGATATTCTAGAAGATAAAAAAATACTATTTAATCAAATGTTTCATAGTATTGTTTTGTTCGAAGGAGAACATCCTTTAGACCAACTACTTACTCAGCTCAAAGACCAAAAACCATTAGATACAGTTCCTAACCTAATTTATCTTAAAAACGATGAGGTTGTGCGCAACGAAGCCGCCAAAGCACTTTCATATGATCAATTAGCTTGCCCAAACTTTGATGATCTACCTTTGAATAAGTATTTAATGCCATACCCAGTTCTACCTTATATGGCTAGTAGAGGTTGCTACTGGGGCAAATGTACATTTTGCACCCATAGCTTCATTTATGATTCGCACTATCGTAAAGAGAATGAAGAAAGGGTCGCCGAAGAGCTCGATTATCTTGGGAAGAAATACAATACGAAATATTTTACATTTTCGGATGAAGCGATCTCTCCAAATGCCTTTGATCGGATGTCTAAAGCAATCCTGTCGAAGGGTGTTGAAATGCGAGCACTAGGGATGCTTAAGTTTGAGTCTGACTCAGTTGAGACAGTCGAACTTTTCGAAAATATGTACCGCGCTGGTTTTTTAATGTTGTTCTATGGGCTGGAAAGCGCAAACGATAGAATACTTTCCATCATCGAGAAAGGCTGTAATCAAGCAACAGAAAAAAGGGTCCTAAGGAATAGCTCCCTCGCTGGGATATGGAACCACTTATATTTGTTCTTCGGGTTCCCTACGGAAGAAAAACATGAGGCCCAAGAGACCATTGATTTTACAATTCATCATGGCGAGTTAGGTGAAGGTACTATTCATTCAATTGGGCAGTCAATTTTTTCCCTGGAAAAGGATTCCGCGATTTACCACAATCCAGCCAAGTTTCAAATAAACAAAATTTTACATGACCCTGATCGAGATATGGCAATCATTTTTGATTACGAAATCGAAAAGGGAATGTCTAAAGACGAAGTTCTCGATGTTTACGAAAATTTTGAAAAAATCATAGAATCAAATTTCCCATCGCGTAGTATCTGGAATTACCTTTCACGCGAGCACTTCCTCCTTTACTTAGACCACTATGGCCGAGAAGAAATTTTAAACATGGCTCGCCCACTTACCCAATCTACTTAAAAAGCTACACCATCCGTAGTTTCTTGACACTCTTAAAAATATCTTCTAAAATCTTCCTTAAATCCTAATTATCAATAAATTACTACCACTTACGGAGTTTCATTAGATCATGGGAGCTGAGGGAGATAAAGGAGCCGGCTGGACCACAATGAAAATAGACCCTGAAATATTTCAGGAGCTAGGGGTCCGCGATCCGGAAGAACTCAAACGCGAGATGGATATTTCAAAGAGGGTTCGTCAAGTCCGAAAGCTACTTAAAGACGATTCAGACAACATCGACCTTCAACTGGAGCTGGGAAGGCTTTTTATTGATGGGGGTGAGTTGGAGGAAGCAATCAAACAACTTAAGCAAGTAATAAGTCGTGACAGGCTAAATGGGCCTGCCTTCAAACTATTGGGAACTGCGTATGCCATGTCTAACCACGAAGACGAAGCGGTAAGAGAACTGTCCCGCGCCTCAGAGATAATTCCCGAGGATCCTGAAGTACATTTGAACTTAGGTGGTGTATTCATGCTTCAGGATATGTATGAAAGCGCAGCCCGTTCTTTTAAGAAGGTAGTAGAAATCGACCCAATGGATAGATTGGGTTACGCTAATCTTGCCGCTGCCTACGATATGGACAAAAAATATGACGAGGAAATTCAGGCTCTAAAAAAAATACTAATGTTTAGTCCCGAAGACATTGAACTTCGATCCGCTTTAAGCACTGCCTATTTTAATTCAGAAAACTATGACGAAGCACTCAATCATGCTTTATGTGTTATAGAACTTGATGAAAAAGACCCACAAGCATACTGCAATCTGGGAAGTTGCTACTCAGCACAGAACATGACAGATCAAGCGATAGAGGCTTTTCAAAAAGCTACCGAGATTGACCCCGACTACTCTTTACCACACACAAACTTGGGCAGTTTGTATGCAACGATAGGGCGAATTGAAAAAGCTATCAAAGAATTTAAGCTGGCAACCAGTATGAATCAAAGTGATTCCCTCGCTTGGATGAATCTTTACAGTTGTTATAAAGAGATTGGTCGAATGGAGGATGCGCAGGAAGCATTCAGGAAGTATGAAAATCTAATGAACCAAGGACCACAAGAAGAAAATCAGACCAATATTCCTGGAGGCGTTTCATCCACTGGCCAACTTGCGTCAGGCGGAAACCTTGACACTGCTAGCCCAGGGATGGAAGAACTTACATCCTGAGACTCTAGGATTAGTTGAGGGAAAGATCTTATGAATGCTGAGGCCCACCTTCTTCCTCTAGGCGATTTCAAACCTGCCGACGAATGGCAAACACACGTTAATGAAATTTTTTATGGGATTCAAGGACCGGATATCCATGACCATTTCCAAACTTATGTTAGCCAAGACCATCGATTAGCTCACGCATTAGCCGAAGATTATTTTAAACAAGCGCTTAAGCAAGCGAACTCAAACGAGACGCACTTTATAATGGAGTGGGGTGTTGGAAATGGAAATCTAGCAGGTTGTTTCCTAAGTCATCTCAAGTCATTAGATATAAAAGGACAGGTCTACCCCAGCACGCGTTATATTTTGTGCGACTTTTCTATAGAAATTCTTAAAGGAGCAAGTAACAACGAACGTCTAAAAAAACATGCAGGGAAGTTTTTCATGGTTCAGGTTGATGCGAACCGTATGAATTGCTTTCAAAAACAAGCGATCAATAAAATCATTTCGAACGAAATTTGGGACGACCTTTCAACTAAAGTTTTACTAAAGCGAGATGGGTCATTTTATGAAGAATATATCCAACCTTTAATTGACCCTGTAGCGGCAAGAATGAATATCGAAGACTTCATCAAGCCTTTCAATGAAAAAAACCTTAATTTATTAAAAGGCTACCCTAATTTATTAAAATTTATCATCTGGGAAAGAACCTACCAAAGGGTTACTATTGATGAGTGGCCTCAAGCAAACATCTTGGAAGCACATATGAGTCTTTTAGTAGACGAAATCCCCATTCCAGTTAATATTGGAGCTTTGGCAACATTTAAACGCGCACGCCACCTTCTCAAACAAAATGGACTTGGTTACACGGGAATGGACTACGGCATGTATTCCATGCAAGAACTTAACTTTTCGGAACGCCCCTACTTCAACCTTTATGGAGGGCAATACACTTTCATGGTAAATTTTGAGTTATTAAACCAGTGGGCTCATGCAGAAGGATTTGCGTCTGTTGAAAAAGAACACCAACATAGCTATGTAGGAAGGCATTTACAAGACAGCGTTATTAGCGTAGTGGAGCTAGTCCAAACTCATAGTGGTGCACCTAACATGCCTCCATGGGATAGAGATATTCTTATGCTTAAAACATTAAACATCTTAAATAAAGCTTATAAAAATAATTACCCGTCTGAAATGAAATATAACGTAATGGAAGGAACTCCAAGTAGTAAACAAAAACAAATAAAAGAGCTGGCAGCCAAATTGAGCACCAATGGAGTACCAGATACTGTAGCCTACGTTACCAAGAAAGAAGTCATGGAAGTTTCAACTGATCTTGCCGAGTTAGGATATGATGAGAAAATATATACTCCTCTTTTTAAAGGTTCCACCGATCCTATTTCATTTGTTATTATGAATTTATGCTAAGGAGCATAGTGACCTGTTTTGCGAAGTCCATCAGGTGAAATCACGATAAAGTTAAAAGTGTCCCTATCTTCTATTTAAATCAATTGGGGGAAAAGCTATCACTAGCGAAGGTTACCTCTTAATATTAATTATATCCGATGCTTAGTATTTTTGTAGAAGCTAGTTGTAATCGCTACAACAGAGATGAGTGTATAGACTGCCATGTCTATGAACCATTGGCTGACATCCCAAAATCTGACTGGCACATGACCCCCGATCAAGCCCGTCTCATGGCTACCAAAATTAAACAAATCGACACACTAAATGCCCTAGCACAACAGGAAATAAATTTAACTGGTGGTGAGGCTACGCAAAACCCATTTATAGTTGAAATTGTTAATATTTTCCAATCAGCATCTCCTTCCGTATGCATACATACTAACCTTGAGATAAACTCTAAATCATCAAAGCGTTGGTTGAGGCTAACTGAGGTCATTAGAGGAGGAGGCCGAGCAGACATCACCTTATACCCCACCGCCTGGGAAAAATATCAAAAACCGCTATTGAAAGAATTAATCACTTTGCAAAATCGGATGATTGTCAATATTATCTTTGAGAATCTAATCCATCTACAAGAACAAACTCAACTATTAACAAATTTTTTTAATGAAGAAGGAAAAAACTTCAAGCACGTGGCAAAATTTCTTCAAGAATATAACGAAAAAGTTTCTTGGTTGGTAAAAAATCAAACCAATTGCGACGAAACAATTTACGAAACTCATATGGGAGGTACAGAGGCTTTTGCTCACGGTGAAAACTTTACCTTGGGTCTTAGTCTACTTCCAGCATTTAAGGTAGATACAGAAGGAAAGCGATCTATGACATCAATTCCTTTCCCCAAAAACCCTTACATTATTCATTGCCCTGCGGCAAGAGGCTCTATAGATATTATGACAGTACTTCAAACTGGAGAGATGACTCCCTGCTGTGATGTTGGAAACCTTAAATGCCAACCAAAATTTGGGAACTTACTAACCGATTCACCTAATGAAATTAGGGCTAAATTTGAGAAATCAAGCAAGGTAATGATGGCAGGGGTTTCGAAAAACCTAGAAAACCTCAAAAGTGGAAAATCTGGGAAGTGGGTTGAGGAAGGGATCCCCCCTTATTGCGGTTAAAAAAAATCAGCACGCTCAAGAAAAAGCCCTATAAGTACCTGTCACTAAATGGGACGAAGTGCAAACAGATAACCAGAAATCCAACAATTGATAAAAAAATAAAACCGACCCGCGCAGAAGCGGAGACGGTCTATTTAAATGAAACCTAACTAAGAAGTTTAGACTGAAGGTAATTCTTCTGGCGAGCCATCTTCATCTTCCTCATCTATGGCGTAATCATCGTCATCGTCTTCACCTATAAGAAGATTGTCATCTTCTATCTCAATATAATCGCCTTCATCTTCATCCTCTTCATTCTGAGAAACGGGCAACTCATTCCACACGACTACCCTAGAATTTCCGCGGTCGGCAATGAAAATTTTGAATAAATATTCTGGGATTTCTTCTTCCTCAATATTCTTTCCAGCACCATCCTCAGGAGAAGATTCATCCGAAGTCTCTTCTTGTCCCTCGGCTAGAGAATTCTCTTCGGGCGGAGTCCATTCTGGGTTTTCTTCTTCCTCCAACCACAGCCCAGAAGGATCATTTAAAGTTGAAGCGTTAGCCTGACCATAGCGGTTATATTTGTTGTCAAAGAAATTAGTCTGCCCAAATACCATATCAGCTGGTTGCCCATTTTCTGTTGGAATCTCTTTCCAGTACAACACCCTATGATTCCCACTATCCGAGACAAACAACCCTGTATTTCCCGCAACCACATCTCTAGGGAAGTACATAGAATCTTGGCTGGCTCTATTTTCTCCTTTTCCCATATTAGGACTACGTGAAACAAAATCTTTTTGACCGATCACTACATCTGCTGGTTGCCCGGTGTCACGTGGCAGACTATTCCAAATAAGAACTCTATTATTCCCCTGATCAACAACAAAGACTTTGTCGTTTTCCGCGTCATAAAAAACCCCTGTTGGGAAGCTTAAAGTGTCCTGCTGAACATTGTCAAAATCTCCTCGATTGGCATCCCTCTCATCCATACCTGTTTGGCCAAGAGAAATATCTGCATTCCAGCCGTCAGAGAAAGGCACTTTTTTCCAAATTAAAACTCGATGGTTATCTTTATCTGCAACGAAAACGTGTTGGTCGTCACCTGAGCAAATTCCAGCAGGAAAAAATAAGGAACCAGATCCAACCAATCCTTGACGATTAGCTTCATTTTCTTCTAGATTATCCTGCCCCATAACAAGAGTTGGTGGCTCTCCATCATCGGAAGGGAGACCATTCCACCTAGTTACGCGATGATTCCCACTGTCAACAACATAAAGCTTACCGTCAATCACACAAAGTCCGGCCGGCAAAGACAAAGTATCTTCCTCTGCCTTACTAATCGTAAATCCATCGAGATTTTCATCACCCAACCCAGAAGTCATTTCATCTAGAGTCGTCGAAAGCCCTCTATTCTCAAGACAGTCTGCAAAGTCCTCCTGACCAAGAACAACATTGGAAGGTTCACCATTTTCTTCCGGGAACTGATCCCAAATTAAAACACGATGATTGCCTGTGTCAGATACAAATAGCATCTCCCCAAACTTACAAACACCCTGAGGAGCTGAAAGCGTGTTATCTCCTGGGTCATCCGCGCCACGGTTAGACATTGCAGTAGAAAAATCTCCTTGGCCAATTATTAGGTAAGCCCCTTTCTCAGGAACTTTCCCATCATCAACTTTGTCTAACTCCTCCGACTCGTCAAATTCGTCAGACTCGTCTACTTCCAGCTCATCTAGCTCATCTTCTTCAGTCTCTATTAATTCTAAAGACTCCTCTTCATTCGAGTTTTCCTTATGCTCCTGATCTTCATCTGACATACCAGACTCCTCCAAACACAATTACTTAAATTTATAAACTTTAAAAAAGTTATCAACAAAGCACCCCACAATAGTCGGGTAATTTTTCTAGGGAATGAATACTATGAACGATTCGAAGCCTTACATCAAGGTAAATGAAGTCTTTGCCACATAGATACAACTTTTCTGCCGTTACGATCTTGCTCAGACCCATCCCAAATAGCAAAGGACATGAGGATTGGTTGGTCTTTCGTAAACTGCTTATCCCATTTATTTAAAGAATCTAAGGTTCGGGAAAGAACCACTGACCAATATCCATCTTTCCATACACCTTTACCTAAAACATTTTGTTTTGTGCGTGGTTGTGGCGTAAGAGTACCAAAACCCTCAGCGTTCATTTCCTCAACAGGATTATCTCTAAATGGGTTTAGAGCATCAACCGGATTAGCTTCGCCACCAAAGATCATTGCGTCAAGATCCATGCCCTTAGTAGCATATTCGATCTTTTCTTTAGTCTCGATTTCCGTCTGCCAGTCCGCTCGCCATTGCCAGATATTAACCACTTTCCCTCGGTTACCCATCCCAAAAAATGGCTCATTGTGACCATGTGTATGAAGTAATACATCTCCAAGAGCAAATTGAACAGCTACTGCATCTTTAAAGTCTTGATGACGGCTAGATGTGCGGTTTGGAACTGGATCGGGCCACTCCAATCGAAAAGCAACAGCATCTTCATTTAGGGCTGACCGAACTTTGATATGACTAATTGGCAATTTTCGTGCGTTGAGGGGAAGAAGTCGTACTATTTTTTCAGGAATATCTTCCCACAATTCGTGATGCGGGTCGAGAATAAACTCTTCACTAATCTTGGTGGAATGGAGGTCGATTTCATATCCCGAATCCTTCTTACGATTAACGTCAATTTTAGATTGAAGGAAAGCAGTGAGGGCCCAGCGTTCTTTTTCTGTCAAATGACCATAGTTTTTCATCGGAGTACCATCAATTCCTGCGGTCAATGTTGAATAAATATCTACCGGCTCATATCCAAATTTATAGGCATTGGGATTCGTCAGGTCGTATACAAAAACTCGGTGGTCCCATATATCAAAAAGATCTACAGCTTGTTCACCATCCCCTTTCAGATCAGTTCCGTGACAACCCTGACATTGCATCCCACGATAGAGTTTTTCTCCAGCGGCTATCGATTTTGTAGTGATGGGTGGGGGTGTTCCAGGGTCAATGGCTGGTTTCGGAGTTTCGCTTTTAAATCGTTCAGAAAACCCCTTTATATACTGAACTACAGACCATGTTTCTTCTTCACTTAGAGCATTCTTCCAACCGGGCATAGCTGTTCCAGGAACACCCTTTTGTATAGTCCGAAATATATCTTTATCCAGCGGAATAGAACCAGGAGGAGTTGTTCGGTGTTTAAATATTCCCTTGCGGAAATCGCGGGGCCAAGGGTAAAGATAAGCTGTTGCTTTACCGCCGCCGTTACCATCAGTACCGTGGCAAAAAACACACATATGCTTATATACCGTTTCACCTAAAGTAAAACGATCTGCCCCAGGAGGAGCATGCTCTTCATGATGGTCCTTGGATGACACCGGTGAATCACCATGCTTATTATTTGAATGCGCCCAAGCAGATGATCCTGCTAACAATAAAAACAGAATCAGAAAACTAGAAAAAACAAGCTTACTAATTTGTGTTCTGCATGGGTGAACCAAGTGTATATACCTCTTCATTGCCATTTAACCCATCTTCTGAAATATCAACCCAAATATTTCTACAATTTTTTCTATAATCAAGTCCTTTGCAATAAAATAACGGGTACTTGCTGGCAAAATAAATCACAGGATTTGAAAAATAAACCGCCTGATGATCATACTGAGCCAACTCTATCGCCTGAGTCATATCTATTTCCTCAGAGGAAGCCTTACGCGCAATTTTTCGAGTCACCATGTAGTCAAGGTTTCCATCCAAATCAAGGTCATAGTATGTTGAAATAAGACCTGGGATACTCAACACTTCCCAGCCTCTATATGACGGATTTTTCCAGCCTGGTTCCTTTGGAATATCATCCAGAGTATTTACTTGTATTAAACCTTCTTTCAAAGAAGTTTGACCTTCTGACTCAAAAACAAATATCAGAAACTGTGCGTAAATGAAGATAACCAAAATCAAAATGTGCGCTACTCTCATTTTATTATTCCTTATCTAAAATATCCGAAAAGAGACTCTTAAAATGATTTAACCGTATATAACAACGCTAACATAGTTCAAAAAGCAATCAACCCCTCCGGGAAAAATTATTTCACGGGTTCTCAAAATCAAGATTAAACAAAAAAAAAGGGCAAACCGCAAAGCTGCGGTCTGCCCTAAAACTTATGAAAAAAAAGATATATTTATTTCATAATATCTTCTCGGATATATTTTATAACATCCCATATTTCCTTATCTTTAAGCTTCATCTTAGCCATTCCGGTTCCCTTGGAACCATTTTTAATAATCCAGAACATCTGACCTGGGGAAACCTTTGCCATTGTTTTAGAGCAAGTAAAATTTCTCGGAGCTACTGGGCTCTTGAATGCAGCGCCTAATTTGCCCAGTCCATCTCCCTTATCTCCATGGCACATCTTACAAGCCATTGGCTTAGCTGTTTTGTTATAAAGCTTTTTCCCGTTGGCTTTATTAGCCTTAGCGCTATTATCTTTTTTTGCGATTGCAGCAGGAGCAGACTTAGTCTTCCTAGGCTGTGGGCATTCCGCTTTTTTTGCATAAGCTGAACTGACCATCAGGAACGTAAATATTACAGCAATAAACAAAACAAACTGCTTTTTCATCGAATCGTCTCCTCTGTTAAAAAATGCAAAAATAATAATTTCTATAAAAACCCCAAAACCATGAGGCTCTTCACTCTTAAACTCCACTATCCCTTATATGCCTAACCCGAAAGCAAACAAGCATAAAAACTAAACACCTCGAAAGATGGCACCATATAAGAATTCATTTAACCTGTCAAGAAAAACACCTAACCCTTTAGTTTAGGCAAGTATCATCAAATCCTAGGGTAAACTCTATTTTTTGAGCACCCTTAGCTCACTCGGTGTAATTAACCAGAAAAAATTACTTTCCACCCAACACATTACTATTCAAATATTTACACAAAAAATCATTTATTAATTACTCCTAAAACCTAAATTTTTTCTTGCCCATCATGATCCAGAAAGGTTAGGATGGGACTCCTCAATTGACGAATTGGTTTGATTATTTTTATATATCAAACCCTGAGGCTCGGTGTTATTAATATTTCACCATCGTCGCCTCTTCCTTTGTAAAGAAGTGGGAAGGGACATGGGCCCTTAGGTTCTCATCGTTAAAACCCCAATATATCTATCTATGTTTTAAGTTGACAATATTTGTTTCTGAAGGAGTTGTGATTAAATGGGTGAAAAAAAATATTTTAGCGAGTCCGATAATAATAAAAACTATACTCCGGAGAATGGAAAGAAGATGGTTAAGCCCCCAAAATATTTAACTAAACTTGCGCAAATTCCCCAATTGAGCGAAACCGAAAGAAGCGATTTGGAAAAAGTCAACGAGGAGTTCGTTTTCAGAACTAATGATTACTATCAATCACTCATAGACTGGAATGACCCAAACGACCCAATTCGTCGTATTGTAATGCCAGATATTCAAGAACTGGACGACTGGGGTGATCTAGATGCCTCAAACGAAGAAAAGTACACTAAAGTCAAAGGTTTGGAGCATAAATACTCATCTACAGCCCTTCTTCTCGTTAATGAAGTTTGTGCCGCCTATTGTCGATTTTGTTTTCGTAAGCGACTGTTTATGGATGAAAATGATGAAGTCACAAAAGATATTAGTGAAGGCCTAGAATATATTCGTAAACATCGAGAAATAACCAATGTCCTGCTGACTGGTGGAGATCCTATGATCATGTCTACCAGCAAATTGGAACCGATCATTAAAAAAATTCGAGAGATTGATCATGTGAAAATCATCCGAATTGGAACCAAAATCCCCGCATTTAATCCACACAAGATCGTCAACGATGCCTCGTTACACGAGATGATTAGAACTTACAGTTCTAGTGAAAAGAAAATTTATATTATGGCTCATTTTAATCATCCAAGAGAACTGACTGAAATTGCCATAAAAGGTCTTAATATGCTGATGCAGTCTGGAGCCGTTGTAGTCAACCAAACCCCTTTAATTAAAGGGGTAAATGATAACCCAAAAGTTTTGGCAGAATTATTCAACAGATTGTCTTTTATAGGTGTTCCGCCTTATTACGTTTTTCTCTGCCGACCAACACTAGGAAATGAGCCTTTTGCTATTCCTGTCGAAGAGGGATATGAAATTTTTGAGGAGGCACGAAAAAAATGCTCAGGGCTTGCTAAAAGAGCTAGATTAGTAATGTCACATGAAACAGGGAAGATTGAAATGGTCGGAATTTCAGGGAGTCAGGTTTTCTTTAAATATAATCGTTCAGCCAATGTTGAAAATGACGGGAAGTTCCTTGTATTTGAATCAAACCCTGATGCCTACTGGTTTGATGATTATGAAGAGGCTTTCATGGAGCTTTCAGAGGAGAATTCAGACAAACCCTGGTTTTCCAAAGCGAGAAAAATTCTCTCACTCAGTTAAATTCACATAACCAGATCTATGCTCACACCTAAAAAATAGTGACCACACGTCTTCGCTTTTTCGAAACACTATAGATTTACTTTGTTCTAGAAAACTAGTTTTCAGATATACTTAAGAATACTAGATTCATATTTACTTAAAAGGAGTTTTCGTTTTATGGGACGCTTGACTGGAAAAAATATTTTAATAATCATGCCAAAAGATTATTACGATGAAGAAGAACTAGAAATTCCTTACGAGCTTTTTAAAAGCGAAGACGCAAATATTATTATAGCTTCAAGCAAAATGAAGGAAGCCGTGGGAATGAAAACAGGACGACGTATGCCAGACCGGCTTATTGTTGATTCAATGGAAGGAATTACAGGCGATAGCTATGTGACGGGTGGAACTGGGACAAGACAAGTTAAGGCTGTGTTCCAAGGAGTAGTTGTTGTGGGCGGAACTGGAGCTAAAAATTATCTTTGGGAAGATAGAATTGTTCGCTTACTAATCACTGATCGCTATAAAAGCGAATTTGTAGTTGCTGCTATAGGCCAAGGTATTGGCTGCCTTGCTGAAGCAAATCTAGTGGAAGCATTGGAAGTTCCTGTAAACGAGAGTACCGCAAAAAAACCATTCCTTAAAATTCTTGAAAAAGGCAAAGCCCTTTTAAGCAATGAAGACTTAATTGTCTACGAAAGACTTGTAATTGGAAAAGATTCGTCTGTTAGCTTAGCCTTTGCCGAAGCAGTAGTCGATGAAGTAGAAAAAATAACCAAAATCAAGTAGCCAACTTACCTGATCTCAAAAAATAGTAAGTCTATCCTCCTGCGGTCAGATCGTCTCTCTCTTTTTTCGATTTGATGATTTTCATTCTTATTTTAATTGCATCGTTAAGTTGCTTGACAATACGATCGTTAGAGTCCGGAAAATGTATTTTATTATTGAACTCCTCTAGGCTATGCTCTTCCATGATTTTCCCGAATGCTTCATCGCAGAATGGTCTTGTCATTTGCATAATGCCATCAAAATAGACACTCACTTTTTCGTATTTATCCCAATTATCTAAAATAAGCTTTCGGATCGTATCTCCAGCTGGAGAACCATCCTCTGAAGTACGTCCAGATGGAGTTGGGTCCTGCATGACTTCATATACGCTAAGCTTAAATTCTTGTTCCATAATTTTTCCCAATCCTAAACCAAATCTAACCAGATACTCAGCGAGATTCTATGGTTACCTTCATTACAATGCGCTCATTAGGGTTGTCATTGCTATCCCTTGGGGATTCAACAATTTTATCCACAACATCCATCCCAGAAATCACTCTCCCAAAGGCTGTATATTGACCGTCGAGAAAGTCTGAATCTTTGACCACCACAAAAAACTGGGATCCAGCGCTATCTGGATCCTGAGAGCGGGCCATGGATACGATTCCCCTAACATGGGATTCATCATTAAACTCGGCCTTAATGGTATGCCCTGGTCCACCTGTTCCATGAGACGAACGATCCTCGCTTTTTGTATTAGGATCGCCTCCCTGAACCATAAAACCCGGTATTACCCGGTGAAATATAGTGTCATGATAAAAATCACCGTTGGCTAGATTCTTAAAGTTTTGAACATGTTCAGGAGCTTTATCTTCTAAAAATTCAAACTCGATATTCCCTAGTGATGTTTCTATTACAGCCACCTCTTTAGACATAAAAACTCCTAACTATAAAAACAAATTATAATAATAATTAACGACTTAAAATTTTCACTTTCATTTCAATACGCTCATTTGGATTATCCCGTGAATCACGGGGAGCATTAACGATTTGGTCCGCGACATCCATCCCTGAAATGACCTTGCCGAATGCCGTGTATTGGCCATCAAGAAAGCCGGCATCCTTCACCACTATAAAAAACTGCGAGCCCGCGCTATTAGGGTCTTGGGAACGTGCCATCGAAAGAATACCTCTTTTATGCTGGGTATCATTAAATTCAGCTTTGATGGAATACCCAGGACCCCCTATTCCATGGGTCGACCGGTCATCGCCTTTTGTATTAGGATCGCCTCCCTGAACCATGAAACCAGGAATCACGCGGTGAAAAATAGTTCCATCATAAAATCCTTTCTTGGCTAAATCTTTAAAATTTTTAACATGGCCCGGAGCTTTATCTTCAAAAAACCCCATTTCTATCTTCCCGAACTTAGTTTCAATTAACGCAATCTCTTGAGCAGATACTAGTTTTGTTAACAATAGTGTACTCAACAAAATAACCACCAGATAGTGGGTTAAATCTTTCATCGTTTACTTTCCTCTTGGATAGGGTCAACAGAGTGGGATTAAAATCAAGCGGATGGTTCTCCCTTAACAAACAAATGGCCACCTTACTTTTAAACAGTGGTAATGATCATCATTGTAGATAATAGACAAATAATTGTCAAACCAAGCAAATTCAACATAATCTCCCTTTAAATAGGGACCAGCATGAATTTCAATACCCATCCTAAATTAAAAAAAACAAAAATAATGACCACTTATGAGTCCAAACCTAATCCAAAAATTTAGAGTCCAGATAAACGGTTGACAGGAACTGGGCGATCGGAAATAATAGCTAAAACTATATTTTTTAGTCATTTATATAACCTTACTGAGACCTCGATCAAGAGGCGCCTCTCCGGTTATAGTTGATTAAATATTTGGACCTTATGGACAGTTATTGGGAACAGTTTAAAACTCCGTTTTTGTGCTTCGCGGGATTTTCTGGTGTTGGTAAAACTACTCTTGTTGAGAGGCTTGTAAAACGCTTCCGTGAAGAAAAAATTCGAGTTGGCTATTACAAGCACGATTCGCACCGTTTTAGAATGGATAAAACGGGAAAAGACACCGCTCGAGTCCGCGAAGCGGGGGCTGGCATTGTCGCAATCAATGACTCAGCCCACTTTGGGGTTTTGGCCGATAATGATTTTAAACAACTCACGGTCACACACGCCTTAGAGCGCTGCGACTGCATTCTCATCGAAGGGTACAAGCAGTCCCCATTCAATAAAATTGTATTTCTTGACGCCGAAGGGAAATTGCCTATTCCCTCTGACAGCAAGGGTATTCGTGCGATTGTACACCAAGGAACCGGTCACCTAGAATCATTTATTAAACAAGGAATCCCCCTATTCCACCGAGACGAGATCGAAAAAATTTTTGATTTTGTCAACGGGCACTTTAGAAACTGTGCCAGCGAACTTTTTGGAGCTGTTTTTGTAGGAGGTCAAAGCACGCGAATGGGAAAACCAAAGTTTTCGCTAACCTATGATGGCATATCGGGGACAGAGACGGCGGTCAAACTGTTGAGCAAATTTTGCAATAAAATATTTCTTTCATCTCGTTCCGATCTAGATATGGGTTCTTTAG